>CAZNBB010000063.1:0-21071 GCA_964571225.1 uncultured Gammaproteobacteria bacterium
GCTTCCATGGCGCGCAAATCCGCTTCCAGCATCTGCAGGCGGTCGGTGGGGGCCGAACAGGTCGTGCCGCTGCACAGATAGCCCACCGGTTCGGGGCCCCCCTTGCGTTCGGCCAGCAGCCCCGGCAGGTCATGGGCTTCGGTGGGAATGGCCAGGGTCACGCGCCGCGGCGCATAGGGGCGCACGGCCCGGTCCTGCCAGTCCCACAGGGCGGATGGCTCGCCGCGCAGCACCAGGATCTGAGGCGGAAACAGATATTCCTCCAGGGCCAGCAGCAGGCTGGTATGGCCGAACGGCGCCTGCTCGATGCCGGACCAGGCCGCCTTGAGGGTGTCCGCGGCCGCATCCAGGTAGCGGGTCTCTCCCAGCAGGTGGCCCAGCCGGCCCAGCACGTAGGCGGCAACTCCGTTGCCCGACGGCGTGGACTCGTCGGCCAGGGGTTTGGGGCGCTGGATCAGCGTCTCATGGTCGTCCGCGGTAAAGAAGAAGCCGCCGTCGGGGTCGCGGAAATGGGCCAGCACCGTGTCCGCCAACTCCACGGCGAAGCTCAGATCGCCGTCCCGCCAGCGGGCCTGCAACAGCTCCAGGATGGCGTCGATCATGAAGACGTAATCGTCCAGGTAGGCGTCCAGCTGCGCGCGGTCTTCCCGGCTGGTGGCCAGCAGGCGGCCGTCCCGCCAGAGTGTGGTGCGCACGAAGTCCAGCGCACGTTCCGCGGAGGCGACGAATTCCGGCTGGTTCAGGTGCCGCCCGGCAATGGCCATGCCTTTGATCATCAGGCCGTTCCAGGAGGTGAGGATCTTGTCGTCGCGGCCCGGCCAGACGCGCCGGTTGCGATTGTCCAGCAGCACCTGACGGGCCATGTCCAGACGTTGCTCCAACTCGTCGGCGGGTTGCCCGAATTCCCGCGCCAGCTCGTCCATCTCGCGATAGGCGTGCAGGTGCCACTTGCCTTCGAAATTGGGGGGCCGGTCCAGGCCGAAACGGCGCGCGAACAGGGTGTAATCGTCGTCGTTGAGCAGTGAGCGCACCTCTTCTTCGGTCCAGACGTAGAACCTGCCTTCCTCGCCCTCGGAGTCCGCGTCCATGCTGGAGTAGTAGCCGCCCGCCGGCGACTGCATCTCCCGCATGACCCAGTGTCCCGTTTCCACCGCCACCCGCTGGAACAGGGGGTCGCCGGTGGCGGCCCAGGCCTGGGCGTACAACGCCAGCAACGGGCCGTTGTCGTAGAGCATTTTCTCGAAGTGGGGAATCATCCACCGGTCGTCCACCGAATAGCGGCAGAAACCGCCCCCCAGCTGATCGTAGATGCCTCCCAGGGCCATGCGGCGCAGGGTGAAGGT
This sequence comes from uncultured Gammaproteobacteria bacterium, assembly GCA_964571225.1. GTDB lineage: Bacteria > Pseudomonadota > Gammaproteobacteria > DATFLG01 > DATFLG01 > DATFML01. The sequence continues at coordinate 1,344 of CAZNBB010000063.1, forward strand.
GGCCATTTCCAGCGCCCGTCGATCCCCCGCCTGCTGGTCCTGGGAGCCGGCCCAATGGCGCAGCAGACGCTCGATGTTGGTGGCGTGGGGAAACTTGGGCGCTTGTCCGAAACCTCCCAGCCGCTCGTCGAAACTCTTCTCCAGCTGCTGGCGGGCCACGTCCAGGGGCAGAGGGCCGGGTTCGCCGGGGGCGGCACCGGCGCCGCTCATGGACTGCAGGGCCTCCACCAGGGACTGGTTCTGCTGGCGGATGTCGTCCTGGCGCTGCTCGCACACCTCGGCGATGCGTTCCAGCAGGTCCTTGAAGGCGGGCAGCCCGTGGCGGGGCTCGCGGGGAAAATAGGTGCCGGCGAAGAAGGGCACCTGATCGTCCGGGGTCAGAAACAGTGTCAGGGGCCAGCCGCCCGGCCGCTGTGTGAGCAGCATGTGGGAGGTCTGGTAGATGCGGTCGAGGTCCGGGCGCTCCTCGCGGTCCACCTTGATGTTCACGAACAGGCGGTTCATGACCTCGGCGGTTTCCGGGTCCTCGAAGGATTCGTGGGCCATCACATGGCACCAGTGGCAGGCCGAGTAGCCCACCGACAGCAGAATGGGCTTGTTCTCCCGGCGGGCCTTGTCCAGGGCTTCGGGTCCCCAGGGGTACCACTGCACGGGATTGTCGGCGTGCTGGAGCAGGTAGGGGCTGGTTTCGCCGGCGAGATGATTGCGGTGTTCCGTTGTGCGCTGTGTCATTGCGTTCCGTTGGCCATTTAATTCCTGACAGAATTAGTCAACTATACCGGATCGGGTCGTCCCTGTCTGCGGTTCGGCGATGCTGCGCCGCCCGGTGTCCCCCCGTTTTCGCCCGACTGGATTATGATTTGGTTTGACGGCAAAGAGGCGTCTTCGGGCCTGTGGCGAAGCCAGTCTCCGATACCGTCGAGAGGGGTTTTGCAGTATCATTATTAATTGACATTTATTTTACATTTCCTCCGCAGAGCTGTTGCCGGAGGCTCGCAAGGGGACCCAGGGAGTGAAGTCGACGCAGCCCGCCAACACGTTGTGGCACCGGATCTTTCCCTTTCTGATCTGGTGGCCCACGGTCGACAGGACGACGCTTCGCAACGACCTGCTGGCCGGCCTGACCGGCGCGGTCATCGTCCTCCCCCAGGGTGTGGCCTTCGCCATGATCGCCGGCATGCCGCCGGAATACGGTCTGTACACGGCTATCGTCACCCCCATCGTCGCCGCTCTGTTCGGTTCGTCGCGGCACCTGATTTCCGGTCCCACCACGGCCATTTCCATCGTGGTGTTCAGCACCCTCAGCGGCTTCGCCGAGCCCGGCAGCGCCGAGTTCATACGCCTTGCCCTGACCCTGACTTTCCTGGCCGGCGTCTATCAGCTGGCGCTGGGCCTGGCGCGCATGGGAGCGCTGGTGAATTTCATCTCCCACAGCGTGGTGGTGGGCTTCACGGCGGGGGCCGCCATTCTCATCGCCACCAGCCAGCTCAAGCACTACCTGGGTGTGAAGGTGCCCTCGGGCGAGTCGTTCCTGCATACCTGGATGGAGATCATCCACAAGCTTCCGGACATCAACTGGTATGTGGCGACCGTCGCCACCGTGACCCTGGCGGCGGCCATCGTCTTCAAGCTGTACCGCCCGCGCTGGCCGGGCATGCTGCTGGCCATGATCCTCGGCAGCGTGCTGAGCCTGGCCCTGGGCGGGCAGGAGCACGGCGTGCGGCTGGTGGGATCGCTGCCCTCCCACCTGCCGCCGCTGTCCACCCCCGATTTCTCCCTGGCCACCATCAAGCAGCTGGCCGGCGGCGCATTGGCCATCGCCATGCTGGGCCTGATCGAGGCCGTGTCCATCGGCCGGTCCATCGCCACCCGCTCCCATCAGCGCATCGACGGCAATCAGGAGTTCCTGGGACAGGGCCTTTCCAACATGGTGGGCAGCTTCTTCTCCGCCTATGCCGGTTCCGGCTCCTTCACCCGCTCCGGCATCAACTATCAGGCCGGCGCCAAGACGCCCATGGCGGCGATCTTCGCGGCTCTGTCCCTCGCCGCGATTCTGCTGCTGATCGCGCCCCTGACCGCCTATCTGCCCATTGCGGCCATGGCGGGTATCATCCTGCTGGTGGCCTACAATCTGATCGATTTTCACCACATCAAGCTGATTCTGAAGACCACCCGTTCCGACGCCGTGGTGTTGGTGGTCACCTTCCTGGCCACCCTGTTCGTGGAGCTGGAGTTCGCCATCTACGTCGGCGTGATCCTGTCCCTGGTGCTGTATCTCAACCGCACTGCCAGGCCGCGCATCTACACCGTCGCACCGGACCCGGCCACGCCCAAGCACCAGATGGGCACCGGCCCGGATCTGCCCCAGTGCCCGCAAGTGCGCATCGTGCGCATCGACGGCTCGCTGTTCTTCGGGGCGGTGAATCATGTGGCCGAAACCCTGCACCGCTTCGACCAGCAGGACCCCGAGCGCCGCCACGTGCTGATCATCGCCAGCGGCATCAACTTCATCGATGTGGCCGGCGCCGAGATGCTGGCCGTGGAGGCCAAGAAGCGCCGAGCCCTGGGTGGAGGCCTCTATCTGTGCAAGGTCAAGGAAGGCGTGTGCGAGCCCTTCAAGCGCGGCGGCTACATCGACGACATCGGTCGGGAAAACATCTTCGACACCAAGGCGGAGGCGATCGCCGCCATCTTCCAGCAGCTCGACCGGGAGCGCTGCCGGACCTGCGACAAGCGCATCTTCCGCGAGTGTGCGACGGTGGGGGCAGAGGCCCCTCAAGCCCACCTGCAGGCGTCGGACTCGGTGGCCGGGGCGGCCGCGTCCGGCCGCGCCTGACGGGGCTTGCGCAGGGTTCTCGGCCTGCCCGGTTTTCCCCTCAGATCAGGGTTCGCACCCGGGCGCCCAGCGTTTAGACTGTGGGTTTGCCCGCCCCCACTGGAGACCGTCCATGCCGCCTTCCATCCCCTCCGGCGATGATTCCGGCGCCGCGCCGAGCCCGTTGCGTCTGAAAAAGCGCGAGGAGCGCCGGTTGCGGGCGGGGCATCTGTGGGTCTACAGCAACGAGGTGGACACGGCCGCCACGCCGCTGTCCGCTTTCGAGCCCGGCCAGCCGGTGCAGATACAGGCCCACAACGGCAAGCCGCTGGGCTGCGGCTACGTTAATCCCCACTCGCTTATTTGCGCACGGCTGGTCAGCCGGGACCCGTCCCAGACGCTGGGCCGTTCCCTGCTGGTGCATCGGTTGAACGTGGCCCTGTCGCTCAGAGAGCGCCTGTTCGACGCGCCATGCTACCGATTGGTGTACGGCGAAGGCGACGCTCTTCCCGGCCTGGTGGTGGATCGGTTCGGCGACGTGCTGGTGGTACAGATCACCACTGCCGGTATGGAACGGGCCAGGGACCACATCCTCGACGCCTTGGATCGGGTGCTGAAACCCCGCGGTATCCTGCTGCGCAACGATACGCCAGTACGGGCCATGGAAGGCCTGGACAGCTATGTGGAAGCGCTGGGCGAGGTGCCGGAGTCCGTGGACGTGCTGGAGAACGGCGCCGGTTTTCAGGCGCCGCTCAGCGGCGGCCAGAAGACCGGCTGGTTCTACGACCAGCGTGACAATCGGGCCCGCATGACCTCCTACGTCAGGGGTTGCCGGGTTCTGGATCTGTTCAGCTATGTGGGCGCCTGGGGGATCGAGGCGGCGCTCGCCGGTGCAAAACAGGTGCATTGCGTGGATGCTTCCCAGTCGGCGCTGGACGCTCTGGCCGCGAACGCCGAGCGCAATGGGGTCGCCGGCGCCGTGCACACCGTCCGGGGCGACGCCTTCTCCGTGCTCAAGGATCTGCGCGAGAACCGCGAGCAGTTCGATGTGGTGATATTGGATCCCCCGGCGTTCATCAAACGCCGCAAGGATATGGATGCAGGTGCCGAGGCCTATCAGCGCATCAACCAGATGGCCATGCAGGTGCTGTCCCGGGACGGCACGCTGATTTCCGCGTCCTGCTCGTTTCACCTGGAAGCCCAGCGCCTGCAGCGTATTCTGCTGCAGAGCTCACGCCATCTGGATCGCTCCCTGCAACTGCTGGATCGGGGGCGTCAGTCCCCCGACCATCCCGTCCACCCGGCCATTCCCGAAACCGAGTATCTGAAGGCTCTGTACTGCCGGCTTCTGCCGGCGTGAGTCGCGGTTGGCCACCCGCCTGGTGGAATCCAGAAACGGTCGCTTGACGCAATATTGTCAGCGGGCTGGTAATCAACCGCAAAACCGGTGGAAAATAGGCGGGCGCACGGGAGTCCGACCGGTCGGCAGGCGAATGATTCGGCGGACTCGGAGACCGGTCGACGAGGGTGGCGGCCGGTGGGATGCGCCTGGCGGCTCTTACGGACGAGTGGCCAGATGTGACGACTGTTCGGTTGCCCGGTCGCGGTGGGGGGGTGCAGTGCCCCGCCTCTGCCGTCGGGCCGGTGGTCCCATACGCATCGAGGAGGGAGGATGAACATGGTTCCCAGTACGCAGGGCAGCGAGGCCGCATGGCTTTCGGTATTTCCGGAGCTCGACGGCATTAGCGATACCGCCTGGGGCGAGGCCGTGCAGGCAGCCCGTTCCATGACGCTGCCGGCCGGCATGGTCGTGGTGCGCGAGGGCGACCCCTGCCAGAATTTTCTGCTCATCGTCGAAGGGACGATCAGGGTCTCCAAGACGGGCGAAAATGGGCGCGAGATTCTGTTGTACCGTACCGGCGCCGGCGAAATCTGCATTCTGACGCTCAGCAACCTGCTGGAGGGCAATGCCTACTCCGCCGAAGTGGTAACGGAGGAGCCGGTGCGGGCGGTGAGTATCCCCCTGCTTTACTTCGATCAGGCCATGGCGCGTTCGGATGCTTTCCGCCGCGTCATTCTGAGCACCATGTCCCGGCGACTGAACGAAATGATGCGCCTGGTGGAACAGGTGACCTTTCAAAGCCTGGACCTGCGTCTGGCCTGCCTGTTGGGTCAATTGTTCGGTCAGCGCAACTGCCGGGTGGTGCGCATGACCCATCAGGAACTCGCCAGCGAGCTCGGCACCACCCGGGAGGTGGTCAGTCGCCTGTTGAAGGTGTTCGAGCGTATGGGTTGCGTGCGCCTGCACCGGGGTCAGATCGAACTGCTCTCCCAGGAAGCCCTGGCCCGCCTGGTGCGGGAAGAATCTGTGTAACCGTTGTTACTGACTCTCCGCTCATCGGCCTCGTAACTTTGGACAGGCGGCCGACGGCATTGCGGCCAGGACGGCCCGGTGCCGCCGGTTAGCGCCCGCCCCATCGGCCCTCGTACCGCAATCATTGCGTGGGGTGTTCTCCATCGCCGGGCGGGCCGCCCGGGCCGTTGCCACGCAGACCGCTGGAGGAGACTTGGATGGAACCCAAGGGAGCGACGGCACGGGGTGCTTCCCACGTGGATTGCGGCCCATCATCCCTGTACTCCTTCGCCTTGCCCAATCATCGTCTGCTGTGCGAGCAGCTCCATGAGCTGATGGCGCTGGCACGAGCCGGGCAGCAGCCCCTGGGGTTGTTGCTGCTAGGATTGGACGCCGCCGCGGTATCCGTGCGGCGTCTTCTGGCCGCTTCCCAGCACAGAATGATTTCGGCCATGCAGCGGCTGCTGGGGGAATCGGACATTCTGGTTCGCCTGGATGACCTCGACTATGCCGTGCTGCTGGCAGGTGCCTGCACCACCGAAGCGCAGTTGATTGCGGCAAGCCTGCTCGCCGCGCTGCAAACCTACGGTGCCGCGTCGGCAGGTACCGCGGTCTACCCTGACGACGGCACCGACGCGGCGGCGCTGATCGACTGTGCCGGGCGTCGCCGCGCCTCGGTCCGCGCCCGCACCGTCTGATATCCCTCCCAACATCGGCGCCGTAGAAACCCCCGGCGCCCCATTTCCTGCCCGCCCATGGGACCGTGTACAATGCGCCCCAATAGCCCTGCCCGGTCACCATTTCCTACCTAACGCGAAGCTGACATGCTGACTTATCCGGACATCGATCCCATAGCGGTAAGCATCGGACCCCTGGCTGTGCACTGGTACGGCCTGATGTACTTGGTGGGATTCATCGGTGGATGGTGGCTGGGCACGCGGCGGGCCAAACGCCCGGGTTCGGGCTGGCAGCCCGAGGAAATCGGCGACCTGCTGTTTTATGCGGCCCTCGGTGTGGTGTTGGGCGGGCGCATCGGCTACACGCTGTTCTACAACCTGCCGGACTTTGTCGCCCATCCGTTGGTCATCTTCAAGGTCTGGCAGGGCGGCATGTCCTTCCATGGTGGACTGATCGGTGTGCTGCTGGCGGTGTGGTTGTACGGGCGGCGTACCGGCCGCGGCTTCTTCCAGGTGACCGATTTCATCGCGCCCCTGGTGCCCATAGGGTTGGGCGCCGGCCGCATCGGCAATTTCATCAACGGCGAGCTGTGGGGCAAAGTGGCCAATCTGCCCTGGAGCATGCGCCTGCCGTGCTCGCGGTTCTGGGAGTACTGCAACGGACGCACCACCGGGTTCAGCCCGCCCCATCAGCCTTCCCAGCTCTACGAGTTCCTGCTGGAAGGGGTCGCCCTGTTCGTCATCCTGTGGCTGTATTCCCGCAAACCGCGACCCACCATGGCGGTTTCCGGGATGTTTCTGCTCTGCTACGGCATCTTCCGTTTCTCGGTCGAGTTCGTGCGACTGCCCGATCCGCAGCTGGGCTATCTGGCGTTCGGCTGGGTTACCATGGGGCAGGTGCTGTCGTTCCCCATGATTCTGATCGGTGCCGGGCTCCTGTGGTGGGCTTATCGCCACAAGCCGGCAGGCGTCGCCGACGCCGGCTGAACACCGTTGCGGGCCGTGCATGCATAGGGGTTATTCGTCGTGAAGCAGTATCTGGATCTGATGCGCCATGTGCGTGACCATGGCTGCCGCAAAGAGGACCGCACGGGTACGGGGACCGTGAGCGTTTTCGGCTACCAGATGCGTTTCGATCTGGCCGCCGGCTTTCCCGCCGTCACCACCAAGAAACTGCATCTGCGTTCCATCATCCACGAACTGTTATGGTTTCTGCGCGGCGACACCAATGTCGCGTATCTGCACGACAACGGTGTGTCCATCTGGGACGAGTGGGCGGACGAGCACGGTGAGCTGGGGCCTATCTATGGCTACCAATGGCGATCGTGGCCCACCCGCGACGGCGGTCATATCGACCAGCTGGCGCAGCTGCTCGAGCAGATCCGCAACACGCCCGATTCGCGCCGCCTGATGGTCAGCGCCTGGAACGTGGCCGATATCGAGCGCATGGCCCTGCCGCCGTGCCACACGCTGTTTCAATTCTACGTGGCGGACGGCCGGCTCTCCTGTCAGCTCTATCAGCGCAGTGCCGACATCTTCCTGGGCGTGCCATTCAATATCGCGTCCTACGCGCTGCTGACCATGATGGTGGCGCAGGTCACCGGGCTGCATCCCGGGGATTTCGTGCACACCTTCGGGGATGCGCACATCTATCTCAATCATCTGGAGCAGGTGGATACGCAACTGGCCCGCGAACCGTACCCGCTGCCCACGATGCGCATCAATCCAGAGGTGGATGACTTGTTCGGATTCCGCTACGAGGATTTCGAACTGGTCGATTACCAGAGCCATCCCCATATCAAGGCGCCGGTGGCCGTTTGATGGCAGCGCAGGTGGTGGGAGCGTCCGGGGCCGGGAAGGCTGCGCCGTACAGGCCGAGGCAGGCGACACGGACGCGAGAGAGACGGCAGTGACGGCCCCGGTCACGATCACGTTCGTGGTGGCCATGGACGAAGAGCAGGTAATCGGCCAGGACAACGCGCTGCCCTGGCATCTGCCGGCCGATCTCAAGCATTTCAAATCGGTGACCATGGGCAAGCCCATCATCATGGGGCGCCGGACGTTCGAGTCCATCGGTCGCCCGCTGCCCGGTCGCCACAATATCGTGATCACCCGAAACCGGACATTTACGGCCGAAGGTTGCACGGTGGTGCACTCGTTTGCCGAGGCGCAGCAGGCGGCCGGCGGCGGTGAGTTGATGGTGATCGGCGGTGCCCAGCTGTTTCGCGAGCTGTTGCCCAGGGCCGATCGCATCCACCTCACGCAGCTCCATCATCGCTTCGGCGGCGATACCCACTTCCCGCCGCTGGACCTCTCCCGGTGGCGCGAAGTGGAGCGCACCGACTGCCAGCCGGATGACAGGAATCCGTATCCCTACAGTTTCGTGCTGCTCGAGCGAATTCCGGGCGCTCAGTGACGCCCGGGGTCGGCGCTGCCCCGGCAGGGCAGGCTGACACGCTGCGGCTCGCCGTCCAGGCGCAGGGCCGTCAGCGCACCTCCCCAGACACACCCCGTATCCAACGGATACACGCCCGCCGCGTCGGTGGAGCCCAGGGTGGACCAGTGCCCGAATACGATGCGCAGTTCCCGGCTCGCGCGCCGGGGAATTTCGAACCAGGGGTGGTAGCCCGGTGGTTGGCTGCCGGGCGGGCCTTTCGCCTTCAACGCCAGTTGCCCCCGTTCGTCGCAGTACCGCAGGCGGGTGCAGCAGTTGGTGATGAAGCGCAAACGGGCCCAGCCCTTGAGATCGTCGGACCACGCGCGCGGCTGGTTGCCGTACATGTGGTCGAGAAAGCCGCCATAGTCGTTGCTCTGCAACGTCGCCTGCAACTCGGCGGAGCAGCGCAGCGCGGTTTCCAGGTTCCACTGGGGCACCAAGCCTGCGTGGACCATGGTGAATCCCAGTTCGGCGTCATGGTGGACCAGGGGCTGTTGGCGCAGCCAATCGATCAATTCGTCCCGATCGGGGGCTTCCAGCACCGGCGTGAGAGTGTCCTTGGGGTTCGTGCAGCCGGGATCGCGGGCGACCGCCACCAGGTGCAGGTCGTGGTTGCCGAGCACGGTGACGGCCTGTCGGCCGAGGTCGCGGACGAAGCGCAGCACCTCCAGGGATTTAGGGCCCCGGTTGACCAGGTCCCCGCAGAACCATAACCGGTCGCTGGAACGGTCGAAGCCGATGTTCTCCAGCAGGGCCTGCAGTTCGTCGTAGCAGCCCTGGACATCGCCGATCGCGTAGGTCGCCACTGGCCTGTGCCGTTCCTTGGTGTGCCGTGCCCGTGGGGGGCTGTCAGTGAAGCGTTCGGGGTACCGACAGGGTGAAAGGCTCGATGGGCGCATCGAACCGGTTGCCGTCGTCGGTCACCATCTGATAGCTGCCGCGCATGCTGCCCACCGGGGTGGCAATCAGGGTTCCGCTGGTGTATTGGTACGCTTCGCCGGGACGCAGGTACGGTTGCTCGCCCACCACTCCTTCGCCGCGCACTTCCTGGGTCTTGCCGTTGCTGTCGGTGATGATCCAGTGTCGGGTGAGCAGCTTGGCCGGTGCCGTGCCCTCATTGCGGATGGTGACCGTGTAGGCGAACACGTAGCGGTTCTGGTCGGGCACGGATTGGGCTTCGACGTACATGCTCTCCACGTCGACATGAATATCGTAGGCAGACCCTTCGCTCATGTTGTACTCAACCTTTCCATTCCAATGTCAGCCCATAAGGATACGCTGCGGACGGCTTGCGCCAAAACCCTGCAATCGTCGGGTTTGCCCGGGATGTCAAAGGTGCGAGGCGGCGAGCGCAGCGCCCAGAAGGCCTACGTCGCGGTTGAGAATCACGTGCACCGGAATACTGTCGGCAAGTGCCGCCATGCGTCCCTTGTTGCGGAAGGCAGCCATGAAACGACCGTCCCGCAGCCGGGGCAGGATCTGCGGCGCAATGCCGCCGGCCAGATAGACGCCGCCGCGGGCCAGTGTGGTAAGAGCCAGGTTGCCCGCCTGGGAGCCGTAGATGGAGACGAACAGGTCCAGGGCGGCGGAGGCGGTGGGGTCGCTGCCTGCCAGGCCCATGTCGCTGATCAGCGGTGCCGGATCCCCCGACTCGAAGGCTTCGTGCAGCTCCTGGGGCGGCTGGGCATGGGCGCGCTCCTGCAGAAAGCGATAGATGCGCGCCAATCCGGACCCCGACAGGATGCGCTCAAAGGAGACATGGCCGAGGTCCCCCCGCAGGTGTTGCAGCAACTGCCCTTGCAGGTCGTCCGCGGGGGCGAAATCCGCGTGTCCGCCCTCGGTGGGGAAGGCTTCATAACGCTCGCCCTGCCATACCGCCAGCGTCTGCCCGAGACCGGTGCCTGCCCCCAGCGCGGCGCGGATGCCCCGGCGCTGGGGCTGGCCCTGCTGAAGGGTGTGCAGATCCCCGTCGGCCAAGGCTTCGATGCCGTAACCGACCGCCTGGAAGTCGTTGATCAGCCGCAGGCGGGGGATTTCGAGGGTGTCGCTGAGCTTGGTGCTGTCCAGCTGCCAGGGCAGATTGGTCAGCCTCGAGTGCTGGCGGGAGCCGTCGTCGTCCACCGGGCCCGCCACGCCGAAGCAGGCACGCTCGGGGCGGGCAATGCCGCTTTCCTGCAGGAAGGTACTCACCATGGGCGCCAGGTCGTCATAGTCGCCGCTGGCAAAGCGCTGGCGGTGACGGACCGTGATGCGGGCCTGTTCACAATCTGCGATGACCAGCAGGGTCTTGGTGCCGCCCAGATCACCGGCCAGGACGCGGGTCGCAGTCACGGCTGCACGCGGGCGGCGGCGGCCCGATCCACGTGCCATTCCGCACTGCCTTCGGGCCGCAGACGCTGCACAGGCAACGGCGGCCGGTCGTCCTGTGGCCCGAACAGCCGGCCGATCACCTCGGCCTTTTCGTTGCCCGCCACCTGGAACAGCAGGTGGCGGGCCCGATTGAGTACCGGGAAGGTCATGCTGACCCGCCAGGTCTGCAGGCGTTCCACGTAGACCGCGGCCACCAGCTTGGCCTTTTCCTCCAGGATGGGCGTGTCGGGAAACAGTGAAGCGGTGTGCCCGTCGGGGCCCACGCCCAGCAACATCAGATCGAGATGGGGGGTGCCGTCCGGTCCCAGCGGCGCATTGCAGCGCAACGTGCGGGCGTAGCTGGCGGCATCCTGTTCGATGGAGTCCGGGGCCGCCATAATCGGATGGATCTGGTCTTCCGGCACGGGGACATGGGCCAGCAACTGCTCCCGGGCCATGCGGTAGTTGCTGTCGGGATGGTTGGGGGGCACGCTGCGCTCGTCGCCGAAGTACACATGGACCCGGCCCCAGTCGGTATGGGGCGAGAACTCGTCGCCGGCGAGCAGGGCGTACAAGCGGCGTGGTGTGGAGCCGCCCGCCAGGGCCACATGAAAAGCCCCCCGCTGGGCGATCGCCTCACTGCACAATGCCCCCCAGCGCTCGGCGCAGGCGCGGCTCAGTTGTTCCAGGTCGGCGTGCACATGCAGGGTGGGTGCGGAAACATCCGGCATAGGGGGCCATCCTTTGGCGCGCGGGGGGCGCGACGCTGATTCCATGATGTCACATCGGAGTTCACCCGGACAGAGACGGCGGGCGCCGGGGGGTGTGCGGTCCGCCGGCCGGCCTTGTCCGGCGAAGTGTCTTGTGGGCTGCCCGAACCCTGACTACAGTAGACCCGCCGGCACGCCGGCGAGTTCCGGTGAAGCGTGTTGGTATGTGGATAAAAACCGCGTCTATACTGGAGGTTATGGGTAGGGTGCCCATTGATCCGGCGGTATATCTAAGGCGACAGGAGAAAAGCACATGACGCAATTGCGGGTGGCGGCGACGGTGGCGGCCTTGGTGCTCGGAACGGCACTCGGAAGTGGCCAGGCAGTGGCTCAAGACAGCGATTCAGGCAATCAGCCCATGCTGATTACGGTCAAGCGTATGTCTCTGGAGACGGCGCTGCACATTGCCCGGGCGGCGCTGACGGAGTGCCGCCATAAAGGCCTGCAGGTGGGAGTCACCGTGGTGGACCGCAGTGGCCAACCCCAGGTGGTGCTGCGTGACGTGCTGGCGCCGGTGCTGACGCTGACCGTCAGCCGGCAGAAGGCTTACACGGCGGTATCGTTCAACAGCCCCACGTCGGCGCTGGAGAACCGCTTCAAGTCCCCCAATTCGGTGGGCAAGGTCCCGGGGCTTGTGTTCTCCGCCGGCGGTGTACCCATCGACGCGGGTGGCATGCTGCTGGGGGCGGTAGGCGTAAGCGGTGCCCCCCAGGGCACAACCGATGAGCAGTGCGCCCAGGCCGGCGTGGATGCAGTCAAGGCGGACCTGGAAATGCAGGGCATGTAGCGGCGCCGGGTCCTGCCGAGACGGACACCGACGACAAGGAGAGGAGCAAGCGATGTATCTGAAGCACACCTCGAGCGGGGATCTGGTGGAGGTGCTGGATCTGCAGGCGCTGTTTGACCCGTTCAAGACCGAGCTTTCCGGACGGTTTCACGCCGGCGAAGAACTCCAGGAGCCGGCGACCTTCGCCAAGTCGGCGCTGGTGTTCCCTTCGGGAGAGGCGCTGCCCCGCTGCTGGGTGGACGCCCACTACCGAGGCTAGTGGTCCAAGCGGAGCGCCGCGGGCCGGACAGACCGAAGATGACCGGGCTGGCCTGGTGTTTGGCCAAGCGCGGCCCGCGCGGTCGGCCCATGCCAACTTGGGAGGGTTCCAAGACGAGCCTGTAGCATGCAGGTTGGGCTGAGCTCGGCGAAGCCCGATAATCAATATATAAAACACATAGATAAATACAATTGCCGATGACCCGTCGGTGCCCCGGCCGTCGTCGACCGGACGGGAGCGGACAAACACCAGTGTGAACGGGTTCTCGGAAATCACCAGCCGGTTGCGCCAATATTTTGGCTAACGAACCGCCGTCCGCTCCCAATCCACCCGACCGGACCCCACTGTTCGTTGAGGAGGGGGGATGTTGCAGAACCGCCGTTACCGCAAGCTGGACCCGCTGCTGCTGCTGGCCATTCTGGTGGGTGTGGGCGTGCTGGCCAGCACTGCTGCCTACGCGGCGCCTGCCCTGTCTCAGCCTGGCGTGCGCAATACCGTAAACCGCGCAGAGGCCCCATCGAGCTTCACGCGCCACGCCTACCGGGAACTGGTGCGCGATGGCGTCATGAATGTTGCCGAGTTCGGTGCGAAAGGGCCGACGTTGGGGCTCGGGCTGCGCCAGCCCCGCAGCCTGCGGCGGGCCCTGGCGGCCGGCGGAGACCCGGGTACGGGCCAGGTCCAGCCGCGCGAGGCGAGTGTCTATTTGACCTTCGGAACCCGCTGGTAGCGGGCCCGTTCAGCTTCCTTCGTCTTCCGCGATCCGCACTGCCAACACGTCGCAGGGAGCGCCGTGCAGCACCGCGTTGGCGGTCGAGCCCAGCAGGCGTTGAATCCCGTGGCGGCCATGGCTGCCCACGACGATCAGATCGGATCCCTGTTCGGCGGCCACCCGCAGGATCTCCTGTTTGGTGGCACCCAGTTCCACCCAGCAGGGCGCATCGGGCATGCCGAGACGCTGAGCGAGATCCTGCAATTTGCGGCGGGCGCTTGCCACCATCTGTTCTTCCAGTTCCACATCCTGGGGCAGCACCAGCTCATTGGCCAGATCCATGTGCAAGAACTCCACCACGTGGATGAAACTCAATGCGGAATCGAAGGCCTTGGCCAGTTGTTTGGCCCGTTCCGCCACCTGGCCGGTTTCGTCCGTGAAGTCCACGGCCAATAGCAGGTGTGTGTAGCCGCCCATGTGATCCCCCCCTCGTGATGGCCGCAGTATGTCTCAGTCCCCGCGAGCCGCAAAGCCCTGGTCGCTGATGGCGTTGGCCAGGGCGGCGAATGCCTCCAAATCGAGCCGTTCGGGTCTGATGCCGGGGTCCAGGCCCAGTTCCCGGATGGTGGGCTCGTCGACCATCTTGCGCAGGGCGTTGCGCAGGGTCTTGCGCCGATGGGAAAAGGCCTCGCGCACCACACGGGCAAAGCAGGTCTCGTCCGCCACCCGCACCGGACGCTGCGCGTGCGGCACCAGCCGCACGAATGCCGATTCGACACGGGGCGGCGGGCGGAAGGCGCCCGGTCCGATGGTGAACAGGGGCTGCACGGTGCAATGGTACTGGACCATCACCGACAGACGGCCGTAGTCCTGCTCGCCGGCGCCGGCTGCCATGCGTTCCACGACCTCCTTTTGCAGCATGAAGTGCATATCCTGTATGCAGCGCAGCTGTTCGAGCAGATGAAACAGCAGCGGCGTGGAGATGTTGTAGGGCAGGTTTCCTACCACCCTCAGTCGCCGGTCCGATGCCTGCAGCAGTGTGCAGAAATCCAGTTTGAGTGCGTCCCGGGTGTGGACGGCCAGCTCGCCCAGTTCCGCCCAACGCCCGTCCAGGGCGGCCGCCAGGTCGCGATCCACCTCCACCACATCCAGATGTCCGCAGGCGCGCAGCAGGGGCTCGGTGATGGCGCCCTGCCCGGGTCCGATTTCAACCAGCTGCTGGCCCGGCCGCGGGTCGATGGCCTGGACAATGTGGGCGATGACCTTGGGGTCGTGGAGGAAGTTCTGTCCGAATCGCTTGCGTGGAATGTGGCTCATGGGGCGTGTGACGCCGGCGCGGCGCCGTCCCGGCTGGCCAGCGCCATGTGGGTGGCCGTCGCCACCGCGGCCTCCAGGCTGCCGACATCGGCGCCGCCCGTCGCCGCCAGATCCAGGGCCGTGCCGTGGTCCACCGACGTGCGGATGATGGGCAGGCCGAGCGTGATGTTGACCGCGCGGCCGAAACCCACATGTTTGAGCACCGGCAGCCCCTGGTCGTGGTACATGGCGAGCACTGCGTCGGCGTGCTCGAGATGCCGCGGCGTGAACAGCGTATCGGCGGGCAGGGGCCCGAGCAGGTTCATGCCGGCCGTGCGCAGTTGCTCCAGGGTGGGGCCGATGACATCGATTTCCTCCCGCCCCAGGTGTCCGCCTTCACCGGCATGGGGATTGAGGCCGCACACCAGGATGCGCGGTCGGGACAGGCCGAACCGGGTGTGCAGCTCCCGATCCAGCACCGCCAGCACCCGTTGCAGGCGCCCGGCGGTGACGGCCGCCGGTACCGCCGACAGGGGCAGGTGGGTGGTCAGCAGCGCCACCCGCAGCCCGGGCGCCGCCAGCATCATGACCACATCCGCGGCGCCGGTGCGCTCGGCCAGGTACTCGGTGTGTCCGGTGAACGGCACGCCGCCGTCGTTGATGACGCCTTTGTGGACCGGCCCGGTCACCATGGCGGCGAACCTGCCGTCCAGGCACCCGTCCACGGCGCGGTCGAGGGTCTCGAGCACGTAGCGTGCATTGCGGGTATCGAGATGGCCGGGACGGACGGCGGCGGCGGCCGGCACCGGCAGGATGCCAAGCTCTCCCGCCCGCCGCGGCGCCGGTGGACTGGTGGGGTCGAACGGTTTCAGGGTGAGACTGACACCGAGAGCGGCGGCGCGTTGTTCCAGCACTACCGGGTCGGCCACCGCGGTCAGCTCGGCATCCCCGCCGCGGGCGGCCAGCTGCACGCAAAGATCCGGGCCGATGCCGGCCGGTTCTCCCGGTGTAAGGGCGATGCGTACCGTCTTTCCCATGGTCCAGGGCCGCTCACTCGTGTCCCGGTGCTTGTCGGGGGCCGGTCGGCCCGCTCCAATTCGCGCATCACGGCCCCCCCTCGAACTGTGGTCGCCGGCGATGGCGGGTTTGACCATGCGCCGGTTGGGCGTGCCGCGGCCCGGAGTCGCCGGTGCAGTACTATGCGTTCCCCATGCGGCGGGGCGCAGACCGGCCGTCCATCAGCTGTTGTCGTGCAGCTCGATCTTCACGTAGGCGTCGTCGCGCAACTGGCGCAACCAGAGATTGAGCGCCTCCTCGGCCTTGCGCTTGTGCACCAGGTCGCGGGCCATTGCCCGGCGGTAGTCCTTGGTGCTGTCGTGTTTGCGCCGGTCCAGCACCTGCACGATCGCCCAGCCGCGGCGGGTCTCGAAGGGCTCGCTGATCTGGCCCACCTGCACTTTGTCCATCACCTGCTGGAACTGCGGCGACAGCTGGCCGGGATTGACCCAGCCCAGGCTGCCTCCATTGGCGGCGGTCACCTTGTCGTCCGAGTGGGCGCGCGCCAGGGCGCCGAAGTCGTCGCCGTCCAGAACACGCTGGCGCAGCTTCTCCAGTTCCTTGCGGGCCTGGGCGCTGGACATCAGCTGATTGGGCTTGATCACGATCTCCCGCGCCAGGGTCTGGGTGATGACATGCTGCTGCTCGCCGCGCTTGGCCACCAGCTTGATGATATGAAAGCCGCTGGGGCTGCGGATCAGTCCGCTGATCTGGCCCGGTTTCATGTTCTGGACGATGTTCGCGAATATGGTGGGCAGTTGGCCCGCCTTGCGCCAGCCCAGGTCGCCGCCTTTCAATGCCTGCTGCCCATCGGACTGGGCCACCGCCATTTCCCGGAAATCGGCGCCCTTGCGGAGCTTCTCCAGTATCCCCTCGGCCTTGCGCTTGGCGGCCTGGATTTGTGCCGGCGATGCGGCGTCCGGAACCGCCACCAGGATGTGGGCCAGATGATATTCCTCGTGACTCTGGCCGGTAGCCGCCATCCGCGACAGCTCGTTGTCCACTTCCTGGCTGGTGACCTGGACCCGGTCGTTGATCATCCGTTGCTGCAGACGCTGGATGATGATCTGTTTGCGGATTTCGTCCCGGAACTGCGTGTAGTCGTAGCCGTCCCGTTCCAGTGCCGCCCGGAACTGGGTCAGGTTCATGCCGTTCTGGCTGGCCAGTCGGCGCATGGCCGCATCCAGGGTATCGTCGTCCACCGTGATGTTGTTCTTGGACGCCAGCTGCAGCTCCAGATGCTGAGTGATCAGACGATTCAGGACCTGGCGGCGCAGCACCTCGGGCGCCGGCAGCGGCGTGTTCTGGGCCTGGAGCTGCTCGCGCACCAGCTTGATCTTGGCATCGAGCTCGCTCTGGACGATGACGTCGTCATTTACCACGGCGACGATGCGGTTGATCTCCTGGGGCGGCGGGGTGTCCGGTTTGGCGTGGGCTGCGGTACCGATGAAGGCCAGCAGCAGGAACAGGGAACGGAATACTTTCATGGACGGATTGCTCAGGAATTGGGCCGATAGCCTAGGATACCATTTTCCAGCAGGGTCCCGATGGGGTTGCCGATATCGCCAAGCCCCTTGAGCACCAGCTGAAGGTAGATCGAGTGATTGCGGGCGCCGCCGATGCCGTTGATGTAGTTGCGCGCAACCACCTGCACCGCCCAGCAGCAGCTGTCGTATTCAACGCCGAGGAACGCATCCACGGTTTGACGGTCCAGCAGCGAATAGTTCCATCGGCCCACTGCGGACCAGGGGCCGGCCAGCGGCCACAGGAAGGACAGGTCGGTCTGTTTCAGCAGATTACGCCGGTACCGGTAAGCGAAGTTGGCGATATGCCGATCGTCCCGTCGGTAGCTGAACTGGTAGCGGGCCAGATCGCTGCGGCGGGTGTGGGGGTTCCACTGCAGGTCCGCGCTGCTCTGCCAGTTGTTGGAGAGCTGCACGGTGACTTCGCCCACCAGATCGGAGGAATTCTGCGTTCCGGGCGCCTCGTTCGGATAGAGCGTGACCTTTTGATTGCGGAAATAGTAGATCTGACCGAGGCTGGCGCTGGCCGCCTGCACGCCGGTGTCCGGGTCCAGCAGGCGGCTGGTGACCGCGACAGTGAGCTGGTTGGCATCACCCACCCGGTCGGTGCCGCTGAACCGGTTGGGCTGGAACATCTGCGCGAAGTTGAAGTCGTAGAGCCCCGTGTCGAACAGGGGGAGGTCCGACTGGTTGCGGTAGGGCACGTACAGGTAGTAGGCCCGCGGTTCCAGGGTTTGGAGGAACCGGTGCGAGCCCAGCGTGACATTGCGCTGCAGAAACAATCCGCTGTCCACGTCGAACAGGGGCACGGTGCGGCTGGGATCGGTCGGCTCGCCGGCGGCAGTGTCGTGCAGCTGATAGCGGGTGTAGTCCAGTGCCAGGGTCGGGTTGACGAAATAGGCCGATCCCCCCATGCGCAGGCTGACCTGGGGTTTGAGGTTCACCCGCGTGCCCACCGGGCTGCCGGGGGGGTTGTCGGGCCGCGCAAACCGGACGTACTCCGCATTCAGATGGTAAGTCAGGCCCCCGGCGTCCAGCGGCGGGGTTGCCTGGAACACCAGCCTCGGCATGCGCTGGTAGGGCCGGCTGGCCAACGGGATGGTCGGGTCGATGGTCTGGTAGTCCTGGGCCTGGCCGAACAACGACCACCAGGACCCGTAATAGGTGGCCTGGGCATGGCGCTCGAGATCGGTGATGCTGGCCGTGGACAGGTTGTTGCCCAGGTCCTGGAAGTACTGCGAGTCCGACACCTGGTTGAACAGTACGTCGGTGGACAAATGGGGCAGCGGGGAAGCGGCGTCGTGGAACGCCACCTGGTAGCGGTCGGCGCCATACAATCTGTCCGACGGCAGGTAGTCCAGGTTCAACTGGCCCCGTTCGCGGCGGTTCAGGTAGCGGAACTCGGTGCCCAGCATGATGCCGCGCTTGCTCATGATACGGGGCGTGAAGGTCGCATCCCTGTTCGGCGCGATGTTCCAGTAGTAGGGTATCCGCACGTCGAACCCGGAGTTGCCGGAGTTGCCGAGGCTTGGCATCAGAAATCCGGACTTGCGGCGATCGTCGATGGGAAAGGTGAGGTACGGCCAGTACAGTATCGGCACCCCTTTGAAATCGACGTTGACGTCGCGGGCCACGCCGACGCCGTCGTTCTGGAACAGCTTCACTTGTCGTGCGCTGAGCAGCCAGTCGTCATGACCGGGGTCGCAGGTGGTGTAGGTGGCGTGCTGCAGGCGCTTGAGTCCGGGCCCCTCCAGATAGATGGTCTGCGCCGAGCCCCGGGCGTGGCGAGCCGGCAGCTTGTAGTGGGCGCTCTGCAGCTCCCCTTTGTTGGAACCGATATTCAGCTCCCCGCGAGTGCCCGTGAGCTGGATGCCCTGCTGCACAAGTCGCACCTGCCCGCTGGCCTTGGCGACATCGGTGCTCTTGTCATAGGAGAGGTGGTCCGCCGTCAGGCGCTCGCCCGGCCGGTTCATGACCGCGTTGCCGTGCAGCTCGTAGATGCGGTTCCCACGGACACTGGCCTGGTCGGCCGTCAACTGAGTGGGGCTTCCCGGCGGCAGCAAGGGCGGTATGGGGGCGGTGGACGCCGGGACCCGGCAGTAGTGCCATCGCCGGTTGCTGCCGGTCCGCCCGCTTTGCGGCGCGGCATTGCCGGCGGCGGTGGCGGTGCCCGGGGGGGAGGGCGGCTTCGCTGTCGGAGGGGTTTCGCCGGTTGCGCTTTGCCGTTGCGGCATCTGCAGGGGCGAGGCGCCGGCGCCCGTAGCCTGGCTGCCGGTGTCGGGCTCGGCGGGCACGCACACCCAGTCGCCCTCGGGACTCTGACTGCAATGCCACGGAGAGACGGCCGCCAGCGCGGTTCCACAGCAGCCGGCGAGCAGCCCGCCCGCTATCGACAGGGTCAATCGTCTGTAAGTCACGCAGTCCGGTCTCCCGGTCCGGCAAGTCGCGAGCGAGGCGACCGGCGCCCCGCAGCCTCCGGGTGGTACGGCCGTTTTTCTAGGTAGTGTCTTGCGTTCCGCGTCGCCGGGGCAGTGCCAGGGCCGGCGTTGGTGCCACCGGGCGGTCGCAGCCGTTGGCGGGCGCCCCGTAAAGTCTCACAGAATGGGCGCGGCTTCAATTGCCTGCGCGATCGGATCGAGGCCCTAGGGAACCTCTGCACAGGCCGCTGAAGCGGCGCTCACGGCGTTGCAAAGGGGC
>CAZNBB010000064.1:0-21000 GCA_964571225.1 uncultured Gammaproteobacteria bacterium
CTGACGCATCCGAACCCGCGGCGCGGGCGCCAGACCAAGACTCTGCACATCATGAATCCGGACCTGTCAAAGCTGCAGCCGTATCCATTCGAACGCCTGGCCGAGCTCAAGGCGGGCGCCGTGCCGCCTGCAGGGCTGGCTCACATCGACCTTTCCATCGGCGAGCCCAAACACCCATCGCCCGGTTTCGTCGTCGAGGAACTGATCACCCACCTGCACGGTTTGTCACGCTATCCGGTGACCCGGGGTTCCGCGGAACTCCGTGAGGCCATCGGGAGCTGGCTCAGCCGGCGGTTCGGCCTGCCGGCAGGCGGCATCGACCCCGAGCGCCACGTGTTACCCGTGAACGGTACCCGGGAAGCGCTGTTTGCGTTCGCCCAGTGCGTGGTGGACCGGGCCGGGGATCCGCTGGTCGTCATGCCCAATCCGTTCTACCAGATATACGAAGGGGCCGCCCTGCTGGCCGGCGCCGAGCCCTGGTTTCTGAACACCACGGCGCAGACGGACTACCGCCCGGATTTCAGCCGGGTCCCCGAAGACGTGTGGCAACGCTGCCAACTGATCTACCTGTGCTCTCCCGGCAATCCCGCGGGCGCGGTGATCGATCAGCGCAGCCTTGCGCGCTTGATGGAACTGGCCGATAGCTACGATTTCATCATCGCCGCCGACGAATGTTACAGCGAGATCTATCCGGACGAGAATGCGCCTCCCGCAGGTCTGCTGAGCGCAGCCGCCGCCGTGGGTCGCAGCGACTATCGGCGCTGCGTGGTATTCCACAGCCTGTCCAAACGCTCCAATGTACCGGGGTTGCGCTCCGGCTTCGTCGCCGGCGACGCCGATGTCATTGCCCGCTTTCTGCGCTACCGGACGTACCACGGCTGCGCCATGCCGCCGCCGACCCAGGCCGCCAGTATCAAGGCGTGGGGCGACGAAACCCATGTGCGCACCAACCGCGACCTGTACCGCGAGAAGTTCGACGCTGTGGTGGAGATACTCAAACCGGTGTTGGACGTGCACGCACCCGAAGCCGGCTTCTACCTGTGGCCCCGGCTGCCCATGGCGGACACCGAATTCGCCCGCGGCCTGTTCGAGCAGCAGCATGTCACGGTGCTGCCGGGCAGCTACCTGTCCCGCGATGCCCATGGCTGCAACCCCGGGGCCGGGCACGTGCGTATCGCCCTGGTCGCCCCGCTGGATGAATGTGTGGAAGCGGCTCACCGAATAAAGGCATTTCTCGCGCAGGCGGGCCATTGACCGGCAGATGCCCGCCGCCGTCTTCCGTTACCTGGAGAACACAATGAACGACATCGAAGCCACCATCGTTGAAGCATTCGAGCGCCGCGCCGACATCACGCCACGCACGGTGGAAACCCATGTCAAGGAAG
Organism: uncultured Gammaproteobacteria bacterium; assembly: GCA_964571225.1. Classification (GTDB taxonomy): domain Bacteria; phylum Pseudomonadota; class Gammaproteobacteria; order DATFLG01; family DATFLG01; genus DATFML01. The sequence continues at coordinate 1,386 of CAZNBB010000064.1, forward strand.
CCGTGCTGGAGGCCATCGCGCAACTGGATGCCGGCAAAACACGAGTAGCGGAAAAAATCGACGGCCAGTGGGTCGTCCACCAGTGGCTCAAGAAGGCCGTGTTGCTGTCGTTCCGCATTGAGGACAACGCCTTCATCAAGGGTGGGTTCACCAACTATTACGATAAGGTGCCCTCCAAGTACGCCGACTACAATTCCCGCGCATTCCGGGAGGACGGCGTGCGGGTGGTGCCGCCGGCAACCGCGCGACGGGGCGCCTATATCGCACCCAACGTGGTGCTGATGCCTTCCTATGTGAATATCGGCGCCTATGTGGACAGCGGCACCATGGTGGACACCTGGGCCACGGTCGGATCCTGCGCCCAGATCGGCAAGAACGTGCACCTGTCCGGCGGCGTCGGCATCGGCGGCGTACTGGAGCCCATACAGGCGGGTCCCACCATCATCGAGGACAATTGCTTCATCGGCGCCCGCTCGGAGATCGTGGAGGGCGTGGTCGTCGAGGAAGGCTCGGTGATTTCCATGGGCGTGTACATCGGCCAGAGCACCAAGATCTACGATCGCGAGACCGATCAGGTCAGCTACGGACGAATTCCGGCCGGTTCGGTGGTGGTATCCGGCAGCCTGCCTTCCAAGGATGGCAAATACAGCCTGTATTGTGCGGTCATCGTCAAGCGGGTGGACGAGAAGACCCGCTCCAAGGTGGGCATCAACGAACTGCTGAGAAGCATCTGAAGTCGGGCGGTGCCGACCTACTGAGCCGGTGGGTCGGCGCCGCGGGACCCGGGACAACCTGCAATGGTAACGCTCTACGGAATCGCCAACTGCGACAAGGTACGTGCGGCACGCCGTTGGCTGGACGCCCACCGCATCGACTACCGCTTCCATGATTTTCGCAAGGACGGGGTGGACGATGGCAGGCTGTCCGCCTGGTCGCAAACGTTGGGCTGGGAAGCGTTGCTGAACCGCCGCGGCACCACCTGGCGGCAGTTGCCACCGCAAGACCGCGAGGGCGTCGATGCACAAAAAGCCGTCGCCCTGATGACGGCCCATCCTGCCCTCATCAAGCGACCGGTACTGGACCTGAACGGCAGCCTTCACGTAGGCTTCCGCGACAAGGAATACGAACAACTGTTTTCCTGAGCCGCTCGGCGGCGCTCAGCACAGGCACAGCAGAAGCCATGTCCGAAACGCTGGATCTCGCCCAGGCACTCATCGCGCGCGCTTCGGTCACTCCCGACGACGCCGGCTGTCAGCCGTTGCTGGCCGAGCGCCTGGAACGCATGGGGTTCCGCTGCGAACCACTGCGTTACGGGGAGGTGGAAAACCTGTGGGCGCGGCGCGGCGAGCACGGCCCGCTGCTGGCCTTCGCCGGCCACACCGACGTGGTCCCCACCGGGCCGCTGGATCAATGGAGCTCCGACCCGTTCGTTCCCGGCATCCGCGACGGCTATCTCTACGGCCGCGGGGCGGCGGACATGAAGGGCAGCCTGGCGGCCATGGTCACCGCGTGCGAACGCTACCTGGCGCGACATCCCGACAGCCGCGGGTCACTGGCGTTTCTGTTGACCAGCGACGAGGAAGGCCCGGCGGTGGACGGGACGGTGAAGGTAGTCGAGCACCTGGCCGAGCGGGGCGAGGAGATGGACTGGTGCGTGGTGGGCGAACCCACCAGCACCGAACAGGTCGGAGACGTCATCAAGAACGGCAGGCGCGGCTCCCTGAGCGCGGCGCTGACGGTGCTGGGCACCCAGGGACATGTAGCCTATCCCAAACTGGCCGACAACCCGGTCCACCGGGCGGCACCGGCGCTGGCCGAGCTGTGCGCCACCGAGTGGGATCGGGGCAACGAATTCTTCCCGCCCACGACGTTCCAGATTTCCAATATACACGCCGGCACCGGCGCCACTAACGTCATCCCGGGCCAGCTCGACGTATTGTTCAACTTTCGCTACTGCACCGAGACGGATGAACAGCAGCTGCGCACCCGGGTCAGCGAAGTGCTGGAACGCCATGGGCTGAAGTACCGCATTCAGTGGACCCATTCCGGAGCCCCGTTTCTGACCGAGCCGGGAACACTGAGCGAAGCGGCCTGCGCCGCCGTGCGGGACGTCTGCGGCATCGAGCCCCAGCTCTCCACCAGCGGCGGCACCTCCGACGGGCGTTTCATCGCGCCCACCGGCGCACAGGTGATTGAGCTGGGCCCCGTCAATGCAACCATACACAAGGTGGACGAATGCGTGCGCATCGAGGATCTGGACCGCCTGTCCCTGTGCTACGAGCGCATCATCGACCGCCTGCTGACATAACCCGCTACCGGATCATGACTACACTGTCCCCGCTGCCCACTGCCGCAACCACAGGCCTCCCGGCATGATGACCATTGCCGGGTTTGCGCGGCGCCTGGCGGTACTGGCGGTGGCCCTGGGACTGACGGCCTGTTCCATGGGTCAGATGGTGGTGCGCGGCTCAGAGCCGCTGATGGCCGGCGGTCTGAAGGCCATGAACCGGGAGACCGACCTCAAGCTCGCCAAAGCCGCCATTCCCGCCAACCTGGAAATGCTGCAGGGCATGATCGTGGAGGATCCCCGCAACGCGCGTCTGCGCCTGTATGCCGCCCAGGGCTTCTACGCCTACAGCTTCGGCTTCGTGGAACTCCATGACCCCACACGGGCGGGCAAGCTGTACCGGCGCGGCTTCGACAATGCCCGCGTCGCGCTGAACGTCGCCGGCCTGAAAGGCGACATCACCCGCATGCCCTTGCGGCAACTGAATGCCGAAGTGGCGCAGCTGGGTCGCCGGGCGGTACCGGCGCTGTTCTGGACGGCCACCTGCTGGGCCGAATGGATTGACATGAACCGGGACAACCCTACCGCCATCGCCGAACTGACCCGGGCCGCTGCGCTCATGAAGCGCGTCCTCGATCTGCAGGAAGACTATTACTACGCCGGCGCCGACCTGTTCTTCGGGGTCTACTACGGCAGCCGCTCACCCATGTTCGGGGGCAACATGAAGCTCGCCAGGCACTACTTCGACAAGGCGCAGGCGGCGACCCACGGCAAGCTGCTGATAGTGGACGTACTGCGGGCCCAGTACCTGGACCGTCAGGAGCAGAACCGCAAGGCGTTCCATGATCGCCTCACCGCCGTCGTGAACGCGCCGCAGGGTCTGCTGCCGGAGATGGCTCTGGCCAACCAGATGGCGCGGGCGCGCGCCCGGTACTTGCTCAAGCAGGAGGCGGCGTGGTTCTGAGACGCATCCTATTGGCGGCAGCCCTGACGGTAGGGCTTGCATTCACAGCGGCGCCGGCATCGGCCGCTACCACCTACACCCTCAAGTTCGCCACCCTCGCTCCGGTGGGGTCTACGTGGATGAACCTGCTGGCGGCCTGGGGAAAGGAAGTCGAAACGCGCAGCCACGGCCGTCTGGTGTTCAAGTTCTACCCGGGCGGCGTCCAGGGCGATGAGACGGACGTGCTCCAGAAGATCCGTTTCGGTCAGCTTCAGGGGGCGGCGTTCACCGGCTACGGAATCGGTCATATCTATTCCCCCGCGCGGGTGCTCGAAATGCCGTTCCTGTTTCGAAACTACGGTGAAATCGACTACGTCCGCCATCATCTGATGCCCTCCTTCCGCCGCGGCTTCAAGCAGCATGGCTTCCGGCTGCTGGGGTGGATGGAAGTGGGCTTCGTGCATTTCTTTTCCAAACAGCCCATCAATTCCCTGGACGACCTGAAGAAGCGACGTATCTGGCTGTGGCAGGGCGATCCCCTCGGGGAGGCTTTCTTCGACGCCAGCGATCTCGCCCCGGTGCCCCTGTCCATCACGGACGTGTTCACCAGTCTTTCCACGGGGCTGATCGATACCGTGTACTGCACCCCGCTGGCGGCCATCGCGTTGCAGTGGTTCACCCAGGTCAACTACATGACCAAGCTGCCCATGGCCGACGGCATCGGCGCCCTGGTGGTCTCCAACCGGTTTTTCGACCGGTTGCCACCCGACCTGCAGAAACTGTTGCAGACCACCGGCCGCGAAGCCGGCCACAAGCTGATTGAAGCCACCCGCAAGGACAACCGCAAGAGCCTGCAGGTGCTGCAACATCAGGGTATCAAGTTCACGTTGCCCGCAGATCACGTCGACCCGAAGGCTCTGTACAAGATACGGGACAAGGCGGCTGCCACCTTGATGGCGAGCGGCTATATTCCCAAGGCTGAGTTCCAGCGCACGAACAAGCTGCTGGCGAAGTACCGCCAGTCCCATCCGGCAGACCGCGCCCGCGATGGCAAGTGATGCGCCAACCCCGGTTGGCGTTGAAATGATCAGAGACTGGCTGGTGCGTCTGGAAGGCGTGCTCGCCGGCGCCAGCCTTCTTGGCCTGCTCGGCCTCACCCTCACCCAGATCATTGCCCGCAACTTCTTCGACACAGGCTTCCCCCTGCTGGACACCCTGGCCCGCCACCTGGTCCTCTATGTACTGTTCTTCGGTGCGACGCTGGCGCTGGATGCCCGTCGTCACATAAAGATCGACGTGCTGGCGCTTTGGATACCCGGGCACTGGCAACGTCGTCTGTTCCGACCGCTGGACGCGCTGGGCGCCACCGTATGCGCGCTGCTGGGTTGGGCGGCCGTCCACTACTGGCAGGTCTCCTGGCGCTATGCCGGCCCGGACGGCAGGTGGGCCACTCTCATGGATCTGGTGATTCCCGTCGGTTTCGTGCTGCTGGCCTTGCACTTCGCCCTGGACGCACTGGCCGGACGGCAGATTCCGGAGGACGACCGGTGATCGCGGGCGCGGTCCTGCTGCTCATCCTGTTGGCGGGCATCGGACTGCCGTTGTTCGTGGTGCTGGGCGCCGGCGCCCTGTTGGCAACCCATCATGCCGGCCTGGACCCGGCGGTGCTCATCATCGAACTGAACCGGGTGGCGGGCTCCCCCAACCTGATGGCCATCCCGCTGTTCACCTTTGTGGGCGTGGTACTGGCCGCCGGCGGCGCCCCTCAGCGGCTGATCCGGATGTTCAACGCGCTGCTGGGCTGGCTTCCCGGTGGCTTGGCCACCGTAGCTATCACCGCATGCGCTTTTTTCACCGCATTCTCCGGCGCCTCCGGGGTGACCATCCTGGCGCTGGGCGGTCTGCTGTTTCCCATGCTGACCACGGTGGGATACCGGGAAAGGTTCAGCCTGGGACTGCTGACCACGTCGGGATCCCTGGGACTGTTGTTTCCGCCCAGCCTGGCCATTCTCGTGTATGGCATCGTGGCGGGGGTAGACATCAACAAGCTGTTTCTGGCCGGCATTGTCCCCGGGCTTATCCTGCTGGTCATGCTGGCGGTGTACAGCGTCTACACCGGCGCCCATGCAAGCATGCCCCGCCAGCCGTTTTCCGCCCGGGCGCTGGCGGGCGCCCTGCGTCTGGGCATATGGGATCTGCTGCTGCCGGTCGCCATCGTGGTGGGTATCTTCGGCGGCTACGTTACGGTCAGCGAAGCGGCCGCCTGCGCCGGTGCCTATGTGCTTGTCCTGGAAGGCGCCATCCACCGTACCCTCGAGCTCAGGCGACAGCTGCCGGGGCTGCTGAGCGAGACCGCCATGCTGGTGGGTAGCATACTGATCATCCTCAGCGTAGCCATGGGCCTTACCAACCTGCTCATCGACGCCCAGCTTCCGACCCGCCTGTTCGACTGGCTGCAGGGCTCCATTCACAGCCAACTGGCCTTCCTGGCCCTGCTCAACGTGTTTCTGCTGGCGCTGGGCTGCATGATGGACATCTTCTCCGCCACCGTGGTGGTGGTCCCGCTGATCCTGCCGCTGGCCCATCGGTTCGGCGTCGATCCCATCCATCTGGGCATCCTGTTTCTGGCCAATCTGGAGATCGGCTACAGCACACCGCCGGTGGGCATCAACCTGTTCATTGCCAGCCAGCGCTTCGGCCGACCGGTGCTGTCGCTGTTCCGGGCCGCTCTACCGTTTCTGGTGATCATGCTGGTGTGGCTGGCGATCGTCACCTATGTGCCGGAAGCGTCCCTGTGGTGGCGACATTGAACCGCCGGCTCACATTGGACCTGCGCCTGAACGCGCTCCTGCTGGGCGCCGTGCTGGCGCTTCTGGCAGGTTGCGGACGGCACCAACCGCAGCTTGCGCCGCTGGCGCCTGACGCCGTCATCGTCGCCTTCGGCGACAGCCTGACCTACGGTACCGGCACCGACCCGCAACACAGCTATCCGGCCGATCTGGCCCGCTTGACGGGCCGCCGGGTCATCAATGCCGGCGTGCCCGGTGAGCTGAGCGCCGCCGGCGCCGCGCGGCTGCCGGCCATATTCGCACGCTACCACCCCGACCTGCTGGTGCTGTGCCATGGGGGAAACGATTTGCTGCGCCACCGCAGTCCGGACGCCCTCGCCGCCAATTTGGCCGTCATGCTGCACACGGCCCGCCGAAATCAAGTACCGGTCATTCTGCTGGGTGTGCCACGGCCCGCATTGTTCGGCCTGCACGCCGCGCCCCTGTACGGGCGACTCGCGGAGCGGTTCCACATACCCTACGATGGTCGGATATTGGCGAAGCTGGAATCCCACAGCGAGTGGAAATCGGACCGTGTGCACCCGAACGCGCAAGGCTACCGGCTGCTGGCGGAATCGGTGTATCGACTGCTGAAGGGCAGCGGCGCACTATAGCGGAAGGCGGCGGCGATGGCCTTGCCGCGGGCACGTTCAATGCCCGGATAACGGGCGGCCGTTACGCACCGTCCCGCGGGTCAAGCAAGCCCGGGGCTACCGACGACCGCTGCGCCACCGACAACCTTCAAAGGAGCCACTTCATGGTTACTGCCATTGTCCTGCTAAAGACCGAACGGGGCCGCGTCAACGAAGTCGCCGGGCAGCTCGCCGACATGGCGGGCATCTCCGAGGTGTACTCGGTTGGCGGACGCTTCGACCTGGTTGCCGTCATCCGCGCTGCGACCAATGAGGAACTGGCCGATCTGGTCACCAACCACCTGCAGGCTGCCCAGGGCATTCGGGACACCGAGACACTCATTGCGTTCAAGGCCTACTCCCGCCACGACCTGGAAACCATGTTCTCCATCGGTCTGGCGGAGTAACCGGCGCGCCTTCGCTGCCATGACCGATACCTCGGCGAATCTCCCCGACCTCGATACACTGACCGACATCGTCGTGCCCTTGGCCCGCACCGAGCTGCTGGACCGGTTCGGGGATATCGACTTTCGATACAAAGGCGACCGCAGCCTGGTCACCGAGGCCGATTGCGGGATGCAGGACCAACTGCAGTCCGCGCTATCCGAACGCTGGCCGACCATCGCCTTTCTGGCCGAGGAGATGCCTACCGACCGTCAACGGCAGCTGCTCGACCGTGACGGTGGGATGCTGTGGTGCCTGGACCCTCTGGACGGCACCCGCAACTTCGCCCACGGCATACCCTACTTCGCCGTGTCGCTGGCGCTGCTGGCCGGAGGCGCGCCCGTGCTGGGGTTGGTCTACGACCCCGTGCGGGACGAATGCTTCACAGCCCGCAAGGATGGCGGCGCGCGGCTCAACGGCCGGGCGCTGCCCACATCGACCTCAGCGGCCCCTCCACTGGCCGACTGTCTTGCCCTGGTGGACCTCAAGAGGCTCACACCGGCATTGGCGGGGCGCATCGCGGCAACTCATCCCTTCGGTTCCCAGCGCAGCTTCGGTGCGGTTGCCCTCGACTGGTGCTGGATCGCCTGCGGGCGCGGCCATGTCTATCTGCATGGCGGACAGCGGCTGTGGGACTATGCCGCGGGGTACCTCATATTGGACGAATGCGCCGGCCATTGCGTCACCCTGGACGGCGACGCGGTGTTCAGCGCCGACCTGGCACCCCGTTCGGTGGCCGCCGCCCTGGACAGGAACCTGTTCGAGTCGTGGACCCGCTGGCTGGGCATTCCGGGATATTAAGAGGCCGCCGCGCGAAGACAACGGGGGGTTCGCGTTGCGCCTCGGCAGCTCTGAAACGACGCGGCCGCAAATGGAACGGACCGCCATTGCGGCGGCCCGTCCGACGCCGATCCCCCTTCACTTCACCGGAATTTGCCTGAGGGTAAGCTCTTCGGCGCTGGCTTTGATGAAGCCGTGCTTGGAATAGATGTTCTGCGCCGCATCGGTACCCAGGTAGGCCAGGAAGCGCTTGGCATTGTCCTGGTTTCGGCCGCTGTTCATGGCCCCAATGGCGTAGCCCACCTTGGCCTGCATGTTATGGGGAGCGGGAATCGCCACACCCTCGATGGGACGGCCCTGGGATTTGCCATAGGCCACTTCGGTGGTCCACACGATACCGACGTCCGCCTGCCCATGCTCGATCCGGTAGGGCGTCTCCCGATGATGTCGCGACGTGAACCAGGTCTTGCCGGGCACCGCCCAGCAGCTCTTGCACTGGGCGCCGCCCGTGACTTTCTGATGAATTCCCAGATCCTTCAGCATCCGTGACCCATAGAACTTGAAGATGCCCTCGGTGAGCGGATTCGGCAGAGACTTCACCAGATCGTCCCGGGCCAGATCCATGGGTCCCTTGATGTGCTTGGGGTTGCCCTTGGCGACCATCAGCTCCAGCTTGTTGTGGGTGTAGATGATGTATTGGTCCATCATCCCTTTGGCGGCCAGCTTCTTGAGATGACCCAGATTGACGCTGGCGAACAGGTCCGGGTTGCGGGCCGTTTTCTGGCCCTCGATCGTCCCCTGCTTCAGCAACTGTCCCTTCAGGATCTGGCCAGGCGGAATGGTCTCCACGTAGACGGTCTTGATGTCCGGATGGCGGGCCTGGAAGTCCTTCATCAGATCCTCCATGACCATGAACTGGTTGCCGGCCAGATACATCACCAGATCGGCTTTGTAGGAATCGGCGATGTTGCCGTAGACGATCTTGTCGTTGGCGTGGAAAGTCCGGTAATCGTGGCCCTGACCGGCCTTGCCCGCGCCCTGCACCGCGGACGTGGCGAGCAATACCAGCGGCACTGCGGCCAATATCCCAAGGCATTTGATTTTTCTACGCATTGTCCCATTTCCTCCAACCGTGTTATGGCGGCCTCCCCGGCCTTGTGCGCGATTTGCGTACCTGCATGGGATTTGACGTACTATTTACATTATTTATTCCCCGGCTGCCCTTGCACACCGCCCACCGACGGACGAACCTTGGAGGTGGCGACCGCTCGCGCCATGACTTGCAGCGCTCGGCGCATGCACTGGTACCCGGATTCCGGGGGTTCCGATGCCGGCAGGGACGGACTACGAGACCTACACCTACTGCGTCGACAGCGCGGATTCCATCATTTTCGTCAACGACGCCTGGTGCGCATTCGCCACTGCCAACGATGCCCCGGAGCTGACCGCCGAGGCGGTGCTCCATCACTCCCTGTGGGGTTTCATCGCCGATCCGGAAACCACCCAGCTGTACCGGGAGATCTTCGCCAGAACCCGTCGCAGCGGGAATGCGGTCACCATCCCGTTTCGCTGCGACGCACCCGCTCTGCGCCGCTACATGCAGCTGGACATCCAGCCTCTGGACGGCGGCCGCCTGCGGCTCACGGGACGGGTTCTGCGCCTGGAACGGCGAGCGCCGGTGGCCCTGCTGGACCGGGGTGTGGAGCGCGGCAGGGAGCTGCTGCGCATGTGCAGCTGGTGCAAGCGGATCGCCGTGAGCGCCGATCAATGGCTGGAGGCGGAGGAAGCGATTGCCCGACTCGGGCTGTTCGACACGCCGAAGCTGCCCGGGCTCACGCACACTATCTGCGACAGCTGTCTGGCCGGACTGAGCCCGGCGTGATGAAGATATCCCAACAGGACCCATACAACCGCGCCGGAGACCGGCCCGGCGGACGCCGATCGAGGACGGTAGCTCAGCTCGAACAGCTCACCGCAAGACGTCGCCCCCATTCGGGAGGCGGCTCGGCATAGGCTTCCATCCCCGGATGCTCTTCGAAGGGTCGACTGAGCAGCCGCAGCAACCGGTCCACCTCGCCGTAGTCGCGCTCACGAACCGCCTGGACGATGGCGTTGTGGGCGAGATAGTTGCGCAGCACGAACTTGGGATTGGTGCGATTCATCGACGTGCGGCGGCGCGCATCATCGGTACCTTCGGAGCGCAGCCGGTGCCGATAACGCTCCGCCCAGGAAAGGAACGACGCCTGCTCGTGGAACAGCCCGCCCACGCCGCCATCGTACTCCGTGTCCGTCGCGAAATTGCCGAGGGCACGAAAGAAATTCGTGTAATCGACCCGATCGGCCTGCAGGAGCGCCAGCAGGTCGCTGATCAGGACTTCGTCCTCTGCCCGCGCCTGGGTCAAGCCGAGCTTGTCGCGCATGCGGGAAAGGAATTCGTACGCAAAGCGGGACTGATAGCCGTCCAGGGCGTCGCGGGCTTCGCGCTCGCTGATCAGGCACAGCAACGCCTCGGCGAGGCAGACCAGGTTCCACAGCCCCATCTTGGGCTGCTGGTCGAAAGCGTAGCGACCGCGGAAGTCGGAGTGGTTACACACGAAACCCGCATCGTAATCGTCCAGGAAACCGAACGGTCCGTAGTCGATGGTCAAGCCCAGGACCGACATGTTGTCGGTGTTCATCACGCCATGGGCAAAGCCCACGCTCTGCCACTGGGCCATGAGCACCGCAGTACGGTCCACCACCCGCTCGAAGAACTGTGCGTAGCCGTCCTCGCGTTGGCGTAAGTCGGGAAAATGGCGAGCGATGACATGATCTGCCAGGGCGCGTACCAGGTCGGCCCTTCCCATATGAGCGAAGCATTCGAACGTCCCGAACCTTACGTGGCTGGGTGCGAGGCGCGTCAGCACGGCGCCGGGCTCGGGCGCCTCCCTGTACACGGTCAGCTCGGAGCCGACGATGCACAGCGCTCGGGTGGTGGGGATACCAAGCCCGTGCATGGCTTCGCTGCAGAGATATTCACGAATGGTGGAACGCAGCACCGCCCGGCCGTCGCCGCCGCGGGAGAAATCCGTGCGGCCGGCTCCCTTTAGTTGAACCTCCCATGTTTCGCCGCGGCCATTGCCGACCTCCCCCACGAGGATGGCCCGTCCGTCACCGAGTTGCGGAACCCACACGCCGAACTGGTGCCCCGCGTAGCACAAGGCTATGGTTTCACCGCCCGGCAAGGGACGATTGCCGGCGAAGTACTGGGTGAACTCCTCACGCTCCGCCTCGGCCGGATCCAGATCGAGCAGCCGCGCCGCGTCGGGACTGAAGCTCACCAGGTGGGCGCCCGGAAGCGGCTCGGGAATGACCGGCCGATAAAAGCCGCTGGGTAGTTCCCGGTAACCCGGACCGATGGCGAGGTCTTCCAGCGTCGTCAGCTTCTCAACGGGCATTGCGTATGGCCTGTTCCATGCGCTCCACGGCCGCGTCCCAGTCCGCACCCCGGTTGTGGCCCTGCGCCATCCGTTCCATGAGCCGGTAGGCCAGATCCCGGAACTGCGGGTCGATATCCCGCAGCTTGTTCAACAGGTACAGGTACTGACCGTTGCGCGCCGACAGCGTCTTGACCAGCGCGAAGAGCACCAGGGAAGGTCCTCCGTGGGGGTTGGCCTCCACCACGGCGAGTACGTCATCGAGTACATCGGTAGTCACTGTGTCAACCTTTGCAATGGGCGCAGCCATCGCGCCCGGACGGGATGCCGGCGCCTAAGGAACCTAACGGGGGAAAACGAGTTACCAGGGTTTGTCCAGCACTTCGCGGATGCGGGCGGCCCGCTCCGGGCCGATGCCGTCCACCTGCGCCAGCTCCTCGGTGCTGGCGGCGAACACCCGGGCGGGACTGTCGAATTCGGTGAGCAGCGCTTCGGCCTCGAAACCGCCTATCCCCGGCAGGCCCTGCAGCAGGTACTGCTGGAGCTCGGGCCGAATGGCCGGCTTGTTGATGCGCTCGGGCACGCCGCTGCCCAGATGGTGCTGGGCGTCGGCGGCCATGCAATAGATCAACGCCGCACTGGTTTCCTCGTCCCGACTGTACAGCACCGGGATACGCTGCATCACCGTCATGTACGACAGGGCGAGATGCACGTCGAAGGCCTTCTGGTGAAAGCGCGCTTCGAACATGTCGCCTTCGACCAGGAACACCGGTGCATCGAAGCTCGCCTTGAGCTGGGCGGCGCTGTCGATCAGGCTCTTGTCGACGATGCTGAGAATGAAGTCGGTGGCGGACTTGCGTTCCACCGCCACTCCCTCACCAAGGATGTAGTCACCGAGATCGAGCGGCTCGAAATCCAGACTCACACCCGGAATCGCTTCGAGCTTCTTGATGATCTTACCCTTCTCCCCGGTGTCGGCCAGGATGCGGACGGGCTTGCTCAACTCCGCCATAGACGGCTTCCTTGATATCAGCGTTGGGTGAATCAGCCTAATGGCGTGGCGGCGGCCGTTCAACCACAGCCCATCGAGGGTAGGAAGTGCCGCTATTTCCCCCGTGCGCGGACCACGTCGTTGCGCAGATACACCGGTGCGGCGCCTTCCGGCGGCAGGGTTTCGCCGCGGGCGAAAGCGGCGGCGCCCAGCCGGGCCACCGCTGCGGCCCGCGGATAGCGCTCGGCATCCGTACCCGCAACGCGTTCGGCCAAGACCCGACGGAGCACATCGGCGTAGCGCCCCCAACCGCTACCCACGCCCACCCAACCCTGTTCGTCGGGGAGCGGAACGTCGGCGGCGTCGCACACGATTTCGCTGCCGATCAGTGCGGCCAGTCCTTGGTCATCACAGCAATATGCTCCCCAATAGACCTCTTCCATACGGGCGTCGATGGCGGCCAACACCCGTGGCGCGTCGGCCTCGTCCATGCCGGTCTGGGCCAGGGCCGCAAGACTGGACACCGCCACCACCGGCAGGTCGGCGCCGAACGCGATGCCCTGGGCGACACCCGCAGCCACCCGCACGCCCGTGAAACTCCCCGGCCCCTGCCCCACTGCGACCGCGTCGAGGGCGCGCAGCGCGACACCCGCGTCGCCGAGCAGGCCCTCGATCATTGGGAGTATCAGGCCCGCATGCCCCCGGGGCGCAAGCTCATAGCGCTCCTGGACAGCACCGTCCAGATACAGGGCGGCCGAGCAGGCCTCGGTGGCGGTTTCCAGCGCGATCAGTTTCATCCGGATTCCCCTTCAATGCGCCTGGTCGGCACGGTCATCGCCATTTGCCGGCCCGTTGCGCCCCGCCCCTGCGTCGTCCTCGGCCGCGAAGAAGGCTTCCACTTGTTCCAATGCCCGGGTCCGGGACATGGGGGGCAAGCTGGCGAGAAAGATTCGCCCGTAGGGTTTGCCCAGCAGGCGTGGGTCGCAGAGCATCAGCACTCCCCGGTCGTTCACGTCGCGAATCAGCCGCCCGATGCCCTGCTTCAACGTAAGCACCGCATTGGGCAGTTGGTAGTCCCTGAACGGATTGCCGCCGCTCTGGCGCAGCGCCTCGATGCGCGCCTGCAACACCGGCTCGCCCGGCGAGGCAAAGGGCAATTTGTCGATGATCACGCAGGACAGGGCCGAACCCCGTACATCGACGCCTTCCCAGAAACTGCTGGTCCCCAGCAGCACTGCGTTGCCCAGCTCGCGGAACCGCTCCAGCAGCTCCGAGCGCGGCGCACTGCCCTGCACCAGCAGCGGGTAGTCCAGCCTGCCGTCCAGCAGATCCGCAGCCTCGCGCAAGGCCCGGTGGCTGGTGAACAGCATGAACGCCCGTCCGCGACTGGCCCGCAGCACCGCGACACTGCGTTCGACCACGGCACCGGTGTAACCCGGGCTGTTGGGTTCGGGCATGCCCGGTGGCACGTAAAGCAGTGCATTGCGCCGGTAGTCGAACGGGCTTTCCAGTTGCAGCGTGTGGGGCTCATCCAGACCCAGGCGCCCGGCGAAATGCTCGAAGCGCTGGCCCACGGCCAGGGTGGCCGACGTGAAGATCCAGGCGCTGGGCAGGGCACGGATGCGCTCACGCATGACCGGCGCCACATCCAGCGGCGTGAGATGGACGGCAAAGGCGCGGGTATGGGTCTCGAACCAGTGCACATGGTCCGGCGGCGGAGCCTCGGTAGTCAGGTGCAGGCGTTCGGCCAGAGCCTGGGCACGGCGCCAGCAGTTCTCCAACCCCCGGCCGCGGGGTGCGCCCTGTTCCAGGTAGCCGGCGAGCTCGGTGAGGGCAGCCCGGGTCTCTTCCAGCGCACCGCTGACCGCCTGGTTGTCGCCCACCGTCTGCCAGGGGGCCCGGCGCACTTCGGCGCCGAAGGCCAGGCGCGCATCCAGCACCGCCTTTTCCAGCCGGCGGGCCGCATCCGCCAGGCCTTGAATATCCCCGGCTTCACGCTGGTGCTCGAGCTGGGCATCGCGGGCCAGCCCCAGCAACTGGCGGCTGCTCAAGGTCAGTCCGAAGAAATTCGAAGCCACTTCTTCGAGCTGATGGGCCTCGTCCAGAATAAAGGCGTTGGCGCCCGGCAGCAGCTCGCCATAGCCCTCCTCTTTCAGTGCCATGTCGGCAAACAGCAGGTGGTGATTGATGACCACCACATCGGCTTCCTGGGCTCCACGGCGTGCCTTCATGACAAAACAGTCGCCGATCCGCGGGCATTCCTGTCCCAGGCAGTTGTCGGGAGTCGAAGTGACCCGCGGCCACAGAGGCGAGTCCTCAGGAATACCGGGCAACTCTGCAATGTCACCGGCCCGGGTGATGCCGGCCCACGCCTGAATGCGGTGCAGGTCGGCCGCCTGGCGACGTCCGTCCGGCCCGGCCAGGTCCATGCGGTGCAGACATAGATAATTGCTGCGGCCTTTCAGCAGTGCGACCCGCGCCGAAACGCCGAGTGCGTCCCGCACCGTCGGGAGATCGCGATGAAAGAGTTGATCCTGCAGATGACGGGTGCCGGTGGAAATGATGACCTTCTGCCCGCACAACAGAGCCGGCACCAGATAGGCAAAGCTCTTGCCGGTACCGGTTCCCGCCTCGACCACCAGTTGCCCGTGCGCGTCGATGGCCCGGGCGACCGCCTCGGCCATAGCCTGTTGCTGGGCTCTGGGGGCAAACCCCTCCACCAGCCGGGCCAGAGCGCCATCGGCACCCAACAGATCGGCAACGGAATTCATGGCAATGGGGCGCCGCCGGTGGCGGCGTCAGGGTCCCGCCCGGTTGTCCCAGACTTCGTCGTCAATGAGGCCTTCTTCGCGGGTCCACACCAGGCGCGCAATACGCTTGAACTTAGCCACCGAAAGGGCGCCGCGCTTGGCCCGACGGCTGCCGGCGCTCTCCTCCACCGCCTCGAGGACGTCCGCGCGATCGGCTTCGTAGAGCTCGAAGGGTTCGAACTCCTCGTCCATGAGCACCAGGACCACGCTGTCCCAGGGCTGTTCGGTCTTAAGCTGACCGACCCGTTGCCCCGATTTGGCTTCGTCGAATATGGCACGGCCTTTGATCTGTATACGTTTGCCTTCCCGTGGCCCCCGTCCGAGCGCGTCATAACCCTGGGAGCGATCGTTCGCCAGCTCCAGATCCAGCAGCCGGGCCGCGTCGTAATCGGCAATCTCACTGCTGACCCCGGCCAGCGACTTGCCCGTCGCACGTCGGTAATCCGCGGCCAGACGACGCGCTTCCGCGATGAGCTTGTCCACCGAGTAGACGGTCACAGCCCTGCCTCCCCCAGCCGTGTCAGCCCTCGCTTGAAACCGCTCCGACGGACATCGGCAAACCTCGGTCACGCCCTGACGGACCTCTCGCGGGCAACCCGTTCAGCGTGTACCTGTTTGATCTCCGGGCAATGATACACGAATCGCCTCGGGTTGGAGGTCAACGTCCCTGGAGGGCTTTCAGCCGTGCCTGCGCCCGGCTGGCCCCGGCGGCGTCGCCGGCCTGCTGGCGCGCCGCCGCGATCAGCCGCCAGTTGGCAATCTGCAGGGCGAGGTCGTTGCCGGCCAGGCTGTTGGACTTGGCGGCCAGGGCCTGCGCCTGAGCCAAATTGCCCTCGGCAAGACGCACCGCGGCAAGACGGTGCCAGAGGCGCGCGTTACCCGGCTCGATGCGCAGCGCCCGTTCCAGACTGTCCGCCGCGGCGCCCAGCTGCCCGGCCCGGGCGCTGCGATCGGCACGATCCACCAGGGCCAGCACTGCCGACGAACCCGCACCCGATTGCGCGGACCCGCTGCCGCCGCTGGCGCCGGATCCGGACGGCGCCGCGGGCGCGCCGGGCTCCACCACCGGGGCGGGTCCGCCGGGATGGGGTGTCACACCGGCGCAGCCGGCGAACGCGATGAGAGAGGCGAGCATCCACCAACGCAGCAATTTGTTCATCGAAACCATTTCCTAAGCCAGTGCAGGGGGGAGCTTCCCGACGACCCGTCCGCGCACGGCGCCGCTTTTTGCGGGGCGCTGCCGGGCATGAACGGCAGGTTCACCGGATCATCGCAGCCGCCGTCGGCCTTCAACCCGCTGACCGGATCGATGGATTCCCATTTCACGCTGTTGGCGCCGGGCAGTACCAGCGGTTGAGCGGCCGCCCGGGCCATGAACGCGCCCCATACCTGCATAGCGCCGGACGCGCCGGTCAGTCCGGTGGATTTGTCGTCATCCCTCCCGAGCCAGACCACCGCCAGGCGGTCGCCCGTGAAGCCGGCAAACCAGCTGTCGCGCAAATCGTCGGTGGTACCCGTCTTGCCGGCGGCATGCAGGTCCGGGGACAGGAAACGGCTCAAGCCGGCGGCCGTGCCTTCGGTCACCACATGCTGCATAGCTGTGTCCACCAGATAGACGGGCCCCGGGGGCACCACTTGATCGACCGCCAGAGGATAGCGATGAAGGGGCTTGCCGTGGGCGTCCAGTACCGCCCGCACGGCACGCAGGGGCGCCCGGAAACCGCCGCTGGCCAGAGTCTGGTACATCTGGGCCACATCCAGGGGTGTGAGCCCCTGAGCACCCAGAAACAAGGACGGGTACGGCTCGAAATCCCGTTCCACACCGAGCTTGTGCAACGTGGCGATCACCGCCGGAGCGCCCACCGACAGGCCCAGCCGCACGGTCGGCACATTGTAGGAGTGGGCCAGGGCCTCGTAGACCGGCACCTGCCCGTGATAGCGCCGGTCGTAGTTCCTCGGGGACCATACGCGTCCGTTTGCCCCCTTCACCGTCAGAGGGCTGTCCTCCAGCAGCGTGGCCAGGGTGTAATGGGCCGGCTGCTCGAGAGCGGTGAGATACACGGCCGGTTTGACCAGCGAGCCGATTTGACGCACTGCATCCAGGGCCCGATTGAAGCCGGCATAGTCGGGGTCGCGGCCGCCCACCACCGCCAGCACCTCGCCGCTGTCCGTAGCGGTCACCACCGCCGCGCCTTCCAGGCTGCCGGCGGGGAGCTTCTCCCGCCGCTCCAACTCGGGCAGCCGCCGTTCGAAGGTCTGCTCCAGGGTACGCTGCAGCTCCGGCGCCAGGGTGGTGAACACCCGCAACCCCTGGGAGGTCAGGTCCTCCTCCCGGTAGTCCCGGCTCAACTGTCGACGGACGAGATCCAGGAAAGCGGGATAGGCGTTGGCGGACGTGGGCTCCTTGACCACCCCCAGGGGTCGGGCCTCGGCCGCACGGGCGGCGGCGGGGGATACCACGCCTTGGCTCGCCAACACCTGCAGCACCACGTTGCGCCTGGCCAGGGCCCGCCCGGGATGGCGGCGCGGATCGTAATAGGACGGCCCTTTCACCAGACCCACCAGCAGCGCGGTCTGCGCCAGGGACAAGTCCTTCAGCGGCCGCTGGAAGTAGAACTGACTGGCCAGTCCGGCCCCATGGATGGCGCGGGCGCCGTCCTGGCCCAGATAGACTTCGTTGAGGTAGGTTTCCAGGATTTCGTTCTTGGAGTAATGGAACTCCACCAGCAAGGCCATGATGGCTTCCTGCACCTTGCGGGCCAGGGTCCGACGGTTGCTCAGAAACAGGTTCTTGACCAGCTGCTGGGTGATGGTACTGCCGCCCTGCACCACCCTGCCGGCCCGCAGGTTGGCCACCATGGCCCGTGCAATGGCCTTGGGCTCGATGCCGAAGTTGCTGTAGAAGTGCCGATCCTCGACCGCGATGAGGGACTTGATCAGCAGCGGGGGCACCTCATCCAGACGGACCAGAATACGATCGCCCTTGCGGGCCGGATAGATGCTCCCGATCTGCACCGGGTCCAGGCGCACCAGGCTGATGGCAGCGCCGCTACGGGGATCCCTGAGGGCGGTGACGGTGCCGGCGCTGAACGACACCTGCACGTTGTGGGCAGGCTCCCGGCCGTCCCAGAACGTAAACGGGCGACTCTCCAACCGGAAGGTGTCGCCGTGACGCGCCACCTGGGCGGGTGCGTCAGGCGTGGTCACGTCCCGGTAGTGCAGCTGCCTCAATTCATCGGCGAACTGGGCGGCGGACAGACGCAGGCCCGTATACAGTTCCAGCGGACGCGCATAGACACGGGCCGGCAGGGCCCAACGCTTGTGCTCGAATTGCGCACGCACGGTCGCGTCCAGCCAGATGACGTAGCCGACCAGCACCACGCCGGCGACGATCGCCAGCCGACCCCATGGCAGGCGCCAACGCCCCGTGGAATTGCGACGGCCCTTACGTGACTTACGCCGTGGCGCCATGGGTGTCCAAGGTGAAGTGATCGCAGGCGCGCCGGCGCCGCACGCCGGGCGCTGCGCAGCGGAGGCTATTTGGCGTCGGTTGAAAAGACCTTCTTGAGCAGCGCTGTCGTGCGGGCTGCGGGGTTCTCACGGATCTGTCTTTCCTCTTCGGCAATCTTCAGGAACAGCCCATCGAGGGCGCGGTGAGTCACATAGCTGTCCAGATCCACCGCGTCCTTGCCCAGGTAACCGGACAGGGGGCCGGCAGCGGCCATCAGCCGCTTGTAGTCGGCGGTCACCCCGACCCGCGCCGTGGCCTGCCGCACGATGGGCAGCATGCGTTCGGTCAATTGCGCCTCGGTATGACTGCGGAAATATTCGGTAGCAGCGTCCTGGGGCCCGGTCACGATGGCGCGGGCATCCTGGAGAGTCATCGCCTGGGCAGCATCGCGGAACACCCCGGCGGCTTGTGGCACCGCCTGCTCGGCCGCCCGGTTCATGCTGGTCACGAACTGGTCGGCTAGACGCTCCTGACCCACCGCCCGCAGGGACCGTTCCACCCATTGGAGCTGTTTGGGCATGGGAATACGGACCCGGGCGTCGTCCAGAAAGCCCCCCGGCCGGCCCAGTTGGCTGACGGCATGCTGGATGCCCTTCTGCAGCGCCTCCTTCAGCGCGCCCGCCATTTCCGATTCGCTGAGACTGCCGGTCTGGGATGCAGAGGAGGTGGAACCTTCCCGGCTGACGCCCGGAAGCTGTTCCAGAAAGTCCCGCCAACCGGCCTCGGCCGCCACCACCACCAGCAACCCGCACAGCAGCACGCCAACCCTTAATGAATGCTTCATCGCCGCAGCTCCATGGGCCGGTACCGACCGGCCCATGTTACCCTAACTCCAGCATTGCGTCACAGCGCTCTACCGCCCACGAGCCGCACCCATGGAACCGCTCATCCAAGCCCTTCAGGATCCCCGCTGCTACTCCCATCCGGTGACCGATGTACAGGTACTGGAAACCCATATTTCCTGGGTGCTGCT
>CAZNBB010000065.1:0-20997 GCA_964571225.1 uncultured Gammaproteobacteria bacterium
CACTACTCCTAGCCCCCATTTCCGAAGGAGGGCGGTGTCCATACCATCTGGGTCGCACGCGGCCCTAGAGCTCCGTCACGAATTGCGCCGCTGGCCGGAGAGGACGGTAGCCGCCCCCTTTCGGCCGACCGGCTACCGCCGCTGAGGACTACGTCCTGAGTTCAAAATCATCACCCCTGGTGGACAATGTAATGCCACAAACAAGGTTACTAACCCCTTCCTACCGAGAAGCATAGGGACCCCTATGGCGCAATCTGTACACTACGTCCTTCCACGGTGCCACGCAGCCACCCCTCTGGCCGCATCCCGTGCCCCGAGCACGCCTCGTCGCCGCAAATGACCATAGTCTGTAGCTATCCATCGAATAGCCAATATTCGTTGGATCACTAACCTTGAACTGGCTATCGTAGAGTCCATGCCATAGCAGCAATCAGTCCAACCTTAACGAACGAGGAACAAGTCATGACCAGCAACATCGAAGCCCAGTCTCCCGGGATGCCTCAACTCAACGCGCCGGCCCCAGCCTTTGAAGCCAAGACCACCCACGGAGTGAAGAAGCTGTCCGACTATAAGGGTAAGTGGCTGGTGCTGTTTTCGCACCCAGCTGACTTTACGCCGGTGTGCACGACGGAGTTCATGGCATTCGCGCAAGCTTATCCGGAATTCCAGAAGCTGAACTGCGAGCTGTTGGGGTTATCCATCGACAGCTACTACTCCCATGTAGCCTGGATCCGCAACATCAAGGAGAAGTTTGGCGTGGAGATTCCATTTCCTATCATCGAAGATCTCAGCATGAATGTGGCCCGCGCCTACGGGATGATCCATCCCGGCGCCGCTGACACGTCAGCGGTTCGGGCTACTTTCATCATCGATGACAAGGGCATCCTGCGTGCAATGGTCTACTACCCCATGACGAACGGCCGTTCGATTCCGGAGTTTGTTCGCTTGGTGGCGGCCTTGCAGACCTCCGACAAGCATAAGATCGCAACCCCCGCCGGCTGGCAACCCGGCGACAAGGTGATCGTGCCGCCCCCGGGTTCTGCAGAGGACGCCGAGAAGCGCATGGACGAAGGCTACGAATGTACCGACTGGTATTTCTGTAAGAAGGCGCTCTAATGTTGTAGTACTGTTCGATCCGGCGGGTCGGCGAGCCGACCCGCCGGTTTCTGCGGGCTAAGCACCGCATTTGACAGAGCCCGGGTCGGCGGCGGGTCACCACGTTTACGCCAAGGTTGCTAACGTCCGATCGCTTGAATCAGTTGTTTTGGGGCTTGCTTTGCGTGTCGCCTGTTACGAATACTTGCCGAGCGACAAGCAGGCCTAAACGTGGCGCTGCATCTGGAGCAGGGGGTGCCCGATGATGGTGTTCCCATGATGCCACCACTGACCCGATCGGTGACGTCCGCTCCGCACCCAATAGCCGTCGCTGGACCGGTGCACCTAAGAGGCTGCTGTGGGTCGACGACCATCCATCCGGTCCGGATGGACCCACCCGCCACAGCGTCAACGGGCCGGCTGTCGGCCACGAGCGGACTTTGTGCGACGCAGACCAGCCGGCCGGAGTTGGCCAGAGAGCGGACGGCGCAAACTTCTGCCGGAAACTCGGTAGTCAAGTCGATATCGCGGTGCTGATCGGGAAGCGCGCGAAGTTATGGAGGCTAGAAGAACACCGGGCCGTGCCTTTGTTGTCTGTGCGGCACCGTCCGACCCGTTTACCCGGCGGAGCTGAAGCAGTGTCTTCTCTAGGCCGCCTCCCATTCCCGCAATCGCCGTTCTTTTCGCTCCTTTCGGTTACCCGGGTTGTTTCGCGCTACCACTCCTCAGTAATCAAGATTTGACATATATCAAGGCGCTGACCGCACGCCGCTGTTACAGTTTTACTGTACTCAGGCGAGGCTGGTCCCCCGCCGCGTCAAGGTCTATGGCCTTGTGAGTACAACTGTCTGTCTCATAGACAGTTGTCAATTCCCCCCCGATGCCCCGGCACCGCGCCGGGGCCTTCTTGTCTTGCTCCGTATGATCTGGTCGTCCGGTCCCGCCTGATGCGCTGTGGGTAGGGGCAGACAGCAACTGTCCTGACGGTGGTGAACGCCAGGCTGCATAGGACTGACCGCGTTGGATCCGGTGACACACGACCGTGATCGATCACGTCGGCAAGCGACCGCGCCTGGACCGACACGAGGCGAGCAAGTGACGTCGGATGCCTCTCTAAACGCCAACGCCAACCTCGGTCATGACCGTATCGGACAGAAAGCGACCTACCTCGTACCTGGAAGCATGCGCTGGAGCACTCGGTCACCACGGATGAAATAGTGGTAAAGCGCGGCGACTACATGCAGGCCTATGAGTCCCAGCAGTACATAGTTGGCTAACAATGCGTGTACGTCGCCTGTCCAACCCCATCCGCGAGCCCGCGTTGCGAGCAACTTCGGCAATTCAAATAATCCCAAAAATGAGACCTGCATGTCGCGCCAGGACGCGTTCATCCAGCCCAGCACAGGTACTATGAACAAAAACGCATACAGCAGCCAGTGATTCACTCGATCCCATTGCAGTTGCCACGGCGGGAGACCGTCTTCAGGTACTGGTCCCCCCGTGAGTCGCTCTCACGACCAACCGTACAACGGCCATGAACATGATCAGGAGACCTACCGATACATGCAGATCGATGAGTGTGCTAACAGGGACGGTGCGGCCAATATGAGGCATCGTCCAAGCGAAGATATACTGGGCGATCAGCAATCCCACGATCAGCCAATGCAGGAACTTGGCTGTGCCTGAATACCGAGCACTCACGGCGTCCGAATTCATGAGTGTTCCCTCCTCTCAGGATGCCCCTATACCGGCGAATATTCGTCCTGTATACCGACTGTGCATCCACACCTTGCGTCCGCCGTCGATCGTGCAGACCTCCCATCGTGAGTAGAACTGCGGTCAGTCGATCGTGTGTAAGGACTGGCGTCCCCCTCGACCAGAGCATTCGGCACGAACGTCCCGAGGATGATGGCGCGTTTTTATGGCCTGTTCGACGGCATCTAGCATCTGATTCATGCCCAGAAATCTGCGCAAGGCAACCATCCAAGGAATTTAGTCCACGGCGCGGACCTGGGCAATTTCCAGGCCGTAACACCCTGCATTGGGATTCCACTATATTGAGGGCAACACTGGCTCCCTCCGGGGAGGCGCCCAGGGGGCATCCGTGCCCTTGCGCTGCGGGACGGAGAACGCTTCCAGTGTCTGCGGTGCCGTCGCCAGCCCAGGAGGCCCAGGGCCGCCGCCGATAGCGCGGAGACCGTCCCGAGAGCGGTGGAGGCTCGTCGGTCGAGGGTGAGGCCTCGTCGGTCTGTGCGGCGGGGCCTCGATAGCGGTTTGGCTCCGCTGCGGATGGAGGGATCGATCTGACGAACCTCAGCGCCTTTATGGTCCGCTGGTCGCGCCGTCTCTCTAAGCGCGTGTCCGCTGCTTGGGGGCAGGAACCGTGACTGCCGGTGAAGACGCCAGCGACCGGCGGGGGTCGCCTGCCCACCTCTGGTTAGGTGGCTCCATCTGCCCCAGCTTCCACGGGTAGAATGCGGCCATGAACAGCCACTGCCGACGAAGTCGCGTGCGGCGGCTCATGACCATGAAGCGGCTAGACACGGCGGCTGCCCGTGTGACAGTCGGTCGTTGATTGAACGGAAATCGTATCCGCGCAAGGGGGGCGCTCCTTGCAACCCCGCGCGGACCCTATCAACAGCTAGATAAGCCGGCGCACGTTGCGCTTGACAACGCCTAAGGGTCTATATAGCCTCAAAATCATAAAGGCGATGGAGTCCGCCTTGAACCGCCCCCGGGGCTGATGACTCCTACCGAACTACTAACCGTTCAGGTAGGAGCAGGTTATGCATCAGACCCGCCGCAGTCGGGCCACACTGAGGTGCGGCCATCCGCTCGACCAGAGCCGAAGTCACCCCTCCAGCTCACTCTGCCTTCCTGAACCGCGCCGGGCGCACGACCCGTGACTGCCCACGACGTTCTGCTGCAAATCGGGCAGGTCGCAGCCGTCCTGCTGCTCTCGCCCCTGGTTCAGGGGTTCATCCTGCGCTACGAAGAGCGCGTCCAGCGTGCACGCGGGCCCAGTCTCGTGCAGCCGTACCGGGATCTCTGGAAACTGTTCCACAAGGAGTTGGTGGTCCCGGAAGGTGCGTCGTTCGTACACTTTGTCGCCCCGGTCGTCGCCTTCACGGCCATGCTGATTGTGCCGCTGCTGATCCCCGTGCTTACCGACTATCCGTTGCCGCTGTCGGACATGGGAGACATTCTGGGCGGCGGCCTGATCCTCACGCTGGGCGGTTTCTTCATCGCCCTGGCGGGGCTAGATTCAGGCAGCGCCTATGGCGGCATCGGCTCGAGCCGTAGCGTCATGGTATCCATCCTCGCCGAACCGACGCTCATCCTGGTCTTCGTCGGGATCACGCTGCTGGCCAAGTCGATGTTGCCATTCGTTGTCAATCATCTGCTGGCGAACCACCTAGCGGTCTACTGGAGCCCCGCCCACATTTTCCTGGTGTGCGCGTTCTTCATTCTGCTGCTGGTGGAAACCGATCGCCTGCCCATCCATTCGAGCACCCACATCGAGGTCTACATGATCGAAGAGGCCCGCGTGCTGGAGTACTCCGGCCCGTTGCTGGCGCTCGTGAAGTGGGCATCCATGATGAAGCAGTTCATCCTCTACACCATCTTCTGCAATGTACTTGTCATGCCGTGGCTGCTCTCCACCCAGGGAACGGCTGCCGGTGCACTGGGCGCAGCCATCGCGGTATTGGGAAAATTCGCCCTTGTCGCCTGCGCGGTGATCGTGGTCGAAACGGCCCAGTCTCGACTACGGTTCTATCGCTATCAGGAGCCGCTGGCCGCCTCGTTTGTCCTGGCCGCTCTGGCCATCATTGCGAACCAGATACGCTGACGATGACACTACCGCACTTCACACCGCTTGCCGCGTCGTTATTCAGCCTGCTGGCGATTGCCAGCCTGCTGCTGACCTTTATCATGCTGGGCTCGCGCTGGTTGCGGGACTACATGTACGCGTTCGGCTTGCAATCGTGGATGATCGCCGTGTTGTCGGCCAGCATGGGTTACTACGCACATTTCCCGGAGTTGTACCTAGTGGCGGTACTGACGGCTCTGTTCCGCGGTCTGCTGCTGCCTTACCTGATCCTGCGGATTCTCCAGCGTCTGGGCGCCGACCGGGAACTGCACGTGATTCTTCAGCCGTCCACCGCCTTGGTGCTGGGCGCGGCCGGCGTGGTCTTCGCGCTGGTGGTGGCCTATCACCTGGCGGCGGCTGTCGGCGTATCCAGTCAAGTGGTGATTCTGGCCCTGACAGTCATGTTGTCGATGAAGCTCATCGGCTTTCTCATGCTGTCGGTGCGCCATGAGGCCATCAGCCATATTCTTGGGCTGCTGGTGCTGGAAAACGGCATCTTCCTCGGGTCGCAGATATTGATACCTGGTATGCCGTTGCTGATCGAACTGGTGATTCTGTTCGACCTGCTGGTGGCAGTGGCCTGTTTCGGAGTACTGGCACGGTATCTGATGGAGCGGGCAGGCACGACCAGCAGTCTCCAACTGCGGAAACTGGTCGGATGACGCTGCTGCTCGCCTACATCGTCTTGGTGGCCCCGCTCGTGGCCGTCGCCGTCTGCGCGATGACCCGCTCGCCCCGTGTTGCGGAGGCGATCAATCTCCTGATGGCATTGACCACGGCCGTGGCCGCCGTGCCGGTTCCATTTCTGACCCATTCGACTCAAGTCGCGTTGGACGGGTATCTGGTGGTCGACCCGCTCGGGGCGTGGGTGGTGCTGTGTGTGGCCCTCGTGTACGCGTTGGCCTCCATCTATGCCATCGGCTACATGCGGCTGCTGGGGGAGGACGGGCGCCTACCGCGCTTCTACGCGCTGTTCGCCGGATTTGCCTGGACAACACTCGCTGCTCCGCTCATGAACAATGCCGGCGTGTATTGGATCACCGTGGAACTGACTACCCTGGTGAGCACGTTTCTCGTGGGGTTCGAGCATGCCGCGGAGAGCATCGAGGCCGCTTGGAAATACATCATCGTCGTGTCGGCAGGCATTACCCTGGCACTGCTCGGAACGGTCTTGTTCTACTGGGCAGGGACGGTGGCCTTGGGGCCCGTCTACGACATGACATGGGCGACCCTGACGCGCGCGGCGCCCCACATGAATCCGACCCTCGTCACGCTGGCGTTTCTTCTGGTGCTGGTGGGCTATGGCACCAAGGCGGGGTTGGCGCCGATGCACACCTGGTTGCCCGACGCCCACAGCGAGGGACCGGCGCCGGTATCGGCACTGCTGTCAGGGGCTCTGCTCAACATCGCGCTGCTTGGAATCGTCCGGTTCGGTGCCGTTGCGCAGGGTGCCGGTGTAGGAGCGGTGTCGCGTCTCGCGCTGATTACACTGGGCGTGGTCTCACTGGCTCTGGCGGCGCTGTTCATCGTGCGCCAACGGGGCGTCAAGCGGCTGATGGCCTACTCCAGCGTGGAACACATGGGCGTCATGGCGCTGGGTTTTGGATTCGGCGGTCCGCTCGGGGTGGCAGGGGCGCTCTATCACATGCTGAATCACGCCTTGAACAAGTCGCTCATGTTCTTCGGGTCCGGCGTGACGATGCGCGCCTACGGCACCAAGGATATGAACGGGATCCGGCGGGTCGGTGTGTACTTTCCCTTCACGGGCGCCCTGTGGCTGGCGGGCGCTCTCGCTATTACCGGGGCGCCTCCGTTCGGCCTGTTTCTTTCCGAACTGACTGTGCTCCGAGCGGGCCTGACGCCCGCTCACAGTTGGGCGGTAGCCGTCATGCTGATTCTGCTGGTGGTGATATTCGCCGGTTTCCTTAACCACTTCCGAGTCATGTACTTCACCGGCGCTGCTCCGGAGACGCCGCCGAGGTCCGAAGCCGTCGGACCGTGGTGCATTGCCGCCATGGTGCTCGCAGGCGTGCCGGTTCTCATCCTCGGCATCTGGTGGCCCTCCGCCTTCACCGGCGTTTTCCGGTCGATAAGCAGCGCGCTAGCGGGAGGGCTGTCACCGTGATCGCTCCGGCCGAGACACAGTCGCTGGACGAGGCCGCCTTGGGAACGGCATGTGCCGATCTGCTGGCAAACGGAGGCCGCATGCAGATGGCCTGGGGCTACAAGCCGTCGGGGGAGGGGCGTGTAGATGTGTGCTATCTGGCTGCTCCCGGACCGAAACGGCCGTTTGTCGTCTGGCGTGTACGCGATGAGGGCTCCATACCCAGCCTGGCACAGCAGTCGCCCCTGTTGGGTTGGTACGAGCGGGAGATCACCGATCTATTGGGGGTGCAGTTCCGGGACCACCCGGAGCCGCTGCCGCTGGTCCTGCATCGAGGCGCCCGTGCGACCTGTCCACCCCTGGATCCGGAGTTTCCGGGGCGGGCAATGGACTTCGAACATGTCCTTCCGGACCTTCCCGCTGTCTCGGGGGCTGACGTGCAATTGCTGCCGTTCGGCCCCGTACGCGCGGACGTCGTGGAGTCGGCCCGATTCTTTTTCTTCTATGTGGGCGAGCACATTCTGCACTACCAGCCCCAGTTATTCTTCAAGCACCGCGGCCTGGAGAAGCGCTTCGAGGGCCGCGATCCGATCCATGCGGTCGTACTGGCTGAGCGGGTATCGGGCGTCGGCAGCGTCGCCCATGCCCTGGGCTACTGTGAGGCCGTGGAGGCAGCGTGCGGCGTGGAGGCGCCGCAACGCGCCAGGCGCCTGCGGGTGCTGGTCGCCGAACTGGAACGGGTCTACAACCATCTTCACTACCTCGGACATCTGGCGGACACCACGACCCTGAAGGTGGGGCAGGCCCAGGGCCGGCTGTTGGAGGAGCAGGCCAAGCAGATCAATGCCCGGCTGACCGGAAGCCGGCTGCTGCGGGGAGTCTTCATCCCCGGCGGCGTGCGCCGGGATCTGGACCCGGATCGCGAATTCATCCGGTGGGTTGGTGCATTGCAGCGCGACACCGATCGCTACGTGCACGCGCTGGAACGCACGACCAGTTTCCGAGACCGCCTGCACGACGCGGGTGTGCTGGACAGGCAGACCGCCTTCGACCAAGGTGCCACCGGCCCCGTCGAAAGGGCGTCGGGTCTTGACCGGGATTTGCGCCGCGATCACCCCTATGCCGGCTATGCCGACACCGAACTGCAAGTACCGGTGCAACAGGCGGGCGACGCCTACGCCCGCTTCCGGGTGCGGGTCGCCGAGTTGAACGCCAGCTTCGAGGTCATCCTGCGTCTGCTGCCCGGCCTTTCGCGGGCGAGCGGGCTGCGCGCCGCGGTCACCGGCCGGCCCGGCGGGGAAGGGCTGGGGTGGGCCGAGTCGCCGCGCGGCGCCCTCTATTATGCCGTGCACTTTGACGGTCAGGGGCGGCTGGCGCGGGTCAAGATCAAATCGCCGTCCTTCTCCAACTGGCGCGTGTTTCCCTACACCGTCCATGAGAGCAACATGATGGACTACGCCATCAACGAGGCCAGTTTCGGCCTCACCATTGCCGGCTGCGACCGCTGAGGACCCCGACGATGGCGACATGGACCTGGTTGGGCCTCAGACTCGGCAGCGCGACAACCCGTTGGCCACGCCCGGACGGCGACGACGGGCAGAGCGGCCTGCTCGGGATGCCGCGCTTTCATCCGCAGCACTGCAAGAGCGCCTGCCGCGAGTGTGTCGATGTCTGCCCGACGGCTGCCATCACGCAAGCCCCGTCCGATAGCGACACGAATATCCTGATTGACTACGGTCGCTGCGTGGTCTGCCAGCTCTGCACCGAGGTCTGTCCTTCCGGTGCGCTCAGCCCGTCGGAAGACTGGGCATTCGGGACACCAGAGCGCACCGACCTGCAATGGCGGAAGGCCACCGACTCCGCCGCCGGACAGCGCCTGAAGGCGCGCATTGCGATGTTCAGAAGAAGTCTGCACATCCGTCATGTGGATGCCGGCTCCTGCAATGGCTGCGAATCGGAACTGCAAGCACTGAACAACCCTTTCTACAACCTCCACCGGCTGGGGATATTTTTCACCCCCTCGCCGCGCTTTGCGGACCTGCTGCTCGTGACCGGACCGGTGACGGCACCCATGCGCGAGCCGCTGCTGAACACCTACCAGGCGATGCCGGAGCCCCGGTTGGTGATGGCCACGGGTACCTGTGCGGTGTCGGGGGGTATCAGCGGCGACGGCTACAATACGGGACGGGGGCTCGATGGGGTATTGCCCGTCAATCTGTACCTGCCCGGGTGCCCGCCCAACCCGGCGGCCGTGATCGAAGGGTTGCTCGTTCTGTTGGAACGGATGCCCGCGCGCGTCAAAGGAGGCCGACTTGAGCGTTGACCTCATTCTCTGCGCTTTCGCCCTGTGGGTGACCGCTACAGCGTTGGGATTTGCCGGCTGGGCCCTCGGCTTCGCCCGTCTGTGTCTGGCCGTAGGTGCCTTGGCACTGATGAGCGGGGTTGCCTTCGGATTGTCCGCCGGCACGGCGACCGTCCCGATGGGATTGGCATTCACCGCTCCCGTCGCTTTCCACCTGTCGTCCGAAGCGAGTTGGCTGGCCGCCTTCGGGCTTGGGCCAGCGGCCGTGGGGGCGGCGCTCGGCTCACCACTGGCTCGAGGTCGACTCTGGGTTGCCGGCACCGGGACCGCGCTGATCGGGTCGCTCGGGGTCTTCGGACTGACCGAGGGGGCCGCCTTCTTAATCGCCTGGGAACTGATGAGCCTCGGGGCAGCCGCGATGGTGCTGAGCGAAGCGGACACCGAGGCGCAGGACGGCGCCATCCTGTTCATGCTCACGCTGCTGGAATTGGGGGCGGTCTGTATTCTCGCCGCTCTGCTCTGGCTGGGATCGGCAGCCGGGAATCTGGCCTTTTCCGGGTTCCCCGCAGCGGCGGCGGCGCTGGGCCCTGCGGCCCGCTATGGAGTAGGGACCCTTTTCATCATCGGGTTCGGCGCCAAACTCGGCCTGCTCCCTTTCTATGAGTGGTTCCCGGGCGTGTACGGGCGCGCAAGTGGTGCGACAGGCGTGGTGCTTTCCGGAGTCGTACTCAACGCGGCGTACTTTGCCCTCAGCCGGGCGCTGGTAACCTGGCTGCCGGACGCAGGTGGAGAAAGTCTGGCCCTGGGACTGACCCTGCTCGTGCTTGCCGTACTCACGGCGGTGCTGGCGGTGCTTTACGCGTTTCAGGAGGAGGACTGGCGTCGCCTGCTCAGTCTTTCGACGGCTGAAAATGCCGGTATCGCCTGTTCGGCCCTGGCCGCGGCCCTGCTATTCCGCCATGCCGGTCTTGCGGCGTTGGCGGGGCTGGCGTGGATCGTCGCACTCCTGCACCTCGCGGGTCACTCCCTCGCTAAGAGTGCGTTGTTTCTGACTGCTGACGGCGTATATCACGCCACAGGCAGTTACGGGCTCAGCCCGCAGGGCCTACTGCGACGCAGTGCATGGTCCCTGGGACTCGGCGCACTGTTCGCCGCCATGAGTCTCGCGGCGATGCCCCCGCAGGCGGGCTTCGTGAGCGAGTGGTTCGTCTTCCAGACTGTCTTCCAGGGATTCCACATGCCGGGCCTGATCGGCCCCCTGGCTTTGTCCGTAGCGGGTGCGGGGCTTGCGCTGGTGGCGGCGGTTGCCCTCGCAACATTCATAAAGCTGTTCGGGGTCGGCCTGCTCGGTCAGGGCGCGCCAAGCGGCGGCTCGATTCCGCGCTGGCACGCCCACGCCGTTGGCCTGCTGGGGCTGTCGGTTCTCGCCACGGCGGTCGCCATGCCCTGGTGGCTCGTCGCCCTGGACCGCGGCGTGGCCGCCGCCGTCCCCGGCGCCAGCGCGCTGGCGCTTCGCTCCCACTGGCTGTTGGTGCCCCTTAGCAGTCATTTCGCGTTTATCTCGCCGACCAAGTTGGTGATCGCCGGCCCCCTGTTGGCTTTGCTGCCGCTCGGCTTCTGGTGGGTAGCCCGAGTGGGGCGCAGGCGATCACCAACTTGGTACGGCGGGCTGCCACGGCCGGCCAGCCAAGTGTCCATCACGCCGCTGGCATTCTCGAATGCCCTGCGCACCTTCTACAGCATGGTCTACCGCCCGACCGAAGACATGCGCCACGAACATGCCGGGCTGCGTTACTTCGTGCGCCGATTGAGCTTCGATCACCGTGTGGCGCCGCTGTTCGGCCCGACGGTTTTCGGCCCGGCGGTGCGCACGACCTACCGCTTGGCCGCGGCGCTGCAACGCCTGCAATCCGGGCACATGAACTTTTACCTGGCCATTATCGGCGGGCTTCTGGTCCTGGTTCTGCTGGTACCGCTGTTTCGATAACGACCGCCAACTGCAAAAGAGGAGACCTGTATCGTGTGGTTGAACTACCTGGCCGTAGCGGCGGGCGGGGCGGTGGGTTGTACCGCCCGCTATGGTCTGACTGAACTCATCCAACTGGTCTGGGGTCGAACTTTCCCCGTTGCTACATTGGTCATCAATGTACTGGGTAGCTTCCTGCTGGGGTTCTTGTTCTTCGAGACCCTGGAGCGGCTCACCATGGCCCCGGCGCTGCGTGCGGCCATCCTGACAGGCGGCCTCGGGGGATTCACGACATTCTCCACGTTCATGGTGGAAAGCATGATCCTGGTGGAAGACGGTCGCCCCAGTCGGGCGGCGATCTACGTGGGTCTTTCGGTAGTGCTGGGGTTCGCGGCCGCTGTTGCCGGCGGCTTTCTCTCGCGCCGTCTCTGACCTAGGGGAAACCGTATGAAAAAAGAAATGACCATGGTACGCATCTACCTGCGCGAGGCGGACCCGGGACGCCACAACGGCTTGCTGAAGGAAATCATGGCGATTCTGCACGATGAGCATCGTGTGCATGGAGTGACCGTGTTCCGCGGCATTTCGGGCTTCGGTCGTCACGGCGAAATCCATTCAGCCGACCTGTTGCGCCTGAACGTTCACTTGCCACTGGTCATCGAGTGCTTCGATGAACCTGAGATCGTCGACGCGGCCATCGAGGCGCTGGGTAACCTCGTGCCCGAGGGGCACCTGCTGCGTTGGTCTGTGATGTGCGAATGCAGTCCCACGGCCTCCGACGGTTGAGAACGCAGTCGCCGATATCTTGCGCTTAGGGGTGTTTGTTCACCCCTTTTGACGCGCGGATCCGTTACGAGTTCTGGGTTAATCTGCCCCACGCGACCGCGATGAGGCTGAGCCCATCAAGTCAGATCCCAGACTGGAGCTATTGCCATGGAAAGTACCCATATTGCATCCGTTGTCGCTCGCCAGATTCTTGACTCACGCGGCAATCCTACCATCGAAGCGGATGTGGTTTTAAAGGGGGGTGCATGGGGGCGCGCCGCCGTGCCCTCCGGTGCCTCGACAGGCCGCCACGAAGCGATCGAGCTGCGCGATGGGGATCCACGCCAGTATCTGGGGAAAGGCGTAGGGCAGGTTGTCGCACATGTCAACGGCGAGATAGCACTAAGGATTGTGGGCATGGAGGCGTTCGACCAAGGCGCGCTGGACATGGCCCTTTGTGAGCTTGACGGCACGCCGAACAAGGCGAGATTGGGCGCGAACGCCATACTTGCCGTGAGCCTGGCCGTGGCCCGGGCCGCGGCGCAGGCCAGCCGACAACCCTTGTTTCGCTATCTGGGCGGCGCCGCCGCCTGCCGCCTGCCGGTGCCCATGTTCAATATTCTCAACGGCGGTGTGCACGCGAACTGGCAGGGCCCTGACTTCCAGGAATTTATGATTGCGCCGGTCGGTGCGCCGGATCTTCCGACCGCCGTTCGCTGGGGCAGTGAGATTTACCATGCACTCAAGGACACGTTGGCAAGGGCCGGCTATGCCACGCACGTTGGGGACGAAGGCGGGTTCGCGCCGGCGTTGAAGCACAACGCCGATGCCGTCGAGCTGATTCTCAAAGCCATTGGTCAGGCCGGCTATCGGCCCGGCGAAGATGTCGTCCTGGCGATCGATCCCGCCTCCAGCGAATTCTACGAAGACGGCATGTATCACCTGCGCAGCGAGGGACGCAAGCTAACGGCCGCTGAGATGGTCGACCTGTACGCCGATTGGATCTCGAAGTATCCCATTGCCGTTCTGGAGGACGGTTTGGCGGAAGACGACTGGGCTGGCTGGCGACTACTCAATGCCCGCCTTGGCGGAAAGCTCGAACTCGTCGGAGATGATTTGTTCGTCACCAACGTCGAGCGTATTCGTCGGGGTATCGAGGAAAAGGCGGCCAACGCCGTGCTCATTAAGTTGAACCAAATAGGTACGCTAACGGAAACCCTGGCCGCGGTCCGGCTGGCCTACGGGGCCGGGTGGGGCGCCATGGTGTCGCATCGCAGCGGCGAGACCGTGGACAGCTTCATCGCGGACCTGACGGTCGCGCTTGGGACCGGTCATTTGAAGACTGGCGCGCCTGCTCGGGGCGAGCGCGTGGAAAAATACAATCAGTTGCTCCGGATTGCCGAGTCGTTAGGCGCTTCAGGCGAGTATGCGGGGCGGCACGCTTTCGTGCGACATGCCATTTCCCCGTGATATCCCCCGTAAGGGGCGGCGCCCTCCTAGCGCGCGTCGGTGCCGTGAGTACACCGTCGGACGGCACACCCCTGAAGGCGAGTTCTGTTTCCACCGGTACGGCCGCTGGGGGTCGAAGCACCTAACGCCGGAGATGCCCGGCAGCCATGGTTAGCCTGAACGGGTTGGGCGGTTCCATGCCCCGCGGCAAGCCACGGTTATTGCCCTAAACAATGGATGCGAACCCGGCCCTAGAGACACAAAATATCACTCAGCAGACCGCGTCAATGGCTTGTGCACAGCATGCGTGTATCTGAGGCTGTTCGTCCACCGCGGCGGACAGCACGAGACCCGGTACGGAAGGCCCCATCGAGTCATTGGGAGGATGCGTTATGTGGAAACCATTCGCCGCCAAGGGTCTTACACTCTTGATCCCGGCCTACCATGCTGGCGGCGGCATCGCCGCCTATGCGGCCGTTCAGGACGCCACATTGTGGTTTGTTGGTCGCCGGAGCCGACTGCACGTCACCTTCGCCGCCATGTCCGTGTGCGCAGCCGCGTTCCTGTTTACGTCAGCGGGCTATTTTCGCGCCGAATCGGTCTCTGCCGCCGCCACGATGCTGCGGTGGCAAAGCGCCAGCGGATTGTTCTTTTTCCCTGCGTTGTTCCTGTTCGTTGCGATTTACACTGAGCAGAAGGTCATCAAACCGTGGTTCCTCTTGGTCCTTGTGTTCTTCGCGTCGCTGGTTGTTGTGGCCTTCACCCATCGTTACGGCGCCCGCTTCACCACTTTGCATTTGGCGCGTCCCCTGATCCTGCCGTGGGGAGAGACGCTTTCTCGGTTCGTCGGAACCCTGAGTCCCTGGAATATCGTCGCCCGGCTTGGCATGACGGCACTGCTGGTCTGGGCCGCTGTGCGCGCCACGGTCCTATACCGCCGGACAGAGCGGCGGGCCGCCCTGGTCCTGGCCGGCATTTTTGTGTTGTTTCTGCTCGCGTCTGCCGAAGGACTCTTTGTCGATTTGAATTACGTGCCGTTCATCTACATTTCCGGCTTTGTCTTTCTCGCCCTCGTGTTGTTCATGAGCGCCGCCCTGGCCATAGACTTGCGCGACACTGATGAGCGTTTCCGCCAGCTGACCCGCCACATCCAGGAACTGTTCTTCATCTACGACGTGCGCCAGCGGCGCATGCTCTACGTGAGTCCGGCCTACGAGGCCATCTGGGGCCGTCCGCGTAGTGGACTCTACGAGAATCCAAACGATTTTTTCGTTCCCATTGACCCGGGGGATCGTGCGCGTACCGGCGCCGAACGGCTGCTGGTCGAGGCAGTCAACGTCGAATTCCGCGTACGGCATCAAAACGCAGAGCCCTCTTGGGTCCAGGCGCGCAGCATCCCGCTTCGGAGCGCTTCCGGGGATTTGCTTCGCATCGTGGGAATCGCAACAGACATCACGGAGCAAAAACACCTCCAAGCCACTCGGTTCATGCTGACGGCGCAGCAACGGGACGAACTCGTGTGGGAGGTGCACCACCGCATCCGAAATGCGCTTCAGGGGGCCGCAAGTCTTCTGCGTCTGGACGCGTCACGCGACGCGCAGATCCGGGTACCGCTGGAACACGCCGTCCTGCATTTAGAAGCGCTTGCGATCGTACATGGACTGCAGGTCCAGGGGCGCACCGCCTGCATCAAACTCGACGACGTCCTCAACGCCATCATCGCCGCCGTGGAAGTCGAGTGTGGGGCCCATATCGACTGCATGCACCGCAGTGCACCGCAGTGGGGCGTTACCGTGTCCGAAGCGGAATCGGTGCCTGTGGCGCTCATACTGAACGAGCTTCTAATGAATGCGGCCACACATCAGCCGGATGGGCCAGTGCGCACCGTTGGAGTCACCGTTGATGCCGATCAATCACAGGTTTGTATAGGTATCGAAAACCTCGCGCCTGCCGGGCCCATGACCTTCGATTTGTCGGCCGCAAAGGGGCTGGGGAGCGGGCTTCGGCTCGTAAAATCGCTCTTGCCGAGCCGAGGGTCACACCTCACGATAACGACGACGGGCTCGCACGTGCAAGCGAAACTGTACTTTTCCCCACCCGTGCTTCAGAGGGAACAATAATCGGACACGCGACCGCCAACGGCACCCACAGCGCGCGCGAGGTAAGCGCGCGAACTCGCGCTCGGACATGTCGACACGCCGTGACCGCGTTCGAGAGACCGATGGCACGTGTAGCCAGGCACGGAAGTGCCGACGCTGGGGGGGCGGAACGCATCGCGCTGAAGTGCATCGCCGTCCATCGTCTTCGGGCAATCACGCTGGACGGTCGATTCGACGCCTTCGGCATTGGGCATTGGGTAGAGACCGTCCGCGCATGTTGTACCTGGCGGACCGAGGCCCCGCCTCGCGAGCCGCGGGCCGATGATCTCACCAACGAATCCCGCACCGGCTCACTGACCTGTAACGGCGCGTACGGCAACGCGATCGCTTGACGTGGGTCAATTCAGTGTCGGTCCCAGCCGCCGATAACCGCGGTCTCTGTGACCGTGTTCCCGAAAACTCGCCTAGGGTTGGAATTGGGGTGCTTACGGTCGACCCCGTCCGGATGACTCTTAAGTTGAAAGTCATGGCTCTACCAACGGCCCTATGAACGTGCACCGCAGCCTCGGCTCCCGCTGTCGGCCAGAAGCCGTCAGTCACGCCGCCATTGTTTCACGTCCGTTTGCTAGACAGCAGCCGACGGTGGCGCGACCCTGTGGGGTGGGCGTGGTGCCTGATGTCCACTGGTGCAGTTGGTGGCATTAGTTTGCGGGTGTACGGGCCACAGGCTTCTGTGTAGGCGTTGCCCATTAGCTTCAATGGGACTGTTCGACGCCGGACTCGACAATGCAGCCCCGTTTCGAAAGTGGTGTATGTCTGTCGGTGGCATAGCGTGATGTAGAACCGCGGCGGCGGCGAGGACGGCTATGGCGAGCAGACTTTCCGCGTTTACGGCGCGTGCGCTGACGCGTAACGGTCCCGCGTCCGGCGCTGGCAGGTCCCGGGCGACCCGGGTCCCCTCGATATACCTAGGGCCAAATGGCGGGAGTTGGCGGGGCGTACGGCTGGCCCAGCGCGCTAGTTGCGGGAGTTTGACATAGCGATTATGAGCACCGATGCCGACCATGCAGGCAACCAATGCCAGTTTCACCAACAGAATCTGGCCGTAGCGACTATCCCAAAGCGACCCAATCCCGCCCAGCCCTTCCCAGGCGTTCAGTGTCCCCGTGATCACGATTACCAGCAGAGCGGCCCCCGCCGTTGCGGATAGGCGCTCGAACACTTCCATCACCAGCGTACGCTGATCGTCAGCGACACTGCTAAGCCACGGCATGACCTGCAAGGACATCGCGAATAGCGAGCCGACCCACACCGCACCAGCGATGACGTGAACACTGTCTATCCACACAGCCGCAGAGAAGATGCCTTGGTCTCCCGCATGACCTGTGGCACTGCGGGAGAAGACAACGAGGAGCAGCGCGCCGCCTGCCAGCCACTCGACGGTTCGCCCACGACGTCGATGCCGACCCGCGAGCCAGCACAGCCAGAGCACACCGACGGCACCCATCCGCCACGACCAGATCAGACCATACTGGGTCCGTTTGAGCACAAGAGGCAGAAAGTGCCCGAGTCCCGAGAAGGAGGCGCCACTAAACTCCAGGGTCCGTGAGGCCAGCAGCACGCCACTCGCCACGGTCAACAGCCCCGTCGCCCAGCCGAACCCTGTCCAGACCGTAGCTTTCAGGCCACCGGGAGCAGTGCGCGGAAGCAGCCGGAAGGCGCAGACCAGTGCTCCGATACATGCCGATATGGCCAACACATCCAACCATGTGGCGAAGACGAAGAACGCGGCCATGCGATCGTCACTAGTTCACGGTAAAGGGGTATTTGCCCTCAGTATGGTGTCCGTCGCGCGCCACGACGCTCCAATGGACCCAGTACTGA
The DNA here is from genome assembly GCA_964571225.1 of uncultured Gammaproteobacteria bacterium. Classification (GTDB taxonomy): domain Bacteria; phylum Pseudomonadota; class Gammaproteobacteria; order DATFLG01; family DATFLG01; genus DATFML01. The sequence continues at coordinate 17,536 of CAZNBB010000065.1, forward strand.
CCAGGGCGCAACGGCTTCAGCACGACTTCAAGCAAACGCGGATTCGTAGCGCTGACGTGACCGTGCCCTTTGCTGACGCGCTCGCCGTCGGGGCCCGTGACCGTAACTTTCGAGAACAAGACGTTCAGGTTCCCGTCAAACCAGATGCGGACCCGCTTGGGGGCTGAAGAAACCGTCGCACCCACCCGGGGCACCGACCTCTCCGGGAATGCGTGGGCCACGGCCGCCGCAGGCAACAGCAGCGCAGCGCAGAGCCCCACCACATATTGGATTCGTCGGATACCATGTTGCATGCTCTGACTCCCGCAGCAAATGGCCAGAGCGTCTCACGGCCCTGGCAGAGGATGCCTCAACGAAAGATGGGCGCGCCGAGGCTGTGGGGCAAAACGTCGTCAAGGTACACGTCCACACCGACGAGAACCCCCACGTGGTTGCCGGAGGCGCGGTTGGCCGGAATCTGGGCCTCGATGCCGACCTGGTAGTACTTGCCGAGCCAAACGACGCCCGGGTTGATGAACCCCGTGGTGTCCTGGTTTCCGGTGTTTCGACACAGTGCATCGCTGTCGACGCATTTCGATACGGTGTACTCCACAAGGGGAACCATCTTGTTGAACGGTGCACTCAATCCGACGTCTTCAACGAAGCTCTGTAAATACGGAATGCTGTATTGCACGGACAGTCCGCCGTTGAACATCCGGGGCTGGGAGGAATCCTGTGGGATGTCCTCCGAAACCGCCCCGGTGATCGCGAACGGATGCAGATAGCGCACAGACCAAGGCAGGTCGCCCATGCCCTTGCCGAAGGCAAATTCGGGCGATATGGTCGAGTAGTCAGCGCCGACGCCACCGCTGCCGGTGTTGGCCAGACTGTCGCTTACTGCCAACATGCCGATGGCCTCATGAGGGCCGTTGATAAAAAGCTGATAGGCGGCGCCGACGGAGAGGTTGTCCCAGCCATCCTGGTTCGGCGACCCCGCCTGCCTCGTCCAGTTGTAGTCCGAGGCGACGCTCAACCCGAAACGCGGGGTGATGGTCTTCGCGTAGGCCAACGATAGGGTATTGGTGGTGACGCCATCGGCTTTGATCTGGCCGTCATTGACCGCGAACTCGTTTGCCACACCAGGGTCGTCGAAGCTCAGTGTGGCGGGAAAGACCCGCATGCCTGCGATTGCATGTGCCCGGACCGATTGCGGGACAATCAGACTGGCCCATGAGAGGGCCACAGCCACAAGTAACGTTATTTTTGTGTAAAGCCTGACATCCATTTATGCACTTCCTACGGCGGACACAGGAAGTGCGATTATGGGAGGGCAATGCTTTCGCTGTCGTGCGACATATCGTCGCAGGGGCTTCTGACAGATAAATCAATGCGTACCAGGGATGGAAGCGGATAGTATATGGCCATTGACCGACGACGATCGTCATCCCGTTCTTGCGTGTACCGCTCATGACCACAAACATTCAGTCCCCTGCCACTTCGGACCCCGAAGCCGGCAATACCAGCCCGCTGGCTCAGGGGCCTGGCAACGCCAATCTCGGGCGCCTTTACGTGATGCGAAATCTCGCGATCGGCAGCCAGCTTGGCGTGATTATCCTGGCCCGCGAGTTGTATCGGATCCGGCTGCCGCTTGTGCCGCTGCTGGCTATCATAACGAGCCTTGCCATTGTCAATGCTCTGACATGGCTTCGTCTACGAACCGACCCCGAATGCGGCAACGGGGAGTTTCTCCTGCAACTTCTGGTGGACATTGGCGCCCTGACCGCTGTCCTCTACTTTACCGGCGGTGCGACCAACCCGTTCGTAGGCCTGTTTCTACTTCCGCTGACGGTCGCCGCCACAGTGCTACAGCGATATTCGGTGTGGATGGTCGCCGGGATCACCGTCTGCGCCTATTCCTGGCTGCTCGGTCACTATGTCCCCTTGCCGGCATCCGTCAACGCCACCACGTTGGGGTTCAACCCGATGGTGGTGGGCATGTGGTTGCGCTTCGTCATCAATTCGGTACTCGTCGCGTATTTTGTGGTGAGCATGGCCGAGGCCCTGCGCCAACGCGATCGCACTCTGGCGCAGACGAGGGAGGAAAATCTCCACAATGCCCGTCTAGCCGCGCTGGGCATGTTGTCCGCTGGTACTGCTCACGAACTCGGCACCCCGCTGGCGACACTCGCCACCCTGACGGGCGAGTTGCGCCGAGAATACCAAGGCGCGCAACATGGATCCCTGCGCGGGGCTCTAGACGTGATGCGCACGCAGATCGATCGCTGCAAAGAGGCTCTGGCTGAGGTGTCCGCCTCGGCAGGCGAGCTTCAGGCCCAAGCTGGGAATGCGGTTCCGGTGCGCGCTTATCTCTTACAGACCATAAATGAGTGGCGCAAAATGCGCCCCGGCATAGCAGTCGCCCCTCGGCTGGAAGGGCCCGCTTCCAGCCCTTGCATTGTCACGGAGCGTACGCTGTCGCAGGCAATCATGACGGTGCTCAACAACGCGGCCGACGCATCACCTGACGCCGTTGAGCTAAAGGCGGTTTGGGATGACAACCATTTGACGCTGGAAATCCGCGATCGGGGCTGCGGGTTGAGCCACGCCGCCTCAAAGACCGTAGGACAGGCTCCTTTCAGCACGAAAGAACACGGACTCGGGCTCGGACTTTATCTAGCGCACGCCGCGATCAAACGGCTTGGAGGCGATGTATTGCTGGCGGATCGTCCGGGCGGCGGCACCAGCGCGCGGGTGAACCTGCCATTGAGACAGTTGGTGACCAACTGATACGCCGACCATGAGATCTTCAACAGCTATCCACAGCCGGACCGCCGATGCTGGCCAGACACTCTTGCTGGTCGAGGATGACGACGTCCTGCGCCAAGTGTTGACCCGTGCGCTCCATGGCCGCGGGTACAATGTAATGGCCGCCAACGATTTGGAAGAGGCGAAGCATCTCGCCGGGCTACAGCCTCCGGATTTTGGCGTTGTCGACCTGAAGCTTGGGAATGAATCCGGTCTTGAGTTGATCCAGTATCTCACACGTTCATATCCGGATATTCGAGCTGTCATTTTGACCGGCTACGCCAGTATTGCCACAGCCGTCGAAGCTATAAAGCTTGGAGCAAAACACTATCTCACCAAGCCCGTTGACGCAGACGAGATCGTCGCCGCACTGTACCGTGACGAAGGCAATGCCGGCATCAGCCCACCGGAACGGCCATGTTCCGTGAGACGACTGGAGTGGGAACACATTCAACAAGTTCTTCAACAATGCGGGGGGAATATATCTGAAACGGCGCGCAAGCTCGGTATGCACCGCAGGACGCTTCAACGCAAGCTGCGCAAGCACCCTGTACGTCAATAGAGCTTAGTAGCTACAATCCTCGACGGAAACTCCAGCCGCCCATTGTAGTGAAGGGCTGCTTTCCGTCCCGGGACAGACGGCGAGCCCAATGACATCCACTGTCCGAGATGGGTCGA
>CAZNBB010000066.1:0-297 GCA_964571225.1 uncultured Gammaproteobacteria bacterium
GCGCGCCGCCCAACACCCACTCAGACACAGAAATTTTTCCGTGCTTTCCGTGCTTTCCGTGGCGTCGTTCGCTTTTGCCGATCATGCCCCCGCAGACAAAACCGCTCAGCGGCCGAGCAGCTCGATCACCGCTTCGGCGGCGCTGGCACTGGACTGGGGGTTCTGGCCGGTGACCAGTTTGCCGTCCACCACGACGTGGTCGCTCCAGTCCGGGGCGGTGTCCACTTCAGCGCCCAGCTCACGCAGCCGTGACTCCAGGAGAAACGGCATCAACGCATCCAGCTCCACCAGTTATTA
>CAZNBB010000066.1:307-20976 GCA_964571225.1 uncultured Gammaproteobacteria bacterium
CCGCACGCTCCTCGGCGTCGGTGAACGCCGCCACCTTGCGGCCCTTGAGGAACGGCGAACCGTCACTGCGTTTCGCCGTGACGAATGCCGCCGGGCCGTGACAGACGGCGGCCACCACTTTGCCCTGGTCGGCGAAGGCACCGACCAACCGTGCCACATCGGGGTCCTCGGGCAAGTCGTACATGGTGCCGTGGCCGCCGGGGAAGAACACGGCATCGAAGGCATCGAAATCCACCCCTGGGAGAGCCAGCGTCTTGTCGAGGGCATCCAGGGACAGCCGGGTGTCCGGGACATCCGGATCCTCCGGCATGCTGCGCGGGTCTATGGGCACAGCGCCACCCCGGGTGCTGGCTACCGCTACGCCATAGCCGTGGGCGCGGAAGCGCTGGTAGGGCACCGCGAACTCCTCGAACCACAGCCCGGTGGGATGATCGTCATCGATTCGATCATGGCTGGTAACGACCATCAGTATCTGTTTGCGGGTGTTCAAGACGCGTTCCTCCGTGTGCGGGCCCGACGGGGCCGTTAAGCCTGAATTAAGGCTTTCCTGAAAGAATGACGACAGTACCGGGGCGGTGACTGTCGCGTTGTCATACGATGAAGCCGCCCCGGCGGGGCGGCTTCATCCGCGAGGCCGACAACAAAAGGACGACCGTCTGGTCAAGGAGGTTACCATGAACAGCAAGTTTCTTTCGGCGACAGCGCTTGCGGCCGGCCTGGCTCTCGCCAGCGGCGCGGTCATTGCGGCCGGTGGGGCCGGAGGCGGTGGCGGTGGCGGTGGCGGTGCTCCGGCCGCCGGTGCCATGCACCAGCAAGGAGGCATGGGCGACGTACTGCGTGATCAAGATCAGTTGCACCAGCAGGACCGCTTGAAGGACCGCGACCAGATCCAGGACACCGTACCGGACCAGGATCGCGACCGGGATCAGCTGCGCGACCGCATTCATCAACAGTAGCCTGACGGCCGGTTGCCGGCTGCAGCCCCGGATGCGGCCGGCAACTGGCGCGCTTGCGTTCAGGGGTCAGACGGTGCGCACCGTGCCTCTGCCGCCGGGAGGCGGCGCGTCCCCGGCGTAGGTCTCCACGCGATTGCGTCCCAAGGACTTGGCTCGGTACAGCGCCTCGTCGGCCAGGCTCAAGGCCGCATCCAGCGTAGGGGCGTCGGCATCCACCCCGGCAAGGCCGATGCTCACTGTGACCTTCACATCGCCTTCCGTGGTTTTCACCACCGCCTGCTCGACACTGGCCCGTAGGCGCTCGGCGGCTTCGTGGGCACCTTCGGGCGAGACTTCGGGAAGCACGATCGCAAATTCCTCGCCGCCCAGCCGCCCCAGGATATCGTAGTCGCGCAGCTGCCCCTTCAATACCGCAACAAAACCCTTGAGCACCACGTCGCCGGCGGCATGACCGTAGGTGTCGTTGACCCGTTTGAAATGATCGATGTCGGCCAGCAGCACGCTGACCGGATGCTTGTTGCGGATGAACCTGGGCACCTCGCGCTCGGCGAGATCGAAAAAGAAGCGGCGGTTGTGGACACCGGTAAGGGGGTCGGTATTGGCCAGCCGGTGCAGCTCGTCTTCCATCAGCTTGCGGGCGGTAATGTCCACTATCCCCGCGATGTTGGCGGCTTCGCCGTGGAACTCGGTGCGATTCGCCGACAGCAGCACCTGCAGCTCGTCGCCCTGCAGGGTACGCATGCCGACCTCCACCCCACGCACCTGGCCATCGCGCCTGAGATGCTCGAGGATGTGATCCCGTTCGACGCTGGAAGCGTAGAAGTGGCGGGTGGTCAGCTGCGGCTGATCCTGCTCCCGTATGCCGAACAGCGTGCGGGCGGCCTCGTTGGTGCGCAGGATCGCCCCGTCCCGGACCCGGGTCAGCACCATGGGCAGCGGCGCCGCATCGAACAGGCGCCGCAGATTCTCTTCGCTGAGGCGGGCGGTCCGTTCAGCGGACGCCCGTTCCTCGACCTCCTGCCTCAGCTGGACGTTCAGATGTCCCTGCAGATCCAGGTTGCGGCGCTCCAGGCGCTGAGCCCGGTTGGTGGAACGCACGAACTGGACGCCGAACAGGTTGACGAGCACCAGTAGCAAAGCAGGGATGGTCAACGCCTGCGGCCCTGCTTGCAAAAAGACCGCCGCCACCACCAGAAAGCCGGTACTCAACACCGGCGGTATCAACAATTGGATGCCGGACAGGGTCGGCGCGAAGGCATAATACGCCGTGACGATGGCGATGGTGCTGATGGTATGGAAATCCACCGTACCGCCCTGGCCGATGACCACCGCCAGAAATGTCGCGGCGATGATGGCCTCGAACGCGAACAATGCTCGTGCCAGCACGGGACCGTTATAGGTGCGCCGAGCCGCCAGGTACACCGCCACGCCGCTCAACAGCGCCAGGCAACGGGCGCCCAGCAGGGACCAGAACAGCGGGCCCAGACCCAGCGCCTGGTAGTCGGAAATAGACGCGACCACGTACAACAGGCCGCCCACCAGACCCACCGTCCGGCTGCGGCTGGCGATCTGCTGCCATACGGATTGCAGAAAACGGGTTTCCGAAGCCGGATCCCGGTACAGGCCCGAGAAGGGAAAGAATTCAGAGTCTTCGGAGCCTGGATTCATCGAAGGGGCGGCACTGTGAGAAGCAACAGCAGTGTAACAGGGTTCGTCCCTCCGGACCGGCCCGGTCCGGGGACAAAGGCGCCATGGGGGTGGCTCCGGACAGAGCGCCGCGATCGACGACGGAGCACCGGATTGGGCAACTGACGGGCTCTGAAAGGCACGCTATTCCCCGCATTACTGGCATACAATAGGCAGACGGCCGATATTCTGGAGCGTTTCGTGAAACTCACCGCCAAAGACTTCCGAGCCTGGGAGAACAAATCAGTGACGCTGCTGGCCATGTCCGGCGTGGGAAAGACCCGGCTGGCCAATACCCTGCGCGAGCACCACTGGTTCCACTACTCGGGAGACTACCGCATCGGCACCCGGTACCTGGACGAACCCATTCTGGATCACATCAAGCAGCAGGCCATGCAAGTGCCGTTCCTGCGGGACCTGCTGCGCTCGGATTCGATCTATATCCGCAACAACATCACCGCCGATCATCTCAAACCGGTCTCGAGCTTTCTCGGCAAACTGGGCAACCCGGCCCTCGGCGGACTGGGCCTCAAGGAGTTCAAGCGTCGCCAGGAACTGCACCGCCAGGCCGAGATCGCGGCCATGACGGAAGTGCCCCAGTTCATCCGCAAGGCCCACGACATCTACGGCTACGTGCACTTCGTCAACGATGCCGGCGGCAGCATTTCGGAGCTGGACGACCCGGACGTCATCCGGGTGCTGGACGAGCACACCCTGATCCTCTACATCCAGGCCAGCCGGGACGACGAACGCGAGCTCATACGCCGGGCCGAGCAGGCGCCCAAGCCCCTTTACTACCGGGAGGCGTTCCTGGACGAGCAACTGGAAATCTACATGCGCGAACGGGACCTGCCCTACGTGGCGCTCATCGACCCCGACGAGTTCGTCCGCTGGGTGTTTCCGCGCCTGTTCTACTACCGGATCCCCCGCTACGAGGCCATTGCCCAGCGCTACGGCTATACGGTCAGCACCGACGAACTGGCCCGGATCGAAAGCGAGACCGACTTTCTCAACCTGATCGAGCTGGCCATCGACCGTCAGTCGTAGCCCGGCCGCCCACCACCTGCGAGTGAATTGACTATGCCCCTGGTTGCCAACTCCGACCTGCCTGCATTCGCCCGCCTGCAGAAGGAAGGGGAAACCATCGTTCCGAGCGACGTCGCCCTGCACCAGGATATCCGGGAACTGCACGTCGGGCTTCTGAACATGATGCCAGATGCAGCCCTCGCCGCCACCGAGCGCCAGTTCTTCCGGCTGGTCGGGGAAAGCAACCAGATCGCCCAGTTCTACATGCATCCGTTCACCCTGGCCGGTCTGCCCAGAGGGCCCGAAGGCAAGGCCCATGTGGACCGTTTCTACGAGAGCTTCGAGCAGATCAAGGCGGAAGGGCTCGATGCCCTGATCATTACCGGTGCGAACGTCACCGGCAACGATCTCTCGGACGAGCCGTTCTGGGAACCGCTCATCGAGGTCATCGACTGGGCGTACGAAAACGTCACGTCCACCCTGTGCTCGTGCCTGGCCACCCACGCCGTGCTGCAGTTCCGCTATGGCCAGCGGCGCCGGGCCCTCGGATTCAAGCGCTGGGGGGTATACCCCCACCGGGTGGTGGATTCGCGCCACCCCCTGGTGGCGGGCGTGAACACCCGTTTCGATGTGCCGCACTCGCGGTTCAATGACATCAGCCGGGCACAGTTCGAGCAGGCCGGCCTGCACACGCTGGTGGAGAGCCAGACCGCGGGCACTCACCTGGTGGTCAGCGAGGACCTGTTCCGCCTGGTGTTCTTCCAGGGTCATCCGGAGTACGACACCATCAGCCTGCTGAAGGAGTACAAGCGCGAGGTGGTGCGTTTCGCCATGGGAGAACGGGACGACTATCCGCCGTTTCCAGAGAACTATTTCAGCGTCACCGCCCAGGCCATCCTGGATGAACACAGAGACCAGGTCCGCGCCGCGCGGGAAAAGGGCGACCCCATGCCCGAGCTGCCGGAAAAGCTGATCGCCGGCGCAGTGGACAACACCTGGCACGACACCGCCGAGGCGGTAATCAACAACTGGGTCGGCAAGATCTACCAGATCACCAACATCGACCGACGCCTGCCCTTCGCCGACGGCATCGACCCGAACGACCCGCTGGGGTTGAAGCGCTGAGCCGTTCCCGCCCATAACCGACGCCAGCCGGCTTCGCCACCGGCAGCATTCCAACGATCTGTGCTATTGCATCAGCCACGGCAGGGTGGGTTAGCGTATTTCGCGTAACCCACCATGGGGTGCGAAGCCGCCGACGCCATTCAGTGGCGGTGGGCCCGACGGCACGGCAGGTGGATTACGGCGCAGACGACGCGCCCAACCCACCCTACGTCCAATGGGAATCCACTGAGCAAGTGCCATTGGCCCCAACGCCAGGGTACATGTGGGTTTCACCGCCGCGCGCCCGTCTACACTGGGTAGGGTAACAGTGGAGCTTAGTGGTCCAGGGTGCCTGGGCACCAGACCAGGGGAGGGTCCGACCATGCACTGTCCTTATCTGATCGTAGGCGGCGGCATGGCCGCAAACGCGGCGGTCCGCGGCATTCGAGAAATCGACCCCGCCGGCGACATCACCATGATCGGCGCCGAGCCCCATACGCCCTACAAACGCCCCCCGTTGAGCAAGGATCTGTGGAAGGGCAAGTCCCGGGAGTCAATCTGGTATCCAGGCGCAGAGGATCACGCCCATATTCACCGGGATACCCACGCCACATCCATCGATGCCGGCCGCAAGACCGTAACCGACGCCGACGGCCGGAGTTACGAATACGGCAAACTGCTCATCGCCACCGGCGGCCGGCCACGACGGCTGCCCGGAGCCGGCGACGATATCATCTATTTCCGCACCGTGGATGACTTCGACCGGCTGCACCGGCTGTGCGAGCAAGGCGGCGACGTGGTTGTCATAGGCGGAGGGTTCATCGGGGCGGAGATCAGCGCCGCACTGGCCATGAATGGCGCCCCTGTCACCCTGGTCTTCCCCGACGATGGGGTGGGCGGGCGGATGTTCCCGCCCGCACTGGCGGGATTTCTGAACGACTACTACCGGGAACGGGGCGTGACCGTGCTGAGCGGCCGGCACGTCGAGGAAGTACGGACCGGAGCCGGGCAGGTCACGGTGCGCACCAATACGGGGGAGCGGCTGTCGGCCAAGGCCGTGGTGGCCGGGCTCGGGATCGTCCCCAACACCGAACTCGCCGAGGCCGCCGGACTGGCAGTCGACAACGGCGTGGTAGTGGACCGGTTCACCGCCACCACCAGCCCCGACATCTATGCCGCCGGCGACGTGGCCAATTTCCGCAACCCGGCGCTGGACACGCGGCTGCGGGTCGAACACGAGGACAACGCGCTCACCATGGGAGCGGTGGCCGGCCGGAACATGGCCGGCCGTACCCAGCCCTACGACCATCTGCCGTTTTTCTACTCCGACCTGTTCGATCTGGGCTACGAGGCGGTGGGCCGGGTGGACGCCGGCCTGCAGATGGTGGAGGACTGGCGCGAGCCCTACCGCAAGGGGGTGGTCTATTATCTGGAAGGGGACCGCGTGCGCGGCGTCCTGCTGTGGAACACCTGGGAACAGGTGGACCGGGCGCGGGACTTGATCGCCGCCAGGGACAAGGTGGAGCCGGCCACCCTCGCCGGACGGATCGGCTAGGACCCACCCCGGCCGCGCCTCAACAGCCTCGGCTCCGTCAATAAAATGCAAAAGCCCCCCCGTTGCGGGCGGCTCGCCCTCGTCAGTCACGACCTCTCGATCCTGGCAAACTGCGACGAAGTTCCAAATTCCGAGCCTTGGCGGCCACTTGGGCCCCGATCTGTGATGGCGGTCGCGGTGACCGGCTCCAAATACCCTATGGTAACGACCAGATACCGCCACAACACGCGAGGCTCAATGTGATGCTGCCACGGTTTGGCCGGTCGCGACGGCCGCAGAAAAAGCTGGGCCAATCGGTACGAAGCAGGTTGACAGCGCTGGCTGCCGCCATGTCCCGCCGGCACCCCAGAGCGTACCTCGCCGGCAATACGTTGCTGGCCATTCTGGGTTATGCCTACGTGATGGCGTTTCCCATGGCTGCCGTGCTGGCACTGGGCGGCTTGGCCCTGGGACTGTTGAGCGGATCGCTGTGGACGGATTGGGCCCTGACCGGCGCACTGGTGGCCGGCGCTGCCGTCGGCGCCCTGGTCAGCTATGGCATGTTTCGCCTGCACCCGCTACAGGCGGACGGTCACAGCGTGGGCCGGGAGGAAGCCCCGGAACTGTGGCAGCTGACCGAGGAAGTGGCCCGCCAGTACGCCACCCGGCTGATGCCCGGCGGACCGGCCGTTGACGACATCTGCATCACCCCCCAGGCCGAACTCACTCTGACGGCCACCCCTCGCTGGGGCGTGCCGCTGCTTTACACCCGCACCCTGCGGGTCGGGCTGCCGCTGCTGCAGACGGTGGCGCCCCACCACTTCGAGGCCCTGCTGGCCCGCACCATCGGCCAGTGCTCGGGACGCGGCGACCCCGTGGGGGCATGGCTGTACCGACTGCGCCAGCTTTGGTCGGCCTATGAACATCCCGAACCGGTACGACCGGCACTGGCCCGCCTCGCACTATCGGCTTTCTTCAAGTGGTACGCGCCCTTGTTCCGGATCGTGTCCGCGCCCGCCGCCCGGGAATACGAGTTCAGGGGCGACCGCTACGCCTTCGAGTTCTCCAGCTACGAGGACGCCATCGACGCACTGTGCGCACAGGCGGTAGGCACGCGCTTTCTGGAAGACAAGTTCTGGCCGGCCTTCGAGCGGCTCTCCCGGGCCGTCCCGCGGCCCACGCGGTTGCCCTTTGCGAGCCTGGAACGGGCCTTCGGCAAAGGCGTAAGACACAGCGAAACCGAAGCCTGGCTGCGCAAGGCCTGGGTCATGGCCGCCCCCGAAGACGGTCCCGTGCCCTCGCTGCGTGAACGGCTCGAACAGCTTTGCGACTACCGTCCCCGGTCGTACACCAAACCCTCGGAGAACGCGGCGCATCTGTACCTGCGTCCCACCGTACTGGCGATTCTGGTGTCCCGCCTCGACCGGGAATGGCTGTCGCAGAACCTGTCGGCATGGCGCGCACGCTATGCCCGACGCCAACGGGCCGATCAGCAGCTTGCGGCCCTGCGCCGACACCCCGAGGGCACCCTGCGCACGCGGGATATCAAGCGTTACCTGGCGCTGGTGAAAGCGAACTACGACGGGCGTGCCGCGGCGGCGCTGTACCGGGACCTGATCGCGGCGCAGCCGGACAACGCCAAGGTATTGTTTATCGCCGGCCAACGACTGGTGGGCCTGGGCGACCCGGCGGGCGTGCAGGCGCTGGAACGCGCCATGGCAAGGGACGAGCGTTGCGCCGATACGGCCTGCAAGCTCATCTCGAAATTCAACTTACGCCAGCGCCGCGAAGCCGCCTAGGAAACGTCTACGCAGGGAAAAATCCCTAGCTGCGGGCGACGAAACGCGCCGCAATGTGAAAACCCAGGCGTTCCAGTTCCGCCTTCAGACCACCGGCCCGGTGGTTCGGAACCAGCCAGGCGTCCAGAGCGGCGTCCCGGTCGGCGTCGGCGGTTTCCAGACAGGCCCACAGCGGGCTGTCGGCAGCGAAGACATGAGTGGTCCGCAGGTACATCAGCCCGTTCGGCCCGGGCCAGATCCGGATATCGGCGTGCTGTGACAACGCATCCATGGTGATGGCACCCTCCATATGGGCTGCATAGGCCCATCCCCCATTAGTGGGCAGTATAGGCGCCCGGAGTCACGGGGCACGAGGGACAAAGGGCCGCACTACGGCGAAGAAATCGGCCCAACCCCACGTAGGAAAATACTTACAGCCGCCCGTCGGCTCAGGGCGCGTCCATCAAACCCCGAAGCCTGGCGATGACCGCCGGCGTATCCCAATCGAACGATCCGAACAGGGCATAACGGATCCGACCGTCGGGCCCGATCACGAAGCTGGTGGGAAAGGCGAACACGCCCCAGCGCCTTAGGGCTGCGCCGTCGCGGTCCAGCAGCACGGGAAAATTCACCCGCACGCGCTCGTCCACGAAACGCTGTACCGTGGCGCGGCTTTCCGCCATGTTGACCGCCAGGATGCTGAAGCGTGAACTGCCCAGTGTCTCCTGCAGGCGCTGCATGGAGGGCATTTCGTGCACGCAGGGCGGGCACCAGCTCGCCCAGAAATTGACCAGCACGACCCGGCCCCGGTAGTCCCGCAAGTCCCGCACCGTACCGCCAAGATCCGACAGACGCAGGGCGGGGGGCTGCGGGTTTCCACCGTAGGGCCGCAGCTGCCGGTCCGCCTTGCCCTCCGGCACGGGGGGCGCCGGCTGACGCAAAGGGGCGGCCGTGCGCACTGTTGCGGGCAACGTCGCGAGCAGGCGCACCCCCTGCCGGATCAGCTGGGGGAGCATGGCCGCCAGCGCCGTCTCCCGGGCGGTGGCATCGGGGCGGAAATAGAAGCGGTCCCGAACACCGTCCAGCAGCCGTACGAACACGTCGCTGCCGCCTTGCTCCAGTCCAGGCACGGTCGTCCCCAGCTTCCAGCGCCAGGGAGACTGGGCGGGCTGTATCAAAAAGATGGGAAGATTGGTGGCCCGAACCACCGGCATGAGGTGGGCTGCCTGCCCCGGGTCCGGCGTACGGACGAACAGTTTCGGACTGATCAGCACGACCCCGGCCAGCCCTTGCCGCCCCTGGCTGTCCCGCTGCCAACGCCGCGCCCCCCGCAGCGTCGGAATGGCACCGCGGCCCGCGCTGATCAGATAAACCTTCCTGCCGGTGTCGGTCGCTTTCGCGACGACCGCCTGGATGTCTCCGGGCGGTATACGGTCCATGCTGCTGGACAGGGCGGGCAGAAAGCGCCCGGCAAGGGGGTCTACCATCCAGACCTCGATGCCGGCGTCCGCCAGGCGCTCGGCAGCCAGGGTTTCGGCAGGCTCCACGCCGGCCTCGGAGGGCACCCACACCAACAGTGCCCGCGGGCCGGCGCCGGCCCTGGGCGCGTAGATCGTATAGGGAATGCGGGTGCCGTCGGCGACCGTCAGGTTCGCCGCTTGCGGCGTTCCGCGTGCGGACGATGGCAGCGCCCACCATAGGCACAGCACCGCCAGCGCCGGCGCGAGCCATGGGCTCCGCGTCAGGGAGCGGGCCGTCATAGAGCCGCGATCCCTGGGGCATGCGCTGCCCGCGGGGCGCCCGTGTTCGGCACAGGCGCAAGCCGGGACCGAATCAGTCCCGCCCCCGACCGACGCCCCCCCTCTAACAGGGCCGGGCTCGCTGGAGCCACCCGCGATTGATTACAATTCACCCTTCGTCCAGTTCCCGGAGATCAGATCATGCGAATCGGCACACCGCTTTCGCCCAGCGCCACCCGCGTCATGCTGCTGGGCGCCGGCGAACTCGGCAAGGAAGTGATCATCGCACTACAGCGCCTGGGTGTGGAAGTGGTCGCCGTGGATCGCTACGCCGATGCGCCCGGCCAGCAGGTAGCCCACCGCGCCCATGTCATCGACATGGCCGACGGCCAGGCCTTGCGCGCCCTGGTGGAAGCCGAACGGCCCGATCTGGTGGTGCCGGAGATCGAAGCCATTGCTACCGACATGCTGGCCGAGATCGAGTCGGACGGCCTGGCCCGGGTTATTCCAAACGCGCGTGCAACCCAGCTGACCATGAACCGCGAAGGCATCCGCCGGCTGGCCGCCGAAGAACTCGGGCTCCCCACCTCCCGCTATGCATTCGCGGACAGCCTCGAGGCGGTGCGCGCCGCCATCGACGGCGGCGTCGGCTATCCCTGCATCGTCAAGCCGGTGATGTCGTCTTCAGGCAAGGGGCAGTCCACCGTCAACGGGCCGGACGACGTGGAGACCGCCTGGAACTACGCCAAGAGCGGCACCCGCGTGGATCGGGGGCGGGTCATCGTCGAGGCCATGGTGGCGTTCGACTTCGAGATCACCCTCCTCACCGTGCGGGCCGACAACGGCAGCGGCGAGGTGGAAACCCACTTCTGCGCGCCCATCGGCCACCGCCAGGAGCGTGGCGACTACGTGGAGAGCTGGCAGCCCCAGCCCATGAGCGAGGCGGCCCTGCAACGGGCGCGGGAGATCGCCGCCGCGGTAACCGCCAATCTCGGCGGCCACGGCATCTTCGGCGTGGAATTGTTCGTCAAGGGCGATCAGGTATGGTTCAGCGAGGTCAGCCCCCGGCCCCACGACACCGGCATGGTAACCATGGCCACCCAGTGGCAGAACGAGTTCGAGCTTCATGCGCGGGCGATTCTCGGCCTGCCGGTCTCCACCGCACTGCGCAACCCCGGTGCCAGCGCCGTCATCTACGGAGCGATGGACGACACGGGAATTGCCTTCGAGGGGGTGAGCGAAGCGCTGGCGGTGCCCCAAACCGACCTGCGCCTGTTCGGCAAGCCGCAAGCGTTCGTTCGCCGGCGCATGGGCGTGGCGCTGGCCTACGGCGACGACATGGACGACGCCCGTGCGCGAGCCGGCCGGGCGGCCGCGCTGGTACGGCCGGTGAAGGCGGGCTGACCGGCACTCGCTTCACCACGACGGCAGACCGGAATCCGACGAGCGAAGCGGCAGCTATCTGCCGCGCCGTGGAATCCAGCCGAGGGTGGTCCGCCCGCCGCTACGGGCATTGAGCTCCTCGGCATAGCGAGTGGCATGCTCGGTTACCTGCTGTACCGACCCTCGGCGCCGACCGGTGATGGTGGAACGTCCATTCTCCAGCACATAGCTGCACCACTCGCCGGGGGCGTCCCCCTCCGGCGCCGGGGCGCTTTTCACCGCTGCCACGCTATACTGCGGCGGCGCGTGCGCCGAACGGTTGTTCTCACCGGTTGCCGCAGTCGCTTCATTGACGTCGGTCTCGTTCTTCATGGTCCTCTCCTTGGGGCCTGGCCCCTGGCACGCTTCGGCAAAAACCCGAATCAGCGCCCGGCACGCCCGCGACCGCCCCGGACACGGGGACGCTCCTCGCGCACCTTCAGGGCCTGGCCCTTGAACATCTTGCCGTCCAGTCCTGCCATGGCGGCACGCGCCTCATGGCCCTCCATCTCGATGAACGCAAAGCCCTTGCAGCGGCCGCTGAACACGTCGGAGGCGACCTTGATGGACCGGACTTTGCCGTGCTGGGAAAACAGGTCCTTGACCTCGTCCTCATTGGTATCGCTGGGGAGATTGCCTACAAACATCTTTTTCATGTCGCCGCTCCTCTGTCGTCGGCGGGGTGAGGTGGGGAAGCCGCGCTCCGGCGCGACGCGTCAGGCCGATGCCGGCCGACGTCGCACGAATGCGCAGAATCCTGGTGCGCAGACCCAGTAGGGAACCGATGGGAACCGCTGCGGTGGCCGCCGGCGCCTCGTTGGGCGGGTCTGCGATCGGGGGATGGCCCTGGGGGACAAGCCTCGACCGGTTTGCGTGTCCGGACCCGGGCGAGGCAAGCGGGCTCGGGCTTGGGGCGCGAAAGTGAAGGCGCCGCGACAAACACTGGCCTCCAGCATAGCACGATTGGGGATTTGCCGGGCAGGCGCGACAGTCGCCGCCCCTGGCGGCGGCCGCATGGGTGTGCGGGCCGCGGCGGCGTCCGGCTGGCTACGGGCCCTGCAGGGGCCCGCTCAGTGACAAGAGCCCAACGACTTGTCCAGCAGGGCGAAAAACTGCTCCGCGGGCACCGGCCGACCGAACAGATAACCCTGCACCAGGTTACAGTCGTGCGCCCGCAGGAAAGCACACTGCGCCTCGGTTTCCACCCCTTCGGCCACCACCTGGATGTTCAGTCGCCGGGCCATGGCGACGATTGCCTGTACGATGGCCGCATCGTCTTCGTCGACGGTCACATCCACCACGAATGCGCGGTCGATTTTCAGCGTATCGATGGAAAAGCGCTTGATGTAGCTGAGCGAGGAATAGCCGGTACCGAAATCGTCGATAGCCAGGCGCAACCCCATGGACACCAGCTCCCGCAAGCAGCCTACCGTGTCGGTACTGTGCTCCACCAGCATGCTCTCGGTGATTTCGAGCTCCAGTCGTTCGGGCTGCATGCCTGTCTGTACCAGCACCTGATTCACGGTCCGGGCGAACCCCGGCGCGGTGATCTGCTTGCTGGAGAGGTTCACGGCCAGGGTCAGCTGCGGGTGGGCATTCTGCTGCCAGGCCCGCACCTGCCGGCAGGCCGCGCGCAGCACCCACTCCCCCACCGGCACGATCAGTCCGGTCTCCTCCAGGATGGGAATGAAATCCCCGGGGGAAATCAGCCCGAACTCCGGATGCTGCCAACGCAGCAGCGCCTCGACGCCGACCGCACGGCCGGTCGCCATGTCCACCTGCGGCTGGTAGTGCAGCACGAACTCGTCGCGCTCCAGGGCGTGGCGCAGACTGGTCTCCATGCTGAGGCGTTCAAGGGCCTGGGCACCCATGGCGGCCGCATAGAACCGGTAGGTGTTGCGGCCCTGGTCCTTTGCGCGGTACATGGCGATGTCGGCATTCTTCAGCAGCGCCTTCGGATCATCGCCGTCCTCGGGAAACAGGCTGATGCCGATGCTGGTGGTGATGAACAACTCCCTGTCCTGCCAGTAAAAAGGCTGGGTGAGCATTTCCAGGATCTTGCGCGCCACCGATTCGACGGGGTGAACATCGACGACGTCCTCGATAATGACCGCGAATTCGTCGCCGCCGAGCCGTGCCACCGTATCGCCTTCGCGCACGCAGCCGCGCAGCCGCCGGGCGAGGTCGCGCAGCACATGATCGCCTACGTCGTGGCCCAGCGTATCGTTGATCATCTTGAACCGGTCCATATCCAGGAACAGCACCGCCACCTGCAATTCCGCGAGGCGGCTGCGCGCCAGCGCATGTTCAAGGCGGTCGGTGAACAGCGCACGGTTGGGCAGCTCCGTCAAAACGTCATGGTGCGCGAGATACTGCAAGCGCTCCTGGGCCTGCATGCGGTCGCTGATGTCCTTGCCGGTGGATATGAAATGGGTGATCTCGCCATCGCCGGTCTTCAGAGGCGTGATGGTCTTCTCTTCGTAGTACAGACTGCCGTCCTTGCGCTTGTTGATGAACACATCCTGGAAGACGTCACCCGACAGAATGGTGCGCCACAGCCGACGATAGAAGGCGGGCTCGTGACTATCGGATTTGAGAAGCCGGGGGTTGCGCCCTATCGCCTCCTCGCCGGAATAGCCTGTCACCACGGTGAAGGCGCCGTTCACATACTCCACAATACCGTCGCGATCGGTGACCATAACCGCGTCGGCAGTCTGCTCCAGAGCACTGGACAGCTTGCGCATCCATACTTCCGCATCCCGCCGGCCCGTGATGTCCCGGGTGGTGCCTTCCACGCCGGCGATGTTACCCTGCTCGTCGAAGTAGAATTGGGCGTTGGTGGACACCCATACCACCGAGCCGTTCTTATGACGCAGCGCAGTCTCGTGACTGCGGAGCTGGCCGCCGTGTTCTTCCAGCAGGTTCAGGAAGGTCCCCCTCGCGGCAGGATCCACGTACAGATCCACAAGGGGACGGCCGATGAACTCATCCCGACGGTAGCCCAGCAGTCCCTCGCCGGACAGCGACACCCGGATCAGCCGCCCCTCCTTGTCGGTGCGATAATAGGTATCCTGCATGCTGTCCAGGATCGTGCTGAGCTCCTTCTCCGACGCCCGCAGACTCTCGATTGCCTTTTTCTCGTCCGTGATGTCGGTGGCAACGCCCTCCAGATAGTCTCCCTCGGCGTTGAGCTTGGCGGAATAGCGCACCCAGATGACGGAGCCGTCCTTGCGCAGCATGCGAGGTTCGAAGTTGGTGATCTCGCCGTGGGCATGGACCAGCGCCAGCATCTGCGAGCGAGTTTCGGCATCGGCATAATGTCGGGCAGCCCGGTATTGCTCTTTCGCCTCCGCCCGGTCCCGGTATCCGAACATTTGGGCAAGACGGTCATTGCACTCCACCAGACGGCCATCGCTCAGCCGGGTGCGCCACAAGCCGACTTGAGCGTTGTCGAATATGCTGCGGTATTTTGCTTCGCTTTCGCGCAGCGCCGCTTCCACCTGCTTGCGCTCGCTGACGTCGGTGGCCAGGCCGATGACGCCGACCACGCCACCCTGGGCGTCGAGCAGGGGCGAGTAGTAGGAATCGAACACCCGACCGTTCGCTGTCACCTCGGTGTAGACGGTTTCCCCGGACAGGGCGGCGCGCACGTGAGCAAGCACTTCCGGAACGTCGGCATAGACCTCGAAAACCGAACGGCCCACGACCTCGCCAGGGCGCAGTCCCAACGCCTCAAGGCCCTTGCCGTCCGACAGGGTGAAAATGCCTTCCCTGTCCACCGACCACAGCACGATCGGGGCATTGGTGACGACGGCATGGAGGAGACGTTCACGGCTGGTGGAGGACTCTTCGGCAGACTTGCGGGCCGTGATATCGAACATGAAACCCTGCAGCTTGGACGGCCCGGCGGCACCGGAGATGACCTGCACGGAATCCCGCAGCCATACCACCCGCCCGTCCGCCGCGATCATCCGGTATTCGAATTCGTGGTCCTCGCCACGCTCGGTGGTTTGCTGGCAGAACTCCAGCGCCCAGTCCCGGTCCTCCGGGTGGACATGGGTCGACCAGAATTCGGGATCTGTCCAGGCGTCGACCGGATATCCCAGCACCTTCGCCGCCTGGGGACCGACGTAGGTAAACCGCCAGCTCGGCAACTCCAATTCCCACGGGATGGCATTGGCCGTTTCCACCAGATGCCGGAAGTGCTCCTCACTGCGCGAGAGTGCATCGATGGTACGGAGATGCTCGGTGATGTCGGCGGCCGTGAGCAGCAGTCCGGTGACGGCGCCGGTGGCGTCCTTGACCGGCAGAACGCTCCAATTCCAGCAGCGGCCGGCGGGGCCGGCGGACTGGAGGTCGCCCCACGGCTCGCCTTGGGTGAAGGCCGGCTCCCCGCTTTGCACCACCCGGCGCAGCATGGCCTGCCGCCGGCCGTGACGATAGAGGTCGGCGTAGCTGCGTCCCACCAGGGCGCTCGGCTGACGGCCGTCCAGTTCCGCGTAGGCGGAGCTGACGTAGGTGAAGTTGAAGCCCGAGTCCATGCAGGCCATCAACGCCAGGCGGGTGCCCATGGCGAGGTCGTTCCTGGGGCCGTTCGGCGCGCCGTGGGGCTGGGCGTCTGTCTGTCGGTGTTCAGTGGCCATTGGTCAACGATCGCTGCTCATAACCCGGGGTGCGCCCGCGCGGCGGACAACCCCGGCTGTCGCGTTCCGGCTGCCATTTAGGCACGTTTTCAGGGGCAAAGCCAACTGATCCGGGAGGGGGCCGGCCAGGGGTGGGACGTAGCGAGGGGGTGAGCGCCGACCTGGTATCGTCCCCGTCAAAGCGTGCTCTCGGACGAACGCCGAACCGCCGCGAGGGTGGCCAGAGCGCGCCGCGAGCGGCCCTCGTCCGGATCGGCAATCGCCGACACGCTCTCGATCGCCGCCACGTACGGGCCGGGGAGAGCAAGGAAACGCGCGCCTGCCACCACGAGGTCCCGGTACCAGTCGTAGGGCGCCAGGGACTGGTCCCGGTAGTCTGCCTCGGCGAGATAGGCGAACGCCCGCAGGGGCGCGCCGTCGAAATCCAATTCCAGGGTCTGTTGCCGGTAACCCGCCCCTTCCGCCGCATCCAGTGCCGGCTTGTCCCCCGCCGCCATCCGGTACACCGCTCCGTAGGCCTGGTCCGAGTCCGCGCCGGTACGCAACAGATCGCACTTGGCGGAACCGTCCACATCGGACCGCTTGTGGAAACGCAGCGACCAACCGGCCAGCACCACCGTACCCAGCAGACGCGCCGAGGGCACCCGTTCGCCCAGCCGCACCGGGTGGAGATTGGACCCGTACGCCAGATACAGCAGCGGGTCGCCCGGATCGGAGTTCACATCAATCCCTTCTGCGCAAGCAGTCGCGCCACCAGTTCCCGGCTGTCGTCGTCGCCGGAAGGTGCGTCCGTATCCAACGGCGTCCAGGACATGTCCGCTTCCAGCCGGTAGGAGCCTTCGAAAGCGTGGGGCGGACCACCCCGCCAATCGGTCGGGGCCAACATGGAGAAATAGCGCGATCCGTCGGCGCGGCGGTAGAGGTGATAGGCATGCCCGGGGCGACGTTGGAAGTTGCATTGGGCGTGGTGCAGGGCCTGATCGCGGCCGGCCTGTTCCAGCGCCTCGCGGGCCTGGGCCTGCAGCGACCTCACCTGGTCGGCGATCACCTTCAGCTTGGCGCTGACCCGGCTGTTGACCATGGTGTCGGCTTGGGCGATCTCCCGGGCGAGGTCCACCAGCTCGATAGCCGGGGCCAGCCGGCTGACCGGATAGGGAGCGGCATGATCAGGGCCCTGATGGGGGACCTTGCCATCGTATCGTTTCAACTCGTCGTCCACCGTTGAGCACCCAAAATACGTTCGTTGCCGGGGGAAAGACCATCTTAGCGCGAAACCCCGCCCGCGCCGCAACCGCCCATGGACCGGCAACCTGAAGCGGCGCCACGGCACACCGGCGAGCACCCCGAAATCAGGGCTGGACAGCAAAGCGATCATGGCTAATATTCCGCTTCGCGGGACCGCTCGTCAGGCGTCCCGCAGACCCTGCCGGCCCGCGCCCCACGGCGCGGCGACCCGAGCAGTGACAGCGTGACAGAACCCAGTCGTTCATCGGAGCCGGGCATGAGCAAGAATCAACTCTGGTATGGCTATCTGGAGGCGGGCGCGAAAAGCACCGCCGTGGTGCTGGATCACAAGCTGGAGACCGGCAACACCGCCACGGTGTACCTGTTCAACCTGGCCCGCAACGAAATCCTCGAGTACCGGCGGGACATCGTCGAACCCAAGCTCCGACCGGTCGCCGCCGAGGAACGGGACCTGCTGGGGCGTCTGAAGGACGGTTACCGCAAAGCACGTCGGACTTTTGCAGAGCCCGCGGCCCGGGCGCCCGCCGCCGCGGCTGCCGCCCCCGCCCGGCGCAGGCAGACCCCGGACGCGGAGACGTCCTACGAAAGCCTGGTGGCGGCGGACGCCGGGGCCGAGGCCGATCCCGAAATGGGCGCCGGTTGGGACGACGAAGACGACTGAAACCCACGGCAATGCAACCCACCCGCCCCGGTTCGGCGAACAGGCGCGAGCACCATTGTCAGAAATCGGTGAAGCGAACGCGCATTCCTGCACCGGGGACCGTGCAACCGCGATAACGCCGATTGCTCCGGACCGCAACCCTGTGCTTTCATGCAAGCCATGAAAAACAACACAGACAACGAGGCAAAGAAGCCCGCCATCCCCCATCCCGCACACCCCGAACGGCGCAAGGAACCGCTGCCCTGGCACCAGCCCAAGCCGGCGGAAGAAGATCCGGACGCACCCGCGCGGGTCAAGGCCATCGCGTCCAGCCCCAGCTACCGGCAGGCAGATCAGGATGTGGACTTCCTGGGTCTGGACGAGACCCGTGGCGTACGGCTGCAGATCGACTACCTCAAGCCGGAACTGCTGCTGCAGGAACACGGCGTGGCCCACACCATCGTGGTGTTCGGAAGCACGCGTATTCCCGAACCGGCGGCGGCTTTGCATCGACTTCAGACCGCCCGACAGGCGGCCGCGGCCGCTCCCGGCGACCGGGAACTGCAGCGCCGGGTGACCGTGGCCGAACGGCTGCACGCCAAGAGCGGCTACTACGAAGTGGCCCGCGAATTCGGACGTATGGTGGGCAACGCCGGCGGCGGCCCGCAGGACTCGCGCATCGTGGTCATGACCGGGGGCGGGCCGGGCATGATGGAAGCGGCCAATCGCGGCGCCTTCGACTGCGGCGCCAAATCCGTCGGGCTCAACATCAACCTGCCCCATGAGCAGTACCCGAATCCGTACGTCACCCCCGACCTGTGCTTCCGGTTCCACTACTTCGCTCTGCGCAAACTGCATTTTCTGCTGCGGGCCAGGGCGCTGGTGGCATTTCCGGGGGGCTTCGGCACCTTCGACGAGCTGTTCGAGACCCTCACGCTGATCCAGACCCGCAAGATCCGACCGGTGCCCGTGGTGCTGGTGGGCGAAAGCTACTGGCGCAGGGCGGTCAACGTGGACTTCATGGTCGAGGAGGGCGTCATCGATTCCGAAGACCGGGACCTGTTCTGGTTCGCCGAGTCGGCCCAGGAGATCTGGGACGGCATCCAGCACTGGCACAGAATCAACGGCGAGCCGCTGTTCTAGGGAAGCAGAGGTTCCCTAGGGACTGACTGTCAGTGCGACAGGAACCATCACTGATGCGGCCGAGGGGCCGCGCAGGCAACGAAGGCATAAGGAGCGGGCAGTGAAGATATCCTTCCACGGCGCCGACCGCGGCGTCACGGGCTCGTGCCACATGGTCGAATGCGGCGGAAAGCGCATCCTGATCGATTGCGGCCTCTACCAGGGCGGACGGGAGCTGGCCGAGGAAAACGCCGAAGCGTTCGGCTTCGAGCCAGAGTCCATAGACCACGTGCTGCTCACCCACGCCCATCTGGATCACTGCGGGCGGCTGCCGCTGCTGGCCAAGCGCGGCTTCCGGGGCGAAATCGTCACCACCGGCGCGTCCCGCGAACTGGCCCGGCTGGTGATGCTGGACTCGGCCCACCTGCAGGAGGAGGAAGCCCGTTACCAGTCCCGCAAGGCGGCCCGCCACAACCACCACAATCGTCACGAACACGACGCGGCCACGCCGCTGTATGGCGTGCTGGATGCGCTGAACTGCCTGGACTATTTCGGCCGCACCGCCACCTACGGGAAACCCCTGGATATCTGCCCCGGGGTACGCGCCACGTTTCTGGACGCCGGCCATATTCTCGGCTCGGCCAGCATCCTGCTGGAGCTGGATGAAGGCGACCGACACCGGCGAGTGGTGTTTTCCGGCGACCTGGGCAATGCGGGCCGGCCACTGCTGGGCAATCCGGCCCCTCCTTCCGCGGCGGACGTGGTGGTCATGGAAACCACCTACGGCGACCGTCTGCACAAGGCGCTGGAACCGTCGGTGGATGAGCTCTACCAGGCCGTTTCCGAAACCTTCAAGCGCGGCGGCAACGTTGTCATCCCGACCTTTGCCCTGGAGCGCGCCCAGGAGATCCTCTACTTTCTGCGCACCGGCGTGGAGGCAGGCCACCTGCCGGCCTCCATGCAGGTGTTCCTGGACTCTCCCATGGCCATCTCCGCCACCGAGATCTTCGAGCATCACCCGGAATGCTACGGACCGAAGGTGGCCGAGCTGTTCCAGGAGAAGCGCGATCCCTTCCTGGTGCCGGGCCTGCACATGACCCGCGAGACATCCGAGTCCATCGCGCTGAACGAGATCGGCGGCGGTGCCGTCATCATGGCGGGCTCGGGCATGTGCACCGGCGGCCGGGTCCGCCATCACCTCAAACACAATCTATGGCGGCGGGACTCCAGCGTCGTGTTCGTGGGCTACGCCGCCAACGGCACCCTCGCCCGCCGCATCATCGACGGAGCGCACACGGTGCGCATATTCGGGGAGGAAATCCGGGTGGGCGCCTCCATCCACACCATCAACGGCTTTTCCGCCCATGCCGATCAGGCCGAGCTGCTGGATTGGCACAACGCCATCAAAGGCGTGCAGCGCACCTTCCTGGTCCACGGCGAGGAAGAGACCATGGGCCATTTCGCCAAGCGGCTGGACCGGACCCGCGTCGAAATGCCGACGCTGCACCAGTCCTACGAGCTCTGACCCCCGTAAGACATGAGGATGGCGGGATCGGCGCCCCGCCCGGGGTCGCCGTCGCCCGATTGCCCGGGCCGGTGGCTGGCTTATAATTGAAGGGCACCGCCACCGTGTCACCAGTGGTCCATGCGGAAAATACTGTGCCTCTCAGCCGGTCCACAAGCCTCATCGGCAAGGCGCACGAGCGCAGGACTGGCCGTTTGCCAATTCAAGCGAGTGCAACGCGGCCGAGGGGGCTTGTGGACCGGCCCGAAG
>CAZNBB010000067.1:0-20845 GCA_964571225.1 uncultured Gammaproteobacteria bacterium
CATCGACGGGCGCGACAACAGCACCGTACGGCCGATTACCATCCGTACCGGCGTGTTGCCGCGCACCCACGGCTCGGCCCTGTTCACCCGCGGCGAGACCCAGGCCCTGGTGGTCACCACCCTGGGAACGGCCCGGGATGCGCAGATTATCGACGCCATCGAAGGCGAGCGCCGCGAGCCTTTCATGCTGCACTACAACTTCCCACCCTACTGCGTGGGCGAGACGGGTATGGTCGGCAGCCCCAAGCGTCGCGAGATCGGCCACGGCCGGCTCGCCAAGCGCGGTGTTCAGGCCGTGATGCCCACCCAGGAGGACTTTCCCTACACCCTGCGGGTGGTGTCGGAGATCACCGAGTCCAACGGTTCCAGCTCCATGGCCAGTGTGTGCGGCAGCAGTCTGTCGCTGATGGACGCCGGCGTGCCCATCAAGGCTCCGGTGGCCGGTGTGGCCATGGGCCTGATCAAGGAAGGCGACCAGTTCGCCGTCCTCACCGACATCATGGGTGACGAGGACCATCTGGGCGACATGGACTTCAAGGTGGCCGGTACCACCGACGGTGTGACCGCTCTGCAGATGGACATCAAGATCCAGGGCATCACCAAGGAGATCATGGACAAGGCCCTGCAGCAGGCCCACCAGGCCCGCATCCACATCCTTGGGAAGATGAACGAAGCCATCGCTTCGCCCCGTTCGGAAATGTCCGAGTTCGCCCCGCGCATCATCAGCTTCCGCATCGATCCGGAGAAGATCCGGGATGTCATCGGCAAGGGTGGTGTGACCATCCGTTCCATCACCGAAGAGACCGGCGCCAGCATCGACATCAGCGATGACGGTACCGTGCGGGTCGCTTCAGTGGACAAGGCGGCCGGAGAAGAAGCTCGTCGGCGCATCGAGCTCATCACCGCCGATGTGGAAGTCGGCATGATCTATGAAGGCCGCGTGGCCAAGCTGATGGACTTCGGCGCTTTCGTCACCATCCTGCCCGGCAAGGACGGCCTGGTGCACATTTCCCAGATCTCCGACGAGCGCGTGCAGAACGTCAGCGACAAGCTCAAGGAAGGGGACATGGTGCGGGTCAAAGTGCTGGAAGTGGACAAGCAGGGCCGCATCCGGCTGAGCATGAAGGCGGTCGGCGACGAGTAACGTCGACATCCGTCGCACACCGAAAAGAAAAGGGGCCTAAGCGGCCCCTTTTTGTTGTGGCGGCCCACCTTTGCGCGACGGCGGGCCGCTCCCTCTTACCTCCCCCCGGAGTTCTCAGCGTCCGCCGAAGCCGGCGTCGGCCAGCATTTCAGGTAGCGGGGTCGGTAGGCCGGTGTCGGTGGAGGCCTGAATGAACTTGGAATCCGACTCCTGCTGGTTATAGCCGACGTTCTGCTTGTGCCAGACCACCTTGCCGGTTCTGGCATCGAACACCTTGATCAATCCACCCATGCAGGCGACGGCTACATGCTTGCTGTCAGGTGAAATGGCCGCCACACAACGCTTGCCGTCCTCGAGGTTCTTGGTGATATGCAGGCGGGTTTCCTTGCCGGTATGGGCGTTAAGCAGCACTATGCGATCCGCTTTGCCGTAGGCGTGGGGCAGACCGTCGTCGCCGAACACCACCGCCGTAGGCTTGGGTATGATGACCACGAAGTAGCTCAGGTTGGGCGCAATCTTCACGTAGGACGGATCGGCCTTTTCGATATCCTTGTTCTTCCAGGGCAGACTGGTCTCCTTGCCGCTGTCGATGTGGTACACGTAGCGCAGTGATACCAACTCCTTCCCGTCGGGGCTGAAGTTCAGCATGCTGAACTGGCGGGGAATCTGGAAGAACGGATCGTTGTAGGTTTCGACCACGTGGCGCTTGCCCGTGGATACGTCGATCACCGCGAACCGCTCACTGCCCACGAATGCCACTCGCCTGCCGTTGTTGCTGATGCCGAGGGCGTATACGCCTGCGTCGATGCTCTTGAAGGTTTTCACGGTCTTCAGCGTGGACAGATTGACGACGTCCAGGCTGGAATCGTAGCGGTAGCCCATGATCTTGTTCGAGCCGTCGTCGGAACGAACCGGTTTGCAGACATTGACCACCACGGCCGCGAACTTGCCGTTTTCCGACGGTACCACCGGGCCGATATAGTTGAAGGTGTACGGGTTCTTGCCGCAGTTGCCCGGAGCCGGGGGCTTGCTGCCCAACTCGATACGGCGGGGTGCCTTGCCCGAGAAGGTCAGCGCCGCGCCAATGAAGTCGGGAGCGCGATCCTTTCCGGTGGCGCCGACCCGTCCCAGGGAACTGGGCAACAGAATGATCTTGCCGTCCGGATAGCTGCCGTTGAGAACGATATCCTTGAAGCTGCGGATGCCCCAGTCACGCTTTCCGACCCGCCCGTAGCGGGTGCCGAAGATGCTGCGCAGCTTGACGTGCTGCCCGAACGCCTTCACGAGCTTGCCCGTGGAAGCCGTCCATATCTTGATGCCGCCCGTGAATTTGTGGTCTGCGCTGAGCCCGTCGCCGGCAGCGCCGCCGGTCACCACGTATTTTCCGTCGGCCGAATACTGAATGGAGTAGATGTCCGCCGACGGATCGGCGGCGTGGGCCCCCTTGGCCGCGAACCACACGCAGGCAAAGGACACGATGAATAGGAGCTTGATTTTGGTCATTGGCGTATTTCCCCCTTGCCCTGTCGTCGACAGTCGTCGTTCCCAGTGGTGGTGCGCTGACAATGGCCGCTGCTATGGGCAGTGGCCATTATGTGTGTTCACCGCTTGACAAAATTGTGTGATTTGAGTAGCGGCGGTGGGCCGGGAAGCTTTAAGAATGGGTGAAGTCGGTTCCAAGAGGCAGTGCATTGCGCACTGAGCGCGATTTAGCAACTCATTGAAATATATTGATGCATTGTTGTATTGGCCTGCTCGGGGCGGTTGCGGCTCTGCGCGCGGGATACGGCGTGAGGCCCGGCTGGTGCCGGGTGCTGCTTCACGTCGACGGAAGGAGTCGGGAGCCAAGGGAGCCCCGGTATCTAAGGAACCAGTGGGAGTTGCAACGCCGACGCTGGCGTAGGTCCAATCGGACTACCCGTAGTTACGGGAACAGGGGCGGTTCACGGACCAAGCACCGGGTCGTGTCGACGTGTCTCTACTCCAGCAACCGCAACATCTGCTCAATCACCGACCGTGTCCGATCGGCTGTCGGACGGGTACGGCTCATGACCCGCAGCCCCCAGATCGTGCTGATCATGAAGCTCGCCAGCGCCGAGCAGTCTTTTTCCTTGGGGATCTCTCCAGCCGCCTGGGCCCTTGCTAACGCCTCTCGCAGCAGGCCCTCGATGGTCTCGAAGTGGTGTTTGACCCGAGCCTGGACAGCCTTGTCGCGGTGTGCCCGCTCCAGGGCGCTGTTGACCAGAAAACATCCCTTTCGGCCGGTCGCTTTTGCCGAGTCCTCCGCGAGTTGGAAAAAATAGGACTTGATTGCCGCCAACGGGGAGGACGGTTCCGACAGTGCGTAGGCGATGCGCTCGGCGGCCCGGGCGCCGTATTCATCCAGGGTCCTCAGGAACAACTGATCCTTGGAGTGGAATGCGCCGTACAAGCTGCCTGGATTGAGGTGTGTGGCGTCCACCAGATCGGCCATGCTGGTGGCGCAATACCCCTTTCTCCAGAACACCTGCATCGCGTTTTTCAGCACCTGCTGGGGGTCGTATTCGATGCGTCTAGCCATGAATCTTCCGATCTGAACATTGCGTATATATTAGCGTTGTTGAACGATTATTCAAGATTGACCGTGTCAGTGTCTGCGCCTAAACTGGAACGATCGTTCAATAATAGTGTCGATTGTTAGAAACTGGATGGGTGACGACCGATAGGAGATGAGAATGGCTAAGGTACTGATATGGTTGGCATCTGGAGAGCGCAGTAAGCTCATGCCCGGTCTGTTGTGGGGCGTCAACGCGAAGCGGCGGGGCTGGGTTGACGACGTGCGCGTTGTAGTCTTTGGCGACAGCCAGCAGACCGTTGCGCGTGACGAGGAGATGTTTTCCATGGTGCAGGAAATTGAGGGGACGCTGTTCTGTCGCCATGTCGCCGAAACGGAAGGGACCGTCGAAGAGTTGGAAGCCAAGGGAGCCAATCTGGCCTATGTCGGCGAGCCCATCGGCAAGGCGATCGCTGAAGGATTCACCGTACTGACGTTCTGAGCCTGCCGACCCACCCGCGCCGGCGCATAGAGCTGTGCACCGACGGCGCGTAGTCAGTGGTGGCCCGGTGTGCGCGACACCGGCTGCCAGTGGCCGCGTGCGATCGCCTGCCGGGGCGGGCAATGGACACAGAGAAAGGCGTTCAATGTTCATGACTGAGAGGGCATGCTTCTATGACCGAAAAGAATCGGGACGGGACTGATCGCGACTCCCGAGTCGCCGTCATCACCGGTGCCACATCCGGCATTGGGGAGGCGACCGCCAGAAAGTTCGTGACTGCGGGTTTCAGGGTGGTCGGAAACGCTCGCCATGGGGACGGGCTGCGGGCGTTGGAACGGGAACTGGGAGATGCGTTTGTGGGCATCGCGGGTGACGCGGGCGATGTTCCGGTGTTGGACAGCCTCTTCGAGGCGGCGCTCGATCGGTTCGGAAGACCGGCGGATATCGTGGTGGCGAATGCCGGGCGGGGCCTTGGCGGCTCGGTGACGGACGCGGAACTGTCGAAGTTCGAGGACATCGCCCGGTTGAACGTCACCGGTGTCCTGGCGCTGCTTCAGAAGGCGGCGCGCAGTATGGTGGAGAGCCAGAAGAGCCGGTTCCCGGATCAGGCAGCCGACATCGTCGTCATCGGTTCGGTGGTGGGCAGGCACATATCCCCCTTCAGTGCGGTTTATGGCGCCACCAAGTTCGCTGTTCACGGGCTCGCGGAGGGGCTGCGCCGGGAGGTGGGGCCGAAGGGAGTGCGAGTGTCCCTGGTGGAGCCAGGCGTGGTGATAAGCGGCTTTCAGGATGCCGCGGGTTACGACGACGAACAGGTGAGTCATTTCGACGAGGCGTTCGGGCCTCTGCTGTACGGTGATGATGTGGCGAATGCTATTTACGCTATCGTCACCCAACCGCCACATGTCCATATCAGCAACATAATGGTTCGACCGACCCGCCAGGACTATCCGTGACAGGGTGTTGTGCACTCGCGTTGGGCACGTGAACGGCACCGAGGCGGGTTGTTGAGGGCGGCTGGCGTAGCCAGGCCCCACTGCGCGGACAGGCGGCAGGGTGCCGCGGCTGCCGCATGCCTGAAATCCGGCACCGGCCGTTCAGACCAGCGGCTGGGGAGCGTTTGTGTGCAGGCACCGATCGAATTCGGCGCGGATGCGCTCTTCCAGCCAGTAGCGGGGCTGCCACGGGAAGGCGCCGTACACAAAGCCCACGTGACCGCCGGCGTCCGACAGTTCAAGGGTGACCGACGGGGAAAGTTCGCTGTCGGTAGGTACGGCTTGCCGGGTCATGAAGGGGTCGTCGAGCGCGTGGATGATGAGCGTCGGGACCGCGATCGTTGCCAGGAACTGGCGGCTGCTGCAGCGGCCATAGTAATCTTCGGCATCTTGAAAGCCGTGTAAAGGCGCGGTGACCTGATCGTCGAACTGGCGAAAGGTGCGCATGGCGTCGAGCTTGTCGACGGTGATCGGCAGTTCCATGCGCTGCGCCTTCCGGCGTACGGAACGGCGCAGCCTGCCCAGCAGGTGCCACTGATAGACACGGGAGAAGCCACGCTTCAGCCGGTGACCGGCCTGGCTCAGGTCGAACGGCACGGAAACGGCGATGGCGGCATCCACCGGGGCATCGGCGCCTTTTTCCCCCAGCCACTTCAACAGGGCATTGCCTCCCAGGGAATAGCCCAGGGCGAAAAACATCCGTTCCGGATGGCGACGTTTGAGCTCCCGCACCACCGTGTCCAGGTCACCGGTTTCGCCGGAATGGTAGCTGCGGGGCAGACGGTTGGGTTCGCCGCTGCAGCCGCGGAAATGCATCAATACGACTCGGTAGCCGGCGGCGGCCAGGGTGTTGACGATGCCGGCAGCGTAGGGCGAGCGGATGGAGCCTTCCAGTCCGTGCAGTACGAGTACCAGAGGCCCGCTCGGCGGCCCGGCCCAGTCCAGATCCAGGAAATCCCCGTCACCCAGCTCGAGGCGTTCGCGCCGCAGTCCCCTGCGGGGACTGCGGCGCAGCAGGTTGGGCATCAAAGTCTGCAGGTGCGGACCCGGCAGCCACCAGGCCGGTCGGAAGTCGCTGCGTACTCTCATGGGGGGCGGGGGCAGGGAGGCGGTAAGCCGGGTCTCAGCGGGCACCCGCACGCGGGGCGCGCAGCGAGCGTAGAGGGCTGTTCATACCAGTGCCTTTTCGATGACCGTGCGCAGGGTGTCCACATCGAACGGTTTGTCGAAGATCGCGGAAACGCCGCTTTGCTCCAATGCCGCCAGGCGGTTGCAGTCCGATTCTCCGGTGACCATCAGTACCGGGACGCTCGGTTGGGTGCTCTGGGCGCGGATATAGGCGATGAGCTCTTTGCCGTCCATCTCCGGCATGTGGTAGTCGGTGACGATCAGATCGAAGAACTCCCGGTCGATCATCCGCTGCGCCGCGCGCCCGTCCGCGGCCTCGCTGAACTGTTCGATACCCATGCGTTCCAGGACCTGGCGGACGAAATGCCGCGACGTGGTGCTGTCGTCCACGATCAGCACCCGCAGTTCATCGGGCGTGTAGTGGCGCAGATTCAGGGTATCCGGCTCCAGAAAGTCCAGGGTGGTATACAGGGAGCGTTGCAGTTGCTGGGCTTCGAACGGCTTGGGCAGGATCGCGATGACGCCCGCCTGGCGCAAGGGTTCCAGATAGCGAATATCGGTCTCGCTGGATATCAGCATGAAGGCGATGTCACGCAGCCGTTCGTTGGAGCGCATGGTGCGGATCAGGTCGGTGCCGGTCATGTCCGGCAGGTGCATGGCGCTGATGGCCAGATCGGGAGGCGCACCTTCCATACGGCTCAGAGCGCTGGCGCCATCGCGCACGCAGCTCAGCGCTTTCACACCGAAACCGGCGAGATAGTCCCCGATGATGCGCTGCTGGGTGGTGGACGGTTCCACCAGCAGCACGTCCAGTTGGTCGATGGTGATGGACTTCATGTCGGTGTCGTGCCTGCTGCGCTCCCGCGGCAAGGCCTGCCGGGCGCTGTCGCGCGCAGCGCCCGGCCGAGCGCGGCTATTGGTGGGCCCGGTTCTCGATCAGGTCCTTGACCACGCCGGGATCGGCGAGCGTGGAGGTATCGCCCAGGTTGTCGATTTCGTTGGCGGCGATCTTGCGCAGAATGCGGCGCATGATCTTGCCGGAGCGGGTCTTGGGCAGGCTCGGTGCCCACTGCACCACGTCGACGGTGGCGATGGGTCCGATTTCCTTGCGCACCAGGTCCACCAGTTCCTTGCGCAACTCATCGCTGGGCTCGAATCCCTTGACGAGAGTGACATAGGCATAGATGCCCTGGCCTTTGATGTCGTGGGGGAAGCCCACCACCGCGGCTTCTGCCACGGCATCGTGCAGCACCAGGGCGCTTTCCACTTCGGCGGTCCCGAGGCGATGGCCGGACACGTTGATCACGTCGTCCACCCGGCCGGTGATCCAGTAGTAGCCGTCCTCGTCCCGACGGGCGCCGTCGCCGCTGAAGTACATGCCCGGGTAGGTCTTGAAGTAGGTGTCGATGAAGCGCTGGTGGTCGCCGTACACGGTGCGCATCTGGCCGGGCCAGGGACGGGTGATCACCAGGTTCCCGGAGCCGGGCCCTTCCAGCAGGTTGCCCTCGTTGTCCACCAGCGCCGGCACCACGCCGAAGAAGGGCAGGGTGGCCGAGCCCGGTTTCAATCGGGTGGCGCCCGGCAGAGGGGTGATCATGTGGCCGCCGGTCTCGGTCTGCCACCAGGTGTCCACTACCGGGCAGCGTCCGTCGCCCACCACGTTGTAGTACCACTCCCAGGCTTCCGGGTTGATGGGCTCGCCGACGGTGCCCAGGATCTTGAGGCTGCTGCGGGAGGTGCTGGTGACCGGTCCGTTGCCTTCGCGCATGAGGGCGCGTATGGCGGTAGGCGCGGTGTAGAAGGACTTGACCTGATGTTTGTCCACCACCTGCCAGAAGCGGGAGGCGTCCGGGTAGTTGGGCACGCCTTCGAAGACCAGCGAGATGGCGCCGTTGGCCAGGGGTCCGTACACGATGTAGGAGTGCCCGGTGACCCAGCCGATGTCGGCCGTGCACCAGTAGACGTCGCCGTCATGGTAGTCGAACACGTACTTGTGGGTGATGGCCGAATACAGCAGGTAGCCGCCGGTGGTGTGCAGCACGCCTTTGGGCTTGCCGGTGGATCCAGAGGTATAGAGGATGAACAGGGGGTCCTCGGCGTCCATTTCCTCCGGTTCGCACTCGGTGGACTGGGCCTGCATGGCCTCCTGGTACCAGACGTCCCGACCGTCGGTCCATGCCACGTCCCCGCCGGTGTGTCGCACCACCACGGCGGTATGCACATTGGGACACGACTTCAGCGCCTCGTCGGTATTGGCTTTCAGCGCCACCCTGCGCCCGCCGCGCACGCCTTCATCGGCAGTGATGACCACCCGGCAGTCGGAGTCCAGGATGCGATCCTTGAGGGACTCCGGAGAGAAGCCGCCGAACACCACCGAATGCACGGCGCCGATACGCGCACAGGACAGCATGGCCACCACGGCTTCGGGAATCATCGGCATGTAGATGCAGACCCGATCGCCCTTCTTGACGTTGTGGGCCTTGAGTACGTTGGCGAATCTGCACACCTGTTCGTGCAGCTCGCGATAGGTGATCTTCTTGTCCACGTTGGGGTCGTCGCCCTCCCAGATGAGGGCAACCTGATCGCCACGGCTTTCCAGGTGGCGGTCCAGGCAGTTGTAGCTGGCGTTGAGCTTGCCGCCTTCGAACCAGCGGATGTCGCCTTTGTGGAAATCCCAGTTCAGGACCTTGTCCCAGGGCTTGTACCAGGTAAGAAATTCTTCGGCCTGCTCGGCCCAGAACCCGTCAGGATCGGACACGGAACGTTCGTACATCTCCCGGTAGCGCGCCTCGTTGATATGGGCGTTGGCAGCGAACTCCGGGGGAATGTCGTAGACCTTGTGTTCGGACATCGCCTGTTCTCCTGTGGGTTGCGGGCCGCCCCAAGGGTGCACCGGCGGGGCAGGCAGGGCTCCGTTGTCTTTCGAGCGCCGGCCGGATGCGGTGCCCGGACAGCGAATGTTTTAGGCCATTCTAACTCAACAGGCTACCGGTATGGCCAGTCTCGGCGAGGTATTCCCGCCAGGCGATGACGGCGACCACAAACGCATCACACGGAGGGGGGATCAGCGTAGGGTATTGCAGTGGTGGTAGGGATACGGCTTGGGTCCCAATGGGCAACGGCCCACTGCCACAACGCTTCGCGGTCTTCCTCCAACAACCTTTCGGGAGGTTGCTGTCCCAGAAAACGCAGTGCGTTCAACAGCAGCTCGAGCGGCTCTCGGCCTTCGATGCTCGGTGCCCCGGTCTGCTTGCTGAGCTTGTCGCCGTTGGCGTCGACGGCGACGGGCAGATGCAGATAGGAGGGTGTGGGCAGGCCGAGCAGACGCTGCAGATGGATCTGACGGGGGGTGGAATCGAGAAGGTCGCTGCCGCGCACCACGTGGGTGATCCACTGGTCGGCATCGTCCACGACCACGGCCAGCTGGTAAGCGACCAATCCGTCGGCGCGGCGCACCACGAAGTCGCCGACTTCGGTGATCAGGTCCTGGCTGCAGTGGCCCTGCAGGCGGTCGTCGAAATCGACGGGCTGCGGCGGCACCCGCGCCCGCAGCGCACGGGCCGTGCGTCCCGGCGGCAGGCCGTTGCGGCAGGTGCCCGGATAGATGGCTCCGTTGGGTCCCGCCACCGCGCCGTCGGCGATTTCCCGGCGACTGCAGGCGCAGGGATAGATCGCCCCGTCTGCGGCCAATTGTTCCAGGGCGGCGTCATACGCGTCCTGCCGCCGGCTCTGGTACAGCACCGGTCCGTCCCAACGCAGGCCCAATGCTTCCAGGCTGCGCAGGATGCTGTCCGCGGCCCCCGGCATTTCCCGCGGGCGGTCCACGTCTTCCATACGCACATACCAGTCACCGCCGTGACTGCGGGCGTCCAGGTAGCTGGCGACAGCGGCGATCAGCGAACCAAAATGCAGGGGCCCGGTGGGCGAGGGCGCGAATCGGCCACGGTACGGGGCTGACTTGAAACGTTCGTCGGGCGGGGCGGGGATGGCCATGCCGTGTTGGCTCGACGCGGCGGGGAGCTGGGGTGTGCAGGAGACGGCGGTGCGGGGCGTTGGGCCGTCCCGCACCGCCGCCGGCTGTCAGCCGCGCATCTGCTTTTCGCGAATCTCGTCCAGTGTCTTGCAGTCGATGCACAAGGTCGCGGTCGGGCGTGCTTCCAGGCGGCGCACGCCGATCTCTATACCGCAGGAGTCGCAGTAGCCGTACTCGTCGTGATCGAGCTTGTCCAGCGCCTCATCGATCTTCTTGATCAACTTGCGTTCCCGGTCCCGGGTGCGCAGTTCCATGCTGAACTCCGATTCCTGGGTGGCGCGGTCGTTGGGGTCGGGAAAGTTGGCCGCTTCGTCCTGCATGTGATGCACGGTGCGGTCCACTTCCTCCATCAGATCGTGCTTCCACGCCCAGAGAATCTTGCGGAAATGCTCCACCTGATTCTTGTTCATGTACTCTTCGCCCGCCTTCAGTTCGTAGGGGGCGATATCGGCGTTGGGCCCTACGTACACGGCGCCCTGCGCCGACGTCTGTGCAGGCTGCTTGCCCTTGGCGGCTGTCTTTTTGGGCGCGGCCTTTTTGGGCGCGGAGGTCTTCTCGGTCGCGCGCTTGGCCGGCGCCTTCTTGGCAGTGCTCTTGGCAGTCGAGGCCTTGGTCTTGGCGGCCGCC
Source organism: uncultured Gammaproteobacteria bacterium (assembly GCA_964571225.1). Taxonomy (GTDB): domain Bacteria; phylum Pseudomonadota; class Gammaproteobacteria; order DATFLG01; family DATFLG01; genus DATFML01. The sequence continues at coordinate 10,963 of CAZNBB010000067.1, forward strand.
TTCTTCTTCGGGGCCGAGGCCTTCTTCTGCACAGACTTCTTCGTCGTAGGCATGCAGTTCTCCTGCAAAATTCCGTAGATCAGCGCTTTACCAGCTGGGACCCTCGCAAACCGTGCCAGTGAGCGGGCCTGCCGGCTGGTGAATAAGCCGCCTAGTTTCAGCGCATCGAGGTCTCTAGTCAAGTCTGGGATTAGCCCGGGGAGCCGGGCCAGCACACTGATTTTTCGAGGTTTAGCCTCAATGCTTAAGTTTTCCCCCGAGCGCGCAATGTTGCGTCGCCCCCGGCATGCAATCACAATCGGACCGCGCCGGGCTCCGGGGCGTCAGTGGCCCGGTCAGGTTCCGGCCGCGCAAGCGATCCGGAAGTGGAGGCGCAGGCGGTTGTCGGTGCGCGGCCTTATCGGCAGGATTGCCGGCGCGCGCCCAGGCAGGCGCTCCCCTTTCCACAACCCAAACCACAAGGTGGCCAGCCCCATGAGCGAGTTCGACGCCCTGTTGTTCGACGTTGACGGCACCCTCGCCGAAACCGAGGAAGTACATCGCCAGTCCTTCAATGCGGCGTTCGCCGCCGCCGGCCTGGATTGGGAATGGTCGCCGAAGCTCTACCGCAAGCTGCTGGCGGTCACCGGGGGCAAGGAGCGCATACGGTATTACCTGGATAGCTTCCGCACCGATTTCCCTCGCCCCGACGATCTGCAGGACTTCATCGCCGGGCTGCACAAGGCCAAGACCGACATCTACACCAGCACCGTGGCCGCCGGCGAGGTGCCGTTGAGACCGGGGGTGCGTCGTCTGCTGCAGGAGGCCAGGGCGGCCGGGCGGCGTCTGGCCATCGCCACCACCACCACGCCCGACAATGTGACCGCCCTGCTCGAGCACAGCCTGGACCGGCACGCGCCGGGTTGGTTCGAGGTCATCGGCGCGGGCAGCGTAGTGCCGTCCAAGAAGCCGGCGCCGGACATCTATGAGTATGTGCTGGATGCGCTGGGGGCGGCGCCGGAACGGTGCCTGGCCTTCGAGGATACGGAGAACGGCGTGCGCTCGGCCCTCGGGGCCGGCGTGCCTACGCTGGTGACGGTGAGCGCCTACAGCCGCGGCCAGGACTTCAGCGGCGCGACCCTGGTGTTGGATCATCTTGGCGAACCGGACATGCCGTTCACGGTGCTGGCCGGTGACGCACATGGCGCCCGCTATGTGGACGTCAGGCTGCTGGACAGGCTGAGCCTGCGCGACGAACCCGAAGCGGCCGATGGCTGATCGCGGCACTTCCCCGACGCCGTTGGCGCGGCGCATGGAGCGGATTCAGCCGTTTCATGTCATGGCGCTGCTGGCGCGGGCCCGGGAGCTGGAAGCGGCGGGCCGTTCGGTGGTGCATATGGAAATCGGCGAACCCGACTTTCCCAGCCCCGAGCCCATCGTGGAAGCGGGCCGCGCGGCGCTGGCCGCCGGTCATACCCACTACACGCCGGCGGCCGGTCTTCCCGAGCTGCGGGCAGCCATTGCCGGTTTCTATGCCAGCCGCTACGGCGCGACCGTGGACCCTCAGCGGGTGGTGGTCACCCCGGGGGCATCCGGCGCGCTGCAACTGGTGCTGTCGGTGCTGGTGAATCCCGGGGCCCGTGTGCTGCTCACCGATCCCGGCTATCCCTGCAATCGCAATTTCGTGCACCTGGTGGACGGGCTGCCCGTGAGCGTGCCGGTGAGTGCCGACGACGGGTATCAGCTGAGCGCCGCCCGCGCCCGGGAGCTGTGGACGCCGGAAACCGCTGCCATGCTGGTGGCGTCGCCGGCCAATCCCACCGGCGCGGTGTTGAACGAGGCGCAACTGCGGGCGCTGGCCGAAGTGGCCCATGGGGGCGGTGGCCGGTTGATCGTCGACGAGATCTACCACGGCCTGAGTTACGGGATCGACGATGTTACCGCGCTGGCGGTGTCCGATCAGGTGTTTGTCATTAACAGCTTCTCCAAGTACTTCGGCATGACCGGCTGGCGACTGGGTTGGGTGGTGGCGCCGCAGGCCTACGTGGCGGACCTGGAGAAGCTCGCCCAGAATCTCTTTCTGTCGGCGCCTACCCCCGCTCAGTACGCGGCCCTGACCGCCTTCGAACCGGCGACCATTGCCTTGCTGGAGGAGCGTCGCCAGGCGTTCCGGGAACGGCGGGATTATCTGCTGCCGGCGTTGCGCGAGCTGGGGTTCGGGATTCCCCAGGCACCGGCAGGCGCCTTCTATCTCTATGCGGACTGCAGCCGCTTCACGGACGACAGCTTCGCCTTCGCCCGGGACCTGCTCGAGCAGTCCGGCGTGGCCATCACGCCGGGCATCGATTTCGGTACCCATCTGCCGGAGCGCCACGTGCGCTTTGCCTATACCACCGGGATGGATCAGCTGCGTGACGGCATCGCGCGCCTGCGTGCCTATCTGGGTTAAGGCTCTTCGCCACTGTCCCGCAGCTCCCGCACCCACATCACGGTGGCGCCCGCCACCGCCGCCGGCATGGCGAAGAAGTTCACGATGGGAATGAGGGTCAGGCCCAGGGTGGCGCCGCCGAATCCCAGGGCCAGCAGGCGGCGGCGGCGCAGGCGTTCACGCTGGGCCACGAACTGCAGGCCATGGTTGGCCATCGGATAATCCGCGTATTCCAAAGCCAGCATCCAGGCGCTGAACAGGGCCCACAGGAACGGCGCTGCCAGGTTGATCACCGGGATGAACGACAGGATCGCCAGGGGAATGGCCCACAGCACGAAGTACCCGAGCTTGCGCACTTCCGACATGAGGCTCGGCAGCACGTCCTTGAGCAGTGCCAGCCAGCCCCCCTCGACCGGTGCGGCACCGGTCAGCAGGCGTTCCACCGCTTCGGCCAACAGGCCGTTGAAGGGAGCGGCGATGATGTTGGCCACCAGGGTGAAGGTGTAGAACACGCCGATCAGTGCGCCCACGGCGAACAGGGGCCACAGCAGGTAGCGCAGCCAGTCCAGCCAGGTCGGCAGGTAGTTGAGCAGGTGATTGATCAACTCGTCGAACCAGACCGCCGACAGGGCGATGGCGGCGGCGAACAGCACGGCGTTGATGGCCAGGGGTACCGCCACATAGCGGCGCAGACCCGGCCGGCGGATCAGGCGCCAGCCTTCCATCAGGCAGCCGACACCGGTGACGGAATCCTTCATGGGTGTGTCCGGTTGTCTCCAGTTGGCGGGGATGATGCCACAGTCGGCGGCGCGAGAGTCCCGATCACATTCTGCAGGCTCGGCGCGCCAGCAGTGCGGCGCCGTAGGCGGCTTCCTGGTGAGGCGCCGCGGTCACCGGCACGCCCAGCAGTCGGGCCCGGATCGCCGTCCAGGCCGCATTGACCGCCCCGCCTCCGACGGTCAGCACGCGGGAAGGGTAGGGCGCGCCCAGTTCCGCCAGGCGCCGGTAGCCGCGGGCCTCGATGGCGGCGATGCTCTCCAGCAGGCCTTGCAGGAATATCACGTCGTCGTTAGGGCGCGGTTCCAGTCGCGGCTCGCGTCCGGGATCACTGTCCGGAAAGCGCTCGCCGGCGGCGGGCAGTGGATAGTAGTCCAGTCCGGTGGGCTGTTGGGGCTGCAGGTGAGGGGTAAGACGGTCCAGCTCCCGATCGCTGAAGAAGCGGCGCAATACCGCGCCGCCGGTGTTGGAGGCACCGCCTGCCAGCCACAGGTCGTCGAGGCGGTGGCTGTACACGCCGTAGGGCGGAGCGAACACGGGCGTGCGGGCCAGCACCTTGATCACCAGTGTGCTTCCCAGGGCCGTGACCGCTTCGCCGGGTTGCCGGGCCCCGGTGGCGATAAAGCCGGCGGTGCTGTCGGTGGTGCCGGTGGCTACCCGCACGTCGGGGGCCAGGCCCCAGCGTCGAGCCCACTGGGGCGCCAGCGATCCGATGGGGGTGCCGGGCGGATACACGCTGGGCAGCCACGATCGCGGCACGCCCAGTTCGGCTAACCATTGCGGCCACTTGCGCTGGACTGGATCGTAGCCCAGCTTCAGGACATTGTTCTCGTCGCTGACGCCGAATCGCCCGGTTAGACGTCCCGTCACCCAGTCGGCCTGGTGCAGGGCGTGGCCGGCCCGGTCCGCCGCAGCGGTGCCCTGGAGATAGAGCAGCTTGGCCAGACTGGAGGTGGCGCCGTGGGCGCCGCATTCGGCCGGTGCCACCGCGGCGATGCGGCGGGCCTCCACGGTGGATCGGGCGTCGTTGTACATCAATGCCGGTCCGCCGGGTCGGCCGTCGGGGTCGCACAGCAGGAGCGTGCCGGAGGTGCCGTCCACCGCGATGGACCGTATGCTCCCGGGCGGCACCTTGGAGGAGAGCGCATCCATGGCCTGTTCCAGTGCCGTCCACCACAGTTCCGCCGTCTGGTCTACCTCCACTCCCCGGCGATGAGGAGCGGGCAGTTTGGTGCGGACCCAGGCCCGTTCCTTGCCGGCATCGTCGATGGCGCACAGGCGACAGGCGGAGGTGCCCAGGTCCACTCCCAGGTAGAGTGCTTCGGCTTCCGGAGCCCCGGTCACGATCGGGCCCGGCAGTCCGCGATTTGGCCGGCGTCCGGTTGGTTACCCGACAAGCCGGTTCGGGACACGCTGTAAATACGTCCCTGTACGCTCGACGGCCGCATCCCTGCGGCCGACGGTCCCGAACCGGCTTGTCGGGTAACTCGCGAGCCCGTCAATATGCTAATTGACCACATGAGGTTTGCAGTCTAAGAAATTGACAAAAAACACTATAGAGGCACGCTAGGGCAATGCCACTGCAGTCGGCGGTGTCCACTGAGGATCACGATGCTCGGTCACCACGGTGGTGTAGATGCCGCCGCGCACGTTGAATTCGGCGGTCAGGCGCATGAAGCGCGGCGCGCAGGCCCCCACCAGATCCTCCAGAATGCGGTTGGTCACGTCCTCATGGAAGGCGCCCTCATCCCGGAACGACCAGACGTAGAGCTTGAGCGCCTTCAATTCCACGCAGCGCGCGTCGGGCACGTACTCCAGGTCCAGGGTGGCGAAGTCCGGCTGGCCCGTTTTCGGGCACAGGCAGGTGAACTCCGGAATGCGGATGCGGATGGTGTAGTCCCGCTGGGGGTGCGGGTTGGGAAACGTTTCCAGCTCTTTGCTCGGTTGTGTGCTCATCGCCCGTCGACTGCAAGAAGGAGGTTGATAAAGGACAGGTAAACAAAGTCTTTGGTTGGGGTTCTCCCGATGGGCGCCGCGGCCCGCCGGCATGGTGCCGCCAATTCCCGTCCGTGAAGCTTGTATATTCTAACTGCCATTGTGTATCTTCGCCCGTCATGCGTCTGACCAAGATCAAACTCGCCGGCTTCAAGTCCTTCGTCGACCCAACCACCATCCACCTGCCCAGCAACCTGGTGGGCATCGTCGGTCCCAATGGCTGCGGCAAGTCCAACACCATCGATGCCGTGCGCTGGGTGATGGGGGAGAGCTCTGCCAAGAACCTGCGTGGCGACTCCATGGCGGACGTCATCTTCAATGGGTCCAACAGCCGCAAGCCGGTGGGCCACGCCATGATCGAACTGGTGTTCGACAACGCCGACGGCAGCGTCGGCGGTCAGTACGCCCAGTACAACGAAATCTCCATCAAGCGCCAGGTGTCCCGGGACGGCCAGTCATCCTATTTTCTGAACGGTACCCGCTGCCGGCGGCGGGACATCACCGACATTTTCCTCGGGACCGGCCTGGGGCCGCGCAGCTACTCCATCATCGAGCAGGGCATGATTTCCCGGCTGATCGAGGCCAAGCCGGAGGATCTGCGCATCTATCTGGAAGAGGCGGCCGGCATCTCCAAGTACAAGGAGCGCCGTCGGGAGACCGAGAACCGCATTCGTCATACCAGAGAAAATATCTCTCGTCTCGATGACTTGCGAGAAGAAATAGAGAAACAACTTGAACGGCTGCAGCGCCAGGCCCGCACCGCTGAACGCTACAAGGAACTCAAGCAGGAGGAGCGTCGCGCCAAGGCCGAGCTGCTGGCCCTGCGCTACCGTGCCCAGCACGAGGACAGCGCCAGCCGGGAGCGGGCCATCCAGGAGCGCGAGACAGCCCTGGAAGCGGTGATCGCCGAGCAGCGTGCCATCGAAGCCGCCATGGAGAAGGGGCGGGAAGCGCTCGTCGAGGCCAACGATGCCTTCAACGAAGTGCAGGGCCGCTACTACGGATTGGGTGCGGACATCGCCCGGGTCGAGCAGGCCATCCAGCACGGCAAGGACAGTCGTCAGCAGCGTCAGCAGGAGCTTGCCCAGACCGAGACGGCCTGGAACGAGGCTCTGGCCCATATCGAGGTGGATTCGGGCCGGCTGGCCGAACTGTCCGAGGAGCTTGCCCGCAGCGAGCCCGAGCTGGAGTCCCTGCGGGAACGGGAGCAGACCTCGGCCGCCGCCCTGCGCGAGGCCGAAGAGGCCATGCACGACTGGCAGGTCCAATGGGAGGACTTCAACCGACGTGCCGCCGAGCCTTCCCAGACCGCCCAGGTGGAACGCACCCGCATCGATCATCTGGACCGCCAGCTCATGCAACTGGCTCAGCGCTTGGAGCGCATCGAGCAGGAGCTGGGCAATCTGTCGGTCACCGGACTGGAGGAGGAGATCGAGTCCCTCGCTATCCAGGATGCCGAAGGCGCAGAGCGCGCATCCGTACTGGACGGGGAACTGCAGGAATCCCTGGCCCGCATCAGCGAGCTGCGGGAATCGATTCAGCGCCAATCCAGCGAGCTGAACGAAGTGCGCGGCCATCAGCAGGATGCCCGTGGCCGGTTGGCCTCCCTGGATGCACTGCAGCAGGCGGCCCTGGGTCGGCGCGCCGGCGCCGTGACCGACTGGCTGGAGTCCCAGGGTTTGCAGGATGCCCCGCGTCTGGCGCAGCAGCTGCACGTGGACGCCGGCTGGGAACGGGCGGTGGAGACCGTGCTCGGTTTCTACCTGGAAGCGGTGTGCGTGGACGGCATCGACCAGGTGGCGGGCGTACTGGAAGGCCTGGAGCACGGGGCTCTGGCACTTGTGGATACCGGGGCACCGGCCGGCGCAGCCGCAGGCACCCAGGCAGCCACACCCCTGCTGGGCAAGGTACGGGCCCCCTGGGCCCTGGACAGCCTGCTGGGGGGGGTGTACGCCGCCGACAGCCTGCCCCAGGCTTTGGACCTGCGTACCCGTCTGGCGCCCCACGAGTCCATCATCACCCCCCAGGGCATCTGGATCGGGCAGGGCTGGCTGCGGGTGGCCAGAGATGCTGACGAGCGCGCTGGGGTGATTGAGCGTGAAAAGGAAATCAGCGAGTTAAACGAACAACTTAATAGTTACTCTGAGGTAATAGAGACTCTCGAGGCGGGTCAGGATGAGGCCCGCGAGGCTCTCCGGGAGGCCGAGCAGCGGCGTGAGGCGTTGCAGGCGGAGGTCAACCAGGCTCACCGCCGGCAGAGCGAAATCCACGCTCAGCTGGGTGCCCGGCGCAGCCGTCTGGAGCAGGCCCAGTCGCGGGTGCAGACCCTGCGGGAGGAAGCCGAGGAACTGCGCGCCGGCGATATCCGTGGCCGCGAGGAGCTTGGTGAGGCCCGCAGCCGTCTGCATGCGGCCCTGGAAGCCATGGAGACCCTGGCCGAGGAGCGCGAGCAGCGCACCGCCCAGCGCGACGACCTGCGTCAGGCCCAGGACGAGACCCGCGCCCGCGCGCGGACCGACCGGGAAGCGGCCCAGGCGCTGGTGATACGCATCGAGAGCATGCGCACCGCCCGCACCAGCACCGAGCAGAGCCTGGAACGGATGCGCAGCCAGCAGAGCCACCTGCGCCAACGCCGGGAGGAACTGCAGGAAGCTCTCGCGGAGGGGGAGGCGCCGCTGGTTGAGGCCGAGCAGGAACTGGCCCAGATGCTGGAGCGGCGCAGCGAGGTGGAGGCGGAGCTCTCCGAGGCGCGCCGGGCGGTGGAGGATATCGAGCATACCCATCGCCAGCAGGAGCAGCAGCGACTACAGCACGAGCGGGATGCCCAGACCCTGCGGGACACTCTCGGTCAGGAACGTATGGCCTGGCAGGAGATCAAAGTACGCAGCCAGACCCTGCTGGAGCAGCTTGCCGAGACCGGCCTGGAACTGCAGACCCTGGATGCGGAAATGCCGGAGGGCGCCAACGTTCAGGACTGGCAGCAGAAGGTGGAGCAGCTCGAGCAGCGTATCCAGCGCCTGGGCCCCATCAATCTGGCGGCCATCGAGGAGTTCCAGGAGCAGTCCGAGCGCAAGACTTACCTGGACGCCCAGCACGCGGACCTTACCGAGGCCCTGGAAACTCTGGAGAATGCCATCCACAGGATCGACCGGGAGACGCGCACCCGCTTCAAGGAGACCTTCGACAAGGTCAATAGCGGCCTGCAGCGCATGTTCCCCCGCCTGTTCGGCGGCGGGCATGCCTACCTGGAGCTGATCGGCGAGGACCTGCTGGACACCGGCGTGACCATCATGGCCCGGCCGCCGGGCAAGCGTAACAGCACCATCCACCTGCTGTCCGGCGGCGAAAAGGCGCTGACCGCGGTGGCCCTGGTGTTTTCCATCTTCGAGCTCAACCCCTCGCCGTTCTGCATGCTCGACGAGGTGGACGCCCCCCTGGACGACGCCAACGTGGGGCGCTTCTGCGACATGGTGCGGGAGATGTCGGAGCGGGTGCAGTTCATCTTCATCACCCACAACAAGATCACCATGGAAATGGCCAACCAACTCACCGGCGTTACCATGCACGAGCCAGGCGTGTCCCGACTGGTGGCCGTGGATGTGGAGGAAGCGGCCCAGATGGCGGCGATGTGACGGACGGTTCGGCCGCGTCGGGCGGTTTCGCTGCGGTGAACAGACGTCTAATCTGAAGACATCATGGATACCTTGCGTTGGATACTGCTGATCGTGGGCCTGCTGGTCATCGCCGGGGTCTATGTATGGACCCGGCGGCAGGCGCGTCGTAACGGCGACCACCTGCCGGTGGACCTGGGTCATATCGAAGATACGCCGCTGGACCGTCACGGGGGCGAACCCCACATTTCCGATGTGGACCCGGACGTCTTCGACCAGGAACTGGCGGGTTTGGGGCGAATCGTCGCCGAGCAGGCGGCGCCGCCGGAATCGGATGTCGCCGTGCGCCTGGACGCCCAGGACCGGCAGACGCATACGCCGCCGCCTGCAGCCCAGGCGCGCAGGCCGGAGCCTGCCGCACCCCCGAAGGCCGCTCGCAGCGTTCCCCCGGCACCGGCCGCCGAGCCCGAGGAGAGCGTTCGGTCGGCACCGGCCGAAGAACCCGCCGCACCGGCCCGGGATGGCGCACCGCGACCGCCGACCCAGGACGAGAAGATCGTCGCGCTGTTCGTGGTGGCTCCCCGCGGGCAGCGTTTTCGCGGCCCGGCGGTGACCCGCGCTCTCACTGACGCCGGTCTGCAGTTCGGGGCGATGGACATCTATCACCGTTATCCGCGTCAGGACAGTGCCGCCGAACCGGTGTTCAGCGTGGCGAACCTGGTGGATCCGGGCACCCTGGACCCGGCGGCCATGGACGACTTCGTGACGCCGGGGCTGAGCCTGTTCATGCGCCTGCCCGGACCGATGGCCGGCGTGCAGGCGTTGGACGACCTGGTGGCGACCGCCCGGCGGTTGGCGGACAACCTGGATGGGGAATTGCGCGACCAGACCCGCAGTGTGCTGAGCCGGCAGACCATCGAAGCGCTGCGCGAAGAGGTGGTGGAGTTCGAACGCCGGGCGAGTATCCGTCAGGCCTGACTTTCCCCCGGCTCTCCTGCGGAGCTGGCAAGATCGGTGATCCTAGGGCCTGTTAACACCATAGGGGTCGCCGCTGCCGGCGCCCCATTTTTCGTCCTGCAAGGCGGAGCGAGTG
>CAZNBB010000068.1:0-15425 GCA_964571225.1 uncultured Gammaproteobacteria bacterium
GAATCCACGGAACCCACGGAAAGTTCATAAGGAAAGCCCAAGTCGCCAGGAAACAGCCGGAAGAAGCATCGGCTCGCGTGGGTGGCCGCACCTGCAAGTGACGTTGTGGCGAAACCCGGGGGCCTGTCCGTCCTTATTGTTCCGTCCGTGGATTCCGTGAGTTCCGTGGCTCTTGTTGCTCATTTCAGTCCGCCGCAATGCCCTTCGGTTATTGCGCCGTATGATGCTGAAGTTCGAAGTTCATACCGAGGATGCCGGTGGTAAAGGACAGTGCCGTAGGTTGGGGTGAGTGCCGTAGGTTGGGCTGAGTGCAACGAAGCCCAACACGTGTAACGTTCCCGCTGGCGTTGCACGGGCCCCTGCGGCGGGATGCGGCGTTGGGCTTCGCGTTGCTCAGCTCAACCTACGACAGCTGTTGGGAGCTACGGAACCGACGGAACCCACGGAAAGTTCATAAGGAAAGCTCAAGTCGCCAGGAAACAGCGGGAAGAAGCATTGGCTCGCGTGGGTGGCAGCACTGCAAGTGACGTTGTGGCGAAGCCCGAGATCGTGGGCTTCGTTTTCTTCGGTCGGTGGGTTCCGTGGCTCTTGTTGCTCATTTCAGCCCGGCGCAATGCCCTTCGGTTAATGCGCCCGACAACGTTCGCCGCACTCCCGCGCCGTACCTGGTTTGTACCTTCACTATTCCGTGCTTTCCGTGTCTTCCGTGGCGCCTTTTGCGGTCTCCCCGTAGATTGCCCCTCAACGCTGGGCCAATGCCTCGCGGATCCTCGGCTCCTGTTCGGAAAACGTGCCGTAGAAGAACGTATCGCCGATCACGGTGATGGGTGCGATGCGCACGCCGTAACGGGACTTGGCTTCGTCCGCCACGCCCGGCTGGCTGAGGTCGCGTTCGCTGAACGCAATGCCCTGCTGCCCCAACCACGCCTTCAGAGCGGCGCAGTCGGGGCACCCGGGCGTCGTGTACAGAACGATCTCCTTATCCATGACGGTTATGATCCCGATGCGCCGCCGACCTCAGGCGGCGGCTTCCGCTTCGTAACCTTCTTCCTTGACAGCTTCGATCAACGCCGTGGGATCGGCCGCGCCCTGAACCACCGCCTGCCCTTTCTCCAGGCTGACGTCGGCCGACTCCACACCGGGCACTTCCTGCAGCGCCTTGGTGACGGCCGCCACGCAGTGGCCGCAGGTCATACCGGTGACTTTCAAGGTGATCTCACTCATGGTTTCGCTCCTGTGTCGAACGTTGCAATGAAATGAAGGTACATCATCGATCAGTGGGCGGCGGACATGGTCGCCGCGCCGGGATGCTTGGCGTCGGGTAGCGCCGGCGCCGGAGGCATCTCAGCCGCCCGCAGACGCCGCAGACGCAGGCTGTTGGTCACCACGAACACGCTGGAGAAGCCCATGGCCACGCCGGCGAACATGGGATTGAGGTGAACACCCCAGCCGGGATAGAGCACGCCGGCTGCCAGGGGAATGAGCAGGATGTTGTAGAAGAACGCCCAGAACAGGTTGCCCCGAATGGTGCTCAGCGTGCGGCGTGCCACATTCAGTGCCGTTGCCACCCCGTCCAGTTCGCCACGGGTCAGGGTGACGTCCGCCGCTTCGATGGCGATGTCCGTGCCGCTGCCTACGGCAATACCCACGTCGGCCTGGGCCAGTGCCGGAGCGTCGTTGATGCCGTCACCCACGAACGCGACTTTGCGGCCTTCGCTCTGCAGACGCCGTACCACATCGGCCTTGCCCGAAGGCAACACCTCGGCCTCCACCTCATCGATGCCGGCCTGGCGGGCAATGGCCGAAGCCGTGCGCGCGCTGTCACCGGTGATCATGGCCACCCGCAGACCCTGGCTCTTGAGGGCGGCAATCACCGCCGCCGATTCGGCTTTAAGGGGATCGGCCACCGCCAGCACCGCGTGCACCTCACCGTCCACCGCCAGAAACACCGGCGTCTTGCCCTGGGCCGACAATGCACCGGCCCGTTCGGCCAACTCGCCGGGCTCGATATGCTCCCGGTTCAGCAGCCGCTCGGCCCCCAGCAGCACCCGCCGGCCCTCAACCTGTCCGCTCACGCCGTAGCCGGGGATGGCCTGGAAGTCCTCCACCGCGGGCACTTGCAGTTGCTGTTCCCGGGCCGCTGCCACAATGGCGGCAGCCAGCGGATGCTCGCTGCCCGCTTCCAGTGCTGCGGCCAACCGCAGGGCACCGGTTTCGTCACTATCCGCGGCGGCAAGGTCGGTCAGGGTGGGACGGCCTTCGGTCAGGGTACCGGTCTTGTCGAATACCACCGTGTCCACGTGGCTGAGGGTCTCCAGCGCCTCCCCTTTGCGGAACAGGACACCCAGCTCGGCGGCCCGGCCGCTGCCCACCATGATGGCGGCCGGGGTGGCCAGGCCCATGGCACAGGGGCAGGCCACCACCAGCACCGCCACCGCACTGACCAGGGCCAGCGTGATGGCGGGCGACGGGCCGAACATCATCCACACCAGAAAGGTCACGGCTGCGGTGGCCAGCACCAGAGGCGTAAACACCCGCACCACGCGGTCCGCCAGCCCCTGGATGGGCAGCTTGGAGCCCTGGGCCCGCTCCACCAACCGGATGATCTGGGCGAGCACGGTCTGCTTGCCCACCTGCTGGGCCTCGATGCGCAGCACGCCGTGCTGATTGACGGTGCCACCCACAGCACGGTCACCGGCTGCCTTGGCGACCGGCACCGGCTCGCCGGTGAGCATGGACTCGTCCACATAGCTGGACCCATCGCGCACGGTTCCGTCCACCGGGACGCGTTCACCGGGACGCACGATGACCAAATCCCCCGCACGCACGGCGCGGATGGGCACTTCCTGTTCCTCGCCGTCGCGCACCACCCGCGCCGTCTTGGCCTGCAGACCGATCAGCTTCTTGATGGCCGCACTGGTGCGTCCCTTGGCGATCTCTTCCAGATACTTGCCGAACAGAATGACGGTGATGACCACCGCCGCGGAATCGAAATACAGATTCCTGGCCTCCGGCGGGAACAGTCCCGGCAGCAGCACCACCACCACGCTGTACAGGTAGGCCGCACCGGTGCCGGTCATCACCAGGCTGTTCATGTCGGGGGACAGATGGCGATAGGCGATCCAACCGGGGCGGAAAAAGCGCCGGCCCGGCACGAACAGCACCACAGTGGCCAGCAGCAACTGCACCCATTCCCAGAACGCGGGCCAGGGCGCGATGCGCTGCAGGGCGGTGCCGAAAGCGGGAACGAATACCGCGCCCATGGACAGAACCAGCACCGGCACCGTGAACAGCACCGCCGTCCAGATGTCCCGCTGCATGGCACGCAGGCTCGCCCGCCGGGTGCGCGCCTCCTGGTCGCTGTCCTCGTCATCCAGGGGCCGCGCCTGGTAGCCGGCGTCCTCGATGGCCCGTGCAAAATCGTCGGGGCCGACGGTCGCCGGCACATAGCGCACGCTGGCCCGCTCCGTGGCCAGGTTCACACTGGCCGACAACACACCGGGCAACTTGCCCAGTTTACGTTCCACCCGCGCACTGCAACTGGCGCAGGTCATACCCCCTACGCCGATTTCCAACTCCGCGGTCACCGGCGTGTACCCCACGCCGCTGACCGCCTCAACCACGCCGTCCAGGGACTGGGCGGCTGGGTCGAAGCTCACGCTGGCCCGCTCGGTGGCCAGGTTCACGCTGGCCTCGCTCACCCCGGCCAGCTTGCGCAGGGCGCGCTCCACCCGGGCGCTGCAACTCGCACAGGTCATGCCTTCGATGCCGAGCTCAATGGTCTGCATGATCGATCACCCGTCGTCGTGATTCAGGGCTGCCAGAATCGGGCACTCCGCCGTGTGCCCGTGGCCGCTGCAGCGCTCGGCCAGGGATTCCAGCCCCTGCTGCATGCGCTGCAGGTCCCGGATACGGGCCTGGATATCGTCCACCTTTTTCTGGGTCAACCGTTTGACCTTGCCGGCACTGGCGCGCGGATTGTCGCTCAAGGCCAGCAGCTCGGCGATTTCCTCCAGGGAGAAGCCCAGCGCCTGGGCCCGGCGGATGAACCGCAACCGGCGGGCGGCATCGTCGCCGTAGACGCGGTAGCCCGACGCAGTACGCTGGGCCGGCGTGATCAATCCCAGACGTTCGTAATATCGCAATGTGCCGGCCGCCACCCCCACTTCCCGGGCGAGCCGGCCGATGGTCATGGTCTGCATGGCTTCACCTCCGGACAGATCAAAGCTTAAACCCTATAGTAACCTATAAGGTCAAGCCTCCGGGCAGACCGTTGAACGGACAACACTATGAGCGCGGGGGGAATAGCCCGTGGAATGCGCCTGATGGCGGTGGGCCGACCGGCCCGGCACCCGCTCGCGAGCGCACACGGCCGACAATCGGCGCATCACGGAAACGCGGGAATGGGCGCAAGACCGTCGACCGCTGCCCGCGTCAGCAAGGCCGATCGACTGCGGCATTTACGCACGGGCATTGAACTATCTCTTCCAGGCCGTGAACAGCACCACGGCCGCGTACCCGAAGAACGCAAAGGTCATCAGGGGTTCGTCTTTGACAAACCATACGACGACCGCGAGGGTCACCGGCAGCGCCGACTGCGCCACCAGCGCCCGATCCCGTCTGCACAGAACGAGAGCGCCGATGGCCAGGGAGCGTTGGCGATGAGCGCCAGCGCGAAGACGAATCCCAGAAGTACTCCTGCGGCCTGCGACCCGCAGCCCCCGAGACCGTACGACTCCGCGATTTTTCACCCGCCGAGCAAGACCACGCCACTGATTGCCGTTACCACATGCAGGACGGCCGTATTCCTGCACAGTCTCCATGCAGGACCGTATCCGCCATTGTCCTTGTCAGCATTCATGTTCGGCGATTCGCCCGCCGGGCAGCACGCGCGGGCCTGTACCCGCCCCGGCGTGCCGCTGGAATGCTCCGTCCTTGGCGCTGTTCTAGAGGATACCGGAACCAGCGCCGGGACATCACGTTCGTCGGGGAATCCGTCCGCCCGCTGAGTCCCGGATCAGCACCGCGCCGAACCCGGCAGCCGCGAATGGCACCAGAGCCCGGACCCCCGGACAGTTCGACTGTACGGCCGCTCCCCAGTCCTCACGGACCGGACACCAGGCGACAATGGAGAATGTGGCAGGGGCGTGGGAATCTGATATGGGGCGACGCTGTCGCGCCGCTCTGGGCAGGTCGAGCCACAACGACCGCCCCCAGCAAAAAGCGGGAGGCATTGGCCTCCCGCTCTGGTCCCGCAACAACCTAGACGTTCAGCGCCACCCGGTGATGTCCAAGATGGTGCCGTGACCGGTCACGTTGTGCTGCACGCTCAGGTAATAGTGTTTACCTTCAGCGTCGAAGAACCCGCCGGTAGATTCCGCATGCAGATCATTGAGCGTGGCGATGCGTACGCAACCGTCGCTCAGGGTGTCCACGTCGGCACCGTCTTCCAGGCACATCCAGACGCTGTCATTGAATGGATAGCCCTCACCGGTCATGCCCACAGCGTCGCGGTCTTCGTGCATCACCCAGTTACCGCGGCCCGGCTGGTAGGCGATGTTGTCCATCATGGAAAAGTCCTTGGTGCCCACCACGAACAGCTGCACTTCCGGCGTGGCCGTGTTGGCCGCGGCTTCGGCGAGGCTGCCGTCGGTCACGCAGATGGTCTCGCCCCAGTTCCGGTTGTCCTCTTCGTTGCCGGTGTTGTTGGCACAGAAACGGACCATACCGTTGGCCAGTGCCTTCTCGTCAGCGCTGCCGTCCTCGGGCCGGTAGTAGCCGGTCAGCTGCAGATCGGCGGCGGCCGCGCGCAGGTTGGCGTCATAGGAGTTGATCACCGGCACCCACGTGCCCCGACCGGTGCTGCTGCCCTGGCCGTAGTCGGTATTGCCGCTGCGCTTGCCCAGACGCAGGCCGTACACGCTGCCCGAGGCAAGCGGCGACTGGTCCAGACTGGCGATCGGACCGCTGCCGTTCCAGGGCATGTCCGGCACGAACTTGAAGTAGGCGCCTCCGCCGGTGCCCTGATAGGGACGGTTTTCGTCACCGTAGTACACCACGCCGTTCGGATAGACCACCACCCCCTCGAAGGACAGATGACCCAGCGCCGGGCGCTCGGCCACGTGGGCGGCATCGGGGCCGGAGAAGGTGCCGGCGACCCGGTCGTAGACGACGCCGGTGGTGTGCAGCGGGTCGATGATCTCCAGAATCGATCCGGTTGCCCCGGCTTCTTCACCGAACACGACCGTACCCCAGGGCGTGGTGTGGGCGGGATCGCAGGACTTCGTACCCGTGAGGATGGTCTCCACTTGCCCGTCGGACAGGCGTACGCGCTGCAGACCGGCCTGATCGGGACCCTGCTCGTTGCAGACGATGAGGTGGGTCGGATGCTCGGCCGGCCACAGGGTCATCATGTCGATGTTGGCGCCCAACGCGGCACTGGAAGCGACCACCCGTGCCCGCAGGCCCTTGGCGAGGGTGATCATCGACAGGGGATTGGCTTCCGCGGTGGCCGCGTCCACGCTCTCCCTGGACGCCTCCGTCAGCGGCCGGACAACACCGAACAGCTGCCGGGAGTGGCTGTGCAGCAGGCGGTCGCGGAGCTGACCAAAATCCATCTTGCCGTGTTGGTGAGCGGGAAACCGCGCAACGTCCATGCCGCCACGTTGGTCATCGGCGTGGGCGACCGGCGCGGAACAGGCGGCGGCCACAAGCAGACCACCGACCAACGACGATTTGTAGTTCATGAATGACCTCTCAAGGACAAGTTGATAAAGAAGACGCTCCAGCTTGCACTGGCGAGGACATATGGTCGGGAACAAATATGTACGGTTGCTTACCGTTTTATTAACGTTTTCTTAACCTAGACTTGACGGTAATACACTCCCAAGCCTTAGGCGCAATCAGCGCCTCGGAACTGCTGCTATCCAGCCGTCAATGGGGATTGGTCAGTGGATTGACCGGAGCGGACCGGCCCGGCCGACAGCCAGTGTGTCAAGTCCGGAGTCTGGCCGATGGAGACAGTTAGGAGGTGTGTTCGGGGCTTCTGTGACGTTCCCAGCATTTCCGAAGCCCCTACCGCGGCTTCCGCAACTCCACGGTCTTGAGTACACCCGGCGCAATGCCGTCCGGCTAAGGAACCTCTGCACAGGCCGCTGAAGCGGCGATCACGGCGTTGCAAGGGCGCTCGGAATGCGGCGTCGCGTAGCGACAGACCGTTTGTAAACTGCGCTTCCTCGCCCCTTTGGGCCTTGCGATCATCCACTTGATCGACCTGTACACAGGTTCCCAAACGCTATTGCGCCCTTGTCCATGGTGTTCCGTGTTTTCCGTGCTTTGCGTGGCGCATTTGATTTTAATTGAAGACCGTTCCGTGGGTTCCGTGGGTTCCGTGGCTCTAACGTATTCTTGGGCCTGTCCGGCCCAACAGGGTTCTGTCGTCAGGGGCCGGCGGGGTGGACCAGGACGCAACCCTGGGTATCGTTCAGGCCCGTTTGGCGCCCCGCTCGTACCATCCGCGGCTGGCATTGACGATGCGCACCACCGACAGCATGACCGGCACTTCAACCAGCACGCCGACCACGGTGGCCAGAGCGGCACCGGACTGGAAGCCGAACAGGCTGATGGCGGCGGCCACCGCCAGCTCGAAGAAGTTGCTGGCACCGATCAGTGCCGATGGCGCGGCGACGTGATGATCCACCCCGAAGTGGCGGTTCAGCAGATAGGCGAGACCCGAGTTGAAATACACCTGGATCAGGATGGGCACCGCCAGCAGCACGATCACCAGGGGCTGGGCCAGAATCTGTTCGCCCTGGAAGCCGAACAGCAGCACGAGGGTCGCCAGCAGCGCAACCAGGGATACGGGCTGCAGGCGGGCCAGGGTGCGTTGCAGCGCGACCTCCCCACCCCGCGCCAGCAGCCGCCGGCGCCAGGCGTGGGCGAAGGCCACCGGGATGACGATGTACAGCACCACGGAGAGAAACAGCGTGTCCCAGGGCACGGTGATGGCCGACAACCCCAGGAGCAGTCCCACGATGGGCGCAAACGCAAAGATCATGATGGTGTCGTTGAGGGCCACCTGGGTCAGGGTGAAATGGGGCTCACCGTCGGAGAGGTTGCTCCACACGAACACCATAGCGGTGCAGGGTGCCGCCGCCAGCAATATGAGGCCCGCGATGTAGCTGTCCAACTGAGCGGCGGGCAGGTAGGGAGCGAAGATCCCGCGGATGAAGATCCAGCCCAGCAGGGCCATGGAAAACGGCTTGACGGCCCAGTTCACGAACAGCGTGACACCCACGCCCTTCCAGTGCTCCTTGACGTGATGCAGCGCCTTGAAGTCGATCTTCAGCAGCATGGGGACGATCATCAGCCAGATCAGCACCGCCACCGGCAGGTTGACCTGGGCTACTTCCATGCGTCCCACGGCCTGGAACGGGCCCATGAGGAAATGCCCCAGAGCGATGCCGGCCACAATGCACAGCGCGACCCACAGGGTCAGGTAGCGCTCGAAGAACCCCATCCGGGCACCGGCTGAACGTCGCGCGGTGACATCGCACTGGGCAGTCATGGCACCGCCTTTTCTTCGGCACCCAGCCGCTCCAACAGCTCCCCGACCCGACGGCGGATATCGTCCCGGCTCGCACGGAACACGGTCATGATCTCGTCCTCCGAGCCCGTGGCCTTGGCCGGATCGTCCAGGGGCCAGTGCTCCTTGCGCGTACCCGCCGGCAGCACCGGGCAGTGCTCGTCGGCATGCCCGCAGACGGTCACCACCAGATCCGCCGCTGCCAGCATCTGCGGTGTCACCCGGGTCGATTCCTGACTCGAGATATCCACGCCCGCTTCCTGCATGACCGCGATGGCCCGCGGATTCTTGCCGTGGGCCTCGATGCCCGCCGACTGAACCTGCAGCCAGTTGCCTCCCAGGCTCCGCGCCCACCCCTCGGCCATCTGGGAGCGGCAGGAATTGCCGGTGCAAAGGAAAAGAAGATTCATGGGCTTGCCCTCAGCAACAGCTGTTGAGTTTGGGCGCACAGCAGGCGTTGCCTTCAGAGCTGTCGGTACCCTCCTGCTCGTTGAAGGTGGGAACCGATCCCAGGGTATGGAACGCCTCCCAGGGAATGCCCTGGGGATCCACCGTCCAGTACTTGTCGGAGCGGGCATAGCAGCACGCGGTGCCGGGCTGCGCCTCGCCGGCGATGCCGGCAGCCGCCAGACGCCCTTCGATGGCCGCCAACTCGCTGTCCGATTCGGTCTGGATACCCACGTGATCCAGCCCCGGCTCGCGACCGCGGGTGGAGATGGCGAAGTTCACCTTCGGATCGTCCAGCATCCATTTGGCGTAATCGTCCTTGACGACCGCCGGCGCGGCACCGAACACCGTGGAATAGAAGTCGATATTGGTCTGCAGATCCTGAACGGTCACGTGGACATGGAAACGGGCCATGGCTCAGCTCCTGTGAAAAAAAGGGAAAAAATGGAACGATCGACGAACGGCGGCAAGGCATCACGCGCAGCAGCGCGCCCCCGGACGGTTGGGCATGTCCGCCAGTGCCGCACGGTCCTGAAGGAACAGCGGTTGATCTGCGGCACCGGTCGAGGCCGCTTCCAATGCGGTCCGTGCCCATGCCGGCAGATCCGGGTGCAGACGGTAGTGCACCCACAGCCCCTCGCGACGATCCAGCACGATCTGCGCTTCCCGCAGTTGGGCCAGATGGCGGGAAATCTTGGGCTGCACCAATCCCAGCGCATGGGTCAGCTCGCAAACGCACAACTCCCCTTCCCGCTGCAGCAGCACCAGGCAGCGCAGGCGGGTGGCATCCGCAAGGGCTCTGAAAAAAGCGACCGGTTCGATGTTCATGGGCTTAAATATACGATATTTCGTATATATGGACAACCATATCTTTCCTCCCGCAACCGCCCCGCCCTTTGGCCGCCGTCGGAGAACCGCGAGACCCGTTACCCGGGGATATCCCGGCCTGGATGGGCGCTGAACATGTCCGGCGCAACGGGCTGCGCTTGGCGGGCCCGATATTGCGGGCACCTCTGGCCGCCAAGGCCCCTGTCCCGTAACTACCGTGGCGCCCGGCCCCCGGCGGCACCTGCAAAGAGGCTTGGGGAGTTATGCGCTCCGCAGACCGGGTGCACCGGCCGTGTAATGGATGTCCGTTTACGCCGACCAATGGGGTAACGGGTTGGATGGACCAGGGAACCCGGGCAGGCCGGTGCGTTTGAAAGCCAGTTCCTGCGGCCATGGCTGCCCGTGTTCTTCCGCGATCAGGCAGGCATCTTGTCGGCCCTGCCGATGCCTCCATGGGCACCGCCCGCCCAGCCAACGAGGTCAGGCGACATGCGCAAATGCCGCGACGTAGCACGACTGCTTTCCGAAGCCGGCGAGCGCACGCTCCCCTGGGCTTCCCGGGCGGGTGTCCGTTTGCATCTGCTGATTTGCAGCGCCTGCCGGCGTTACGCGGCTCAGCTGCGATGGTTGTCCCGCACGTACCGCCAAGTGGTCCATGCAAGGCACACCGCCGGATTGACCCGGGAAGCCCGAATGCGCATCAGCGCAGCACTAGATTCACACCGAGACAGCCCGAAGGAGTAGATTGGCCACCGTCAGGGGGGTGCAGATCGCCGAACCGGTGAGTTCGGCAGGCATGTTCCAGGAGCACAGGCAGCGGTAAGCGCGGCAATGCTCATATCCGGTTCTTCGTGCCGCGGGCCGGCGGTCACCCTTTGGCGACGGCGGCAGGACGGTCTCCAGCAAGCTTGTCCCGCATGGGAGCGCCACTGCCGTGACGGCGCCGCAACACGATCTCGCTGATCACGCACAGCGCGATCTCCTCGGGGGTACGGGCGCCCAGGTCCAGCCCTGCCGGCGCCATCACCCGGTCGAGGTCCGCGCGTGGTATGCCTTCCGAGGCCAGGTAATCCATGACGAGGCGGGAACGCTTGCGGCTGGCGATCAGTGCGATGTAGCCGGCCTGGGAAGCCAGTGTGCGCTTCATGGACTCGTGGTCGCCCTTGTGCTGGGTGGCGATCACCACATAGTCGTCCGGGCCCGGCTGCAGCGCACCGTAGTCGAAATCATCGTCGATCAGCCGGGTGGCGGCCGGATAGCGCTCCCGGGTGGCCAGCGGATCATCTACCACCACTTCCAGGCCCATCAGGTCTCCTAACTGACACAGGCACTCCGCCACCCGTCCGTGGCCCAGAATCCACAGCACGGGCTTCGGCAACACCGGTTCCACGTACACCCGCATGCTGCCGCCGCAGGGCATTCCCACACCCAGCACCTCGTCGTTCAGATCGATATCGATGATGGCGCTCTCCCCGTTTCCCATGCACCGCAGGGCGGTGTCGCAGGTGGTGCTCTCCGCGCAGCCGCCCCCTACCCAGCCAGCCACCACCCGACCGTCGTGGCCCACCACCGCCTTGGATCCCACCTTGGCGGATGCCGAACCGATGGTTTCCACCACCGTGGCCACTGCATAGGGTTCGCCCCGTTGGCGCATTTCCAGCAGTACGTCCAATATGTCGCGGGCCATGTTTCAACCCTCCATCGTTCGTCCAACGACTACGCCCAGCCGCCGCTGCAACTCGACGTAGTCGTCCGGGGTATCCAGATCGAACACCACATGGTCGCAGGCCATCTCCACCGACGTCACCAGCTCCGGATGCCGTTCGATCAGCCGCCGGCACCCCAGGTTGGGTGCCCCGGCCAGAATGGCTTCGCGGTGACGGTAGGACAGTATGATCGGATTGCCCCGTCTGCCCTTGTGCACCGGCACCAGCACCCGACCCTCCTCGATGTCCAGGAAGGCGTCGATCAGCGCATTCACGTCCGCCACCGTCAGCAGGGCCTGGTCGGCCAGCGCCACCATCACCCCGTCGCCAGGGGCGTCCAGAGCGGCCAGACCACGGTGCACCGAAGTCATCTGCCCGTCGGCATAGTCGGGATTGAGCACCGCCTTCACCGGCAGGTCCGCCAGCAGCGGCCCGATCACGTCGGCCTCATGACCCAGCACCGCCACCACGTCCTGTATACCGGACCCCAGCAGGGTGCGGGCCGTGCGCCGCACCAGCGCCTCGCCGTCCACGTCGAGAGTCAGCTTGTTCGCCGCGCCCATGCGCCGCGACTGGCCGGCGGCCAGCAGCAGGGCGCACACCCGTTTCACGGGGTTGCCTCCAGGGCATCCACGTAGCGCTGGGGATCCTTGTCGAAGGCATGCTGGCAATGTCCGCAGCAGAAGTACCAGGCGCGCCCGCCATACTCGCTGTGGTAGTCGGCGGTAGCAATGTCCACCGTCATGCCGCACACCGGATCGACGGACTCGCCCAGCGCCTCGGCAGGGGATTCGGCCGGTGCGGGAGCGGCCGCCTCGGCATTCGGCGCCGCGACCGGTTCCACGATCCCGCTGCGTCGCACCTGCACCAGGCGGGCCAGCACCGACAAGGCGATCTCTTCCTCGGTGACCGCGCCGATCTCCACCCCCGCCGGCGACTCGATGGCCGCCACCCGGGACGGATCATGGCCCCGTTCGGTGAGGTATTCGCGCAGCTTGGCCGCCTTGCGGGCGCTGGCGATGAAGGCGATGAACGGCGCGCCGGTACCCAGGGCCGCCTCCAGTCCGGCTTCGTCGCGCTTGCCCTGGGTGGCCACCACCACATAGCCCGGTCGCAGATCCGTCAGGGCGGTCGGCTGCAGGCTCTCCACCAGCCGGCCGGCGTCCGGGAACTGGCTGGCGTCCACTCCGGGGAAAGCCACCGTCACCGAAAAGCCCAACGGCGCCGCCAGTGCGCTCAGGGCCCGGGCCGCCGGCGAGGCTCCCACGATCAGCAGCGCCGGCCGGGGCACGATGGGATCGATGAAAATGTCCAGGGTGCCGCCGCTGAAACAGGTCATGCCGAAATCGGTGACACCGGGTTCCACCGGCGCCTCCCGCTCCGGGCTGATGCGGATCAGGCGCGCCTGACCGTCGGCGATGGCCTGCCTGGCGGTCTTGATCACCGCCGGCTGGGCGCAGCCGCCACCCACCCAGCCCTGGATCACGCCGTCGGGCTCGATGATCGCCTTGGCGCCCGGCTTGGCGGAAGTGGGCGACTCCACCCGTACCACCGTCACCAGCACGAACGGCCGGCCAGCGGCCCGCAGCTCGTTGGCACGCTCCAACACGGCATCGTTTTCCACCATCGCTGTCTCCTCCAGTGCCCTAGCCGTTGACCAGATAGGGTTCCAGCGCCCGCAGGCTGTCCAGACTGTGGGCCGGGGCGAACACGTCCACCGCGCCCAGGGCCGCCCGCATGCCCCCCGCCAGGGGCTGGTAGCCGGCACGGCCCAGCAGGGGGTTGAGCCACACCACCCGCCGCACCCGCCGTCGGATGCGCTGCAGGTGCTCCGCCAGCAGCGCCGGCGGCCCGGTGTCCAGGCCGTCGCTCACTATCACCACTATGGTACGCCGATTGAGCAGCCGCCGGCCGTAGTCGCGGTTGAAGCGCTCCAGGCAGGCGCCGATGCGGGTGCCGCCCGACCAGCCCAGGGACAGCACCGCCAGTTTTTCCTTGACCCGTTCGATGTCGGGCTCGCGCAGGGCCTCGGTGACCCGCACCAGTTGCGTGTGGTACACGAAAGCGTCGGCGTCCCGGAAAACACTCACGATCCCGCGGGCGAAGCGCAGGAACAGGTAGCTGTACAGGCTCATGGAGCGGCTCACATCCAGCAGCAGCACCAGGCGCGGGAGCTCGCGGCGGCGCCGGCGGAAAGCCAGGTCCAGGGGCAGGCCGCCGTAGCGCAGGCTGTTGCGCACGGTTCGACCGAGGTGCACCTGCCGGCCGGCCCGGGCAATGCGGGCGCGGCGCACGAGACGACGGCGCATGCGCCGGGCCAGGCGTTCCACCAGCTGCTCCATTTCCCGCAGCTGGCCCTGGTCGGCAAGGTGCTGAAAATCGGTTCGGGCGCGGACCTCGGCGGCGCTGGCCCCACCCTTGGGCCCTTCGCCTTCGATTCCCCGGGCATCGCCCAAACCCGGCCGGTCGATGTTCCGCGCCGGGCCCTGCGCGCCCTGCTCTCCACGGCCCGTGTGCCGGGCGCCACCCGCGCCGGTCGTGACACTACGCGTACGGGGCCCCTCAACCCGCCAGTAGATGTTGAACAGCTCATCGAAGCGCTGCCACTCGTCGGCGCAGGTGCACAGCAGCGCCCGCAGACCCCAGCGCAACCCCTGCGGATCGGTGATATCGCAGAGGCGTGCCACCCGCAGGGTATCCAGCCCTTCCTGCACGCCGACAGGAAAACCCTGGTCCCGCAGCATGCGGGTGAAACCGATTACCCGCGCGCTGAGCGCGTCGCCGAAGTCCGCGGCGCGGGCAGGGTTGTCAACGCTCCCGCTCATCTCACCTTCGCTACCAGTCGCTGCACTTGCTCCGCGCTGAGCGCATCGCGGTCCTCCCTGGTCTTCAGCAGACAGGCCAGCGAGTCCGCCAGCCGCGCCGGATCCTGCTCCAGACCCTCGAGACCCAGGTGCAGCAGCGCCGCCGCCCAGTCCAGGGTCTCGGCGATGCCGGGGCGCTTGCGCAGGTCCAGCTCCCGCAGCCCCTGCACGAAAGCCACCACCTCGGCGCCCAGCTGCTCGCCGATCGCCGGCAGGTGCTTGTGCACGATGCGCAGCTCCTTGTCGAAGCTGGGATAGTCCACGTAGTGGTACAGGCAACGCCGACGCAGGGCGTCGCTCAGCTCCCGGGTACCGTTGGAGGTCAGCACCACGTACGGGATGCTGGTCGCCTGCACCGTGCCGATCTCGGGAATACTGATCTGGTAGTCGGACAACAGTTCCAGCAGATAGGCCTCGAATTCCTCGTCTGTGCGGTCGATCTCGTCCACCAGCAGCACCGGCGGCTCGGGCTGGGTGATGGCCTTAAGAAGGGGCCGCTTGAGCAGAAACGCTTCGCTGAAGATATGCTGTTCCTTCTCCTGCACCGGTGCCGGCTCGGATTCCTGCAGGCGGATGGTGAGCAGCTGGTGCTGGTAGTTCCACTCGTACACTGCCGAGCTCACATCCAGGCCTTCGTAGCACTGCAGGCGGATCAGCGGGCAATCGAACACCCGTGCCAGGGCTTTTGCGATCTCGGTCTTGCCGACGCCGGCCTCGCCCTCCAGCAGCAGCGGACGCCGCATCCGGGACACCAGCATGAGGGTGGCGGCCAGGCTGCGCTCAGCCACATAGCCGGCCTCATCGAGACGCCATTGGAAGTCCGCAATATCCTTCACTGCCGCCACCTGTCAACCAACCCGCCGCCGGATCCGCCGGCAGCCTGTCAAAGTCATCTGCGCTTGAACCGCGCGGATGGAATTTCGACGGCGGATCTTCGATCGTTCGAGGCGCACAGCGGGCACTGCATGACGAGAAGGACCGAAAATCCGCACCGAA
>CAZNBB010000068.1:15442-20573 GCA_964571225.1 uncultured Gammaproteobacteria bacterium
TCAAGCTCCTAATGGTTGACGTGTCCGGTCTTGCCTCGCCCGAACAGCCCCTTGAAGAAGCCCACCAACACGCTCCAGAACAGTGCCAGGCCGTTCAGCTCCCGGGGTTGGGCCGCGACCCGCTCGGCCGCCTCGGCGGCACCGGCATCCTCCCCTGCCGCCAGGGCCCGGTCGGCGAAATTGGCGCCGAACTGCTTGAGAATCTGTTCGGAGACCTGGGTCATCATACGCCCGCCGAAACTGGCCATCTTGCCGTTCACGGTCACCTCGGAGGTGCCCACCAGCTCGGCGCGTCCCTCCGTCTCGCGAACGCGGGCGGTGAGCTCCATGGACGCGGTGGAGGTGCCTTTGATGTCCGCCCCTTTGCCGAACAGGTGCAACTCGCGCTGCTCCGCATCCAGACCGCGCACCTCGATGTCGCCCTTGAAGGTGGCCGATGCCGGTCCGATCTTGACCCGCACCTGGCCCTTGTAGTGGCTGTCGTCGATCTTTTCGGTGATCTCCGCCCCCGGCATGCAGCCGGCCACCGCCTCGATGTCCTGCAGCACCTTCCAGGCCGCCGCCGGCGAGGCTTCAAGAGGGAACGATCTTTCCAGAGTGACCTGCATAGGACCTCGCTCGTGGATGACTGAATCAGTCCTGGGTGTCCAGCCCCAACCGATGAATGGTCTTCCACACGTTGAAGGCCGTGTGGGGCATCTGCATGTGGGTCACGCCCTTATGGGCGAAGGCATCCACCACCGCATTGGTGAAGCAGGGAATGCTGCCCACATGGGGCGACTCGGCCACCCCCTTGGCGCCGATGGGATGGTGGGGCGACGGGGTCACGGTGTAGTCGGTCTCCCAGTGAGGCGCTTCCACCGCCGTGGGCACGAAATAGTCCAGCAGACTGTTGCCCAGGATATTGCCGCCTTCGTCGAACACCAGTTCCTGGCCCATGGCCACCGCGAAGCCCTCGGTCAGCCCGCCGTGGATCTGCCCTTCGATGATCATGGGGTTGATGCGGGTACCGCAGTCGTCCAGGGCGTAGAAACGCCGCACATGGGTCTCGCCGGTGTGTCGGTCGATGTCCACCACGCACAGGTAGGCGCCAAACGGGTAGGTGAAGTTGGGCGGATCGTAGTACTCCACCGCCTCCAGGCCCGGCTCCATGCCCTCGGGCAGGTCGTTGTAGGCCGCCCAGGCGATCTCCTTCATGGTCTTTTCCTGGCCGGGCACGCCCTTGACCTTGAACTTCCCCAGTTCCCAATCCAGATCGTCCTCGCTCACCTCCAGCAGGTGGGCTGCGATCTTGCGGGCTTTCTCCCGGATCTTGCGGGCCGCCTGGGCGGTGGCCGCACCGCCCACCGGGGTGCTCCGCGAGCCGTAGGTGCCCAGGCCGTAGGGCGCGGTGCTGGTGTCGCCCTCCTCCACCTGCACCTCTTCCGAGGCAATGCCCAGTTCACTCGCGATGATCTGGGCGTAGGTGGTCTGATGACCCTGGCCCTGGCTGATGGTGCCCATGCGGGCGATGGCGCTGCCGGTGGGATGCACGCGGATCTCGCAGCTGTCGAACATGCCCACACCCAGGATGTCGCAGTTCTTCTTGGGGCCGGCGCCCACGATCTCGGTGAACGTGCAGATGCCGATGCCCATCAGCTCGCCGCGCTGGCGTTTTTCCGCCTGCTCCCTGCGCAGCCCCTCGTAGTCCACCGCCTCCATCACCTTCTTGAGCGCGGCCGGATAGTTGCCGCTGTCGTACTCCCAGCCCAGGGCCGAGGGGTAGGGAAACTGGGCCGGCTGAATGAAGTTGCGCAGACGAATCTCAGCCTTGTCGATGCCCAGCTTCTGGGCCAGCACGTCGATCATGCGTTCGACCAGGTACACCGCCTCGGTGACCCGGAAGGAGCACCGGTACGCCACCCCGCCCGGCGCCTTGTTGGTGTACACCCCGTCCACCCGGGCGTAGGCGGTGGGGATGTCATAGGAGCCGGTGCAGATGCTGAACAGCCCGGCGGGAAACTTGGTGGGGTCCGCACAGGCGTCAAAGGCGCCGTGGTCGGCAATCACGTTGACCCGCAGGGCCGTGATTTTGCCGTTCTTGTCGGCAGCCAGCTCGCCGGTCATGTGGTAGTCCCGGGCGAATGCGGTGGTGGAAAGGTTCTCGATACGATCCTCGATCCATTTGACGGGCCTTCCCAACACGATGGAGGCGACGATCGCCACCACGTAGCCGGGGTACACACCCACCTTGTTGCCGAACCCGCCGCCGATGTCCGGCGATACAATCCGCACCTTGCTCTCGGGAAGTCCCGACAGCATGGAGACCACCGTGCGCACCACATGGGGGGCCTGGGAGGTCATGTAGACGGTCAGATCGCCGCGCACCTTGTCGAAGGAAGCCACGCAGCCGCAGGTCTCCAGGGGACAGGGGTGGACCCGCGGGTACTTCAGGAACTCCTTGACGGTCACCGGCGCGCCCTCGAACGCCCGGTCGGTGCCGTCCTTGTCACCCACCTCCCAGGTGAAGATGTGATTGGCGTGCAGGCGCTTGCCGTGGGCACCCTCGGTCTTGCCGGCCAGGTCGTCGCGGATCACCGGCGCGTCTGCATCCATGGCCTTGAGGGGGTCCACCAGCGGCGGCAGCTCTTCGTATTCCACTTCCACCAGCTCCGTGGCGTCGGCGGCGATGTAGCGGTCGTCGGCGATCACCATGGCCACCTCCTGGTGCTGGAAGGCCACCTTCTCGTCTGCCAGCACCGCCTGCACGTCGCCGGCCAGGGTCGGCATCCAATGCAGGTTCAGGGGTTTGAGGTCCTCGGCGGTAATGACCGCCCGCACCCCGGGCAGGGCCAGGGCCTTGTCCTTGTTGATGGACTTGACGCGCGCATGGGCGAAGGGACTGCGCACGAAGTCGCCGAACAGCATACCCGGCAGCTTGATGTCGTCCACATAGTTGCCCTTGCCCTGGATGAAGCGCGGATCTTCCTTGCGCTTGCGCGAACACCCCACACCGCCCAGCTTCTCGGTCTGGGTCTGCAGCTCGTCGTTCATGGTCTCTGCGGTCGCTGTCACTTTCCCGCCTCCTACGCTGGTTGCTGTTCGCGCAGCTTCTTAGCCGCGTACATCACCGCTTTGACGATGTTCTGATAACCCGTGCACCGGCACAGGTTCCCGGACATGCCGGCACGGATCTGCGCTTCGGTGGGATCGGGATTGTCCTGCAGGAAACGGTAGGCCCGGACCATCATGCCCGGCGTGCAGAAGCCGCATTGCAGGCCGTGCTCCTGCATGAAGCCCTCCTGCACCGGGTGCAGTTCGCCGTTTTTGGCCAGGCCTTCCACGGTCAGCACCTCACCGCCGTCGGCCTGCACGGCCAGCACGGTGCAGGACTTTACCGACCGTCCGTTCAGATCCACGGTGCAGGCCCCGCAGTGGGAAGTCTCGCAACCGATATGGCTGCCGGTCTGCCCGAGCGCCTCGCGCAGCACGTGAATCAGCAGGTGCCGCGGCTCCACCAGGGCATCCACCGCCTCGCCGTTCAGAGTGAAGGAAATTTGTTGTTTGGCCATGTTCTAGCTCCTCCCCGCACGGTCCAGGGCCTGGCGGATGGCACGCCGGGTCATCTCCCCTGCCATGTGAATCTTGTACTCGCGGTCACCGCGCAGATCCTCGGCCGGATCGCAGATCGCCATGGCCTCGGCCGCCGCCTTCTCTATCAGAGCCTTGTCTATCTTCTGCCCCTGCAGCGCCCGCTCCGCCGCTTCCGCCTTCAGGGGCGTCGGCCCAACGTTGGTGAGCGTGATGCTGACCTTGGCGCACTTGTCACCGTCCAGGGTCAGCAGCACCGCCGCGGCGGCAGTGGCGAAGTCGCCGGTCTTGCGCTTGAGCTTGCAGTACGCCTGGCCGGTGTGAGCCGGCGGGACGGGCACGAGAATTTCCGTGAGGATTTCGTCCGCTTCCATCTGGGTGAAATACGTACCCAGGTAGAACCCGTTGGCGGGCACCGTGCGCTCGCCGTTGGGCCCCCGAAGCACCAGCTGGGCATCCAGGGCCATCATCACCGCCGGATGGTCGTTGCCCGGATCCCCGTGCACGATATCGCCGCCGATGGTGCCGCAGTTGCGTACCTGGGGATCGGATATCAACTGGGCCGTTTCCGGAATCAGCGGACACTTCTCCCACAGCAGCCGGGAGGCGATGAGGTCGTTTTCGCGGGTCATGGCCCCGATATGCAGGGTGCCGCCCTGCTCGCTGATGCCGGCTAACTGCGGAATATTGTTGATGTCCACCAAGTGGCCGGGTTCGGCGAAGCGCAGCTTCATCATGGGCAGCAGGCTGTGGCCGCCGGCCAGCACCTTGGCTTCGTCGCCGTACTGGGCTAGCAGCTTCAGCGCTTCGTCAACGGAGCCCGGTGCGTGGTATTCGAAATGGCCCGGTATCATGGGATGGCGTCTCCTCTGCAACGGCCGCGGGGAAATCGGCACAGGGGATGCGCGGCGGTCTTTGCAAGCCACCTGCGCAGTAACACCAACTTAGGGCACCGGGCCGCAGGCGCAACCGGCGATGCACGAAAGCCCGGGTGCCCGCACGAACGGCGCGGAGAATTCCTGAATGGAAGTGGGGATCAGGTGAGGCCGAACATGGACTTGAGCTTGTGCAGATTACTGCGGCTGACCGGCACACGCTCTTCCGGCTCGGTGTTCATGACCACCGTGCATTGCTCGTCGAGCTTTTCGAACGCGGTGGCGTAGTGCACGTTGATCATGTAGCTGCGGTGCACCCGGACGAAGCGCGTTCCGTCCAGACGCTGCTCCAGATCGGACAGGGACAGGTTGCACAGGTATTGTTCGCTTTCCGTATACACGGTGGTGTAATGGCCGTCCGCCTTGAAGTGGGAGACGGTCTTCAGGTCCAGCAATACCACCTTGCTCTTTCTGTACACGGGGAGCTTGAACAGCTGGCGCAGCCGGTCGGGGCTGCCGTCGGGCAGCAAGGGACTGGTGGTGATGTCGGTCAAATCGAAGAAAATCATGGAAGTGGTTCTATCAATACCGGGAAAGATGATTATATCTCCGGCGAGATAAAGAAAATCCAGGATAAGCATTTTAAAAATGGGACATCAGATTATGCGTCAGCAGGTGATTTGTTG
>CAZNBB010000069.1:0-20245 GCA_964571225.1 uncultured Gammaproteobacteria bacterium
AAGCAGGTCGTCCGGTTGCCTTTTCACGACGAATGGTTCGACCGATTCCCTGGTTTGTTGAGGCGAACGCCTGTCATGGGTTCTCTGCACGCTAGCCTAGTCCGTTCGGTACAGGCAGCCTATCGAGCGGCCAACAGCAAATAGCAAACATCGGCTGCCTTTAATTGTTTTCCCGAACGACTCTTGTATTAAAGGCAAGGTTTAATATAAACAACTATTATGGTTCCTATTGAAGGCTCAGTACCCGTCGCCGACAGAAAAATCCGCGCATTATTCTGTTCCTGCCTGCGACAGTTTGACCACGGTCTCTGCCAAGGGGGCCAAGATACAAACGCTGGGTCATTCTTGGGGCGCTTCGCCTCGCGGAACGCCCCTGCCGCCGCGCTAGTCACCCCGTGCGCACCGAGAGCCAAGTGCCCCCGTCAGTCGGCTCATTTCGGTATCTAGCCTGACCGTGTGAGTTCTTGGCAAAGGCTGACCGGCTTCGCCCGCCAATTCCACAGACCATTGCTCCCGGTCAATGTCCGCGCGGGCGAGTGGTGTATCTTAAATCGGCTAGCCTGATGAGAGAGATGCATGAGGCGCGTTAGGTATTCAGAGGACTGGCCGGATTTGCTGAGCTGTACGGCACGATGTTCTCTGATTGGTTAATCGGACGAGACCACATTGGAGGTGCCAATGACCCTGGACGAAATCGAGGAGCGGATTAGCCAGATTGCCGCGGCCCAAGCCAATCCCCAGAGAATGCGCGACCTGGAGAACAGGCTGCGCTGTGACTTTATTCGGCACGTGGCGGAAACCGCGGGCGGTCCATTGGCGACCATGGCTTGGCGGCTACTGGCTATCGACAGTATCAGTTCCGATCCCTGGGACCGTAAAGGTGGAAACACCAAGGTGAGGAGTTTGCGTTAACGCCAGCACGGGCATGGGATCGTATGCCAATGAATCGGGGAAAGGGGACAGCTATATTTTTCGTCTCCTGCTATTCGGGCTGCGCCCGAATTGTGGTCGTGTAGGCGTTCCCGCCAACTAGACAGTTCTCCACTAGAGACTTCGGGTGCGTTGAGCGAGGAATTGTAACGCTCTTGTCAAAGGGCCTGGCCGGCAACGTTTCAAGGTAGTGCACGCCGCACCAGTTTCATCCGCCGATTCGACCCCCCCGTTTCTTGCCGGAACCTCAAACGTCCCGCCACACAGTGGCTTAGCTAGGGCGAGCCTCAAGGCACGCAAATTGCCATGTGACAATGCGACATTGTCACCAGAGGATCGGCCATGGGCACCCTACAGATCTTCCCCGGAGCCTCGAACGATGAGGCGGGACCCAATGAGCTGCCCTTCATTGAGGAGGTGGCTCGGCTCATCGGGCATGCAACGGTGCCCGAGCAGGCCATTACCTCCACCCTCAGGCTCATGTCACAAATGCTGGGTCTGAACCGCGGTCGCGTACTCCTGCCGGACCCGGCGAACGGGTCTCTCCATATCCGTTACGCCTATGGCCTGACGGAGGAGGAGAGAAGCCGCGGCGTGTACCACCTGGGTGAGGGTGTGACAGGGCGTGTGATGAAGACAGGCCAGACCGCCATCATCCAAGACATCGATGACGAGGCCCAGTACCTTGGCCGCGCGGTAGAACGCGCCACCTTGCCACAGGAAACCGTGGCCTACATCGCCGTACCTCTCCTCAAGGACGAAGCCGCTATCGGTGTCCTGGCGGTACACCGGCTCCGGGGCCGTCAGCGCTCGTTCTCCGCTGATTTGCGCATCCTGCGTGTCACCGCCACCTTGATCACGCAAATCTTGCAGATCAACCGTCTGCTACACGAGCGCACCGCGGATCTCGTTTGTGAGAACCGGCTCCTCAAAGATGCGCTGGACAGCCAAGGCAGTGCGTACGGGATTCTCGGCGACAGCCCCGCCCTGGGCAATGCGCTGCGCCAGTCCTTGCAAGTGGCGGACACCTCCGCCTCTGTGCTGCTGACGGGGGA
The DNA here is from genome assembly GCA_964571225.1 of uncultured Gammaproteobacteria bacterium. Lineage (GTDB taxonomy): Bacteria > Pseudomonadota > Gammaproteobacteria > DATFLG01 > DATFLG01 > DATFML01. Next base: position 1,986 of record CAZNBB010000069.1, read on the forward strand.
GTCCGGGACCGGCAAGGAAAAGTTTGCCCGCATGTTGCATCTGGCGAGTTCCCGGCGGGACGGGCCCTTCATCGCCCTGAACTGTGCCGCCATTCCGACCGAATTGCTTGAGTCTGAGCTGTTCGGCCACGAAAAGGGCAGCTTCACCGGCGCCAGTCAGGCCAAGAAGGGACGCTTCGAAATAGCCTCGGGCGGTACGTTGTTCCTGGACGAAATCGGCGACCTGGACTTCGACCTCCAGTCAAAATTTCTGAGGGTTCTCGAGGAACAAATGGTCCAGCGGGTTGGGGGGGTACGGGATATCCCCGTCGACGTGCGCGTTGTGACGGCCACCCACAAGAATTTGCAGCAGGCCGTCAACGAGGGCCGGTTTCGCATCGACCTCTTTTATCGCCTGAACGTGTTCCCGATTCATCTGCCAGCCCTGCGAGAGCGCGGCGGCGACGTATCCATTTTGGCGCGCTATTTTCTCAACAACGCCAATCACGAGTTCAAGCGCAACGCGATGTTCGGACCCGGCGTGCTGGACTGCCTGGCCCGCTACGACTGGCCGGGAAACATCCGTCAGCTGGAGAATGTCGTCAAGCGTGCCGTTCTCATGGCCTCCCAAGATCAGATCACCTATCCCGACATCGAAGCGATCCTTCAGCAGGAGTCCCTGGTTACCCGCGACCCCAGTGCGCAACCCTCCCGCGAACGGCCACCCGAGCCGCTGCCGCAGACGCCCATGCGGCCCTATGCGTGGGTGAGCGAAACCGAGGCTGACGCGATACGGGCGGCGTTGCAACGCTGCGGGGGCAATAAAACCCGTGCGGCCATCAGCCTGGGTCTGACTCCGCGGCAGTTGCGCTACCGGCTGGAGAAGCTCGGTCTATAGCGGGTCGCGGCGGTGTTCAGCCAATGGCCGACAGGGCCGTTGCAGCGGGTGCAGCCGCGTCCACAGGTTCGGCCGCTCTGACCTCTTCGTACAGCGCCGACGCCCGCTGTGTGCAGGTGCCGCTGAGCGCAAAGCCAAGCAATGTCGCGCCGCTGCGGTATTCCAGATGCCAATCTCGCCCGTCGGCGCTGACCGTCCGCCATCGACCGCTACGGCCGCTCGGCGGGCACACCACCAACGGCAGGCTCGGCGTCTTGATCCGAACCAACGGGGGTGCGCTGACAAAGGGCCGCGAGTCACCGGCCAACGCGGCCGCCACGGCGTCGGCCTGACGCTGGATGGGTTCGATATACGAAAACACGCTACCGTTAACCTCCGCGCAGTCCCCTACGGCATACACGTCCGGCGCACTGGTGCTCATGTCCTCGCCGTTGGCGAGAACGCCCCGCCCGACCATGATGCCGGCTTTTGCGGCCATGGCCGTGACCGGTTGCAGGCCGATGGCGCTCAACACGACATCCGCCGCTACGGTCTGACCATCAATGAGCTTCACGAGCTGGACATTGTCCGCTGCATCGATCCCTTCGACGCTGCTGTCGCCCAAAAACGTAATACCGTGCGCGTTCTGTGATTCCTCTAACAGGACCCCGATGGGCCTCGGCACCAGGGCGTTCAGTGGCTGTGGGGCCTGATCGATCAACGTGACCGCGTGACCACCGGCCGCCAGGTCCTCCGCCAGCTCGCAGCCGATCAGCCCGGCGCCGATGATCGCCACCCGGCGCGATGCACCGTCCACACGCTGGCGCAGCCGTCGGTAGGATTCCAGGTCGTTGACCGTGAGGGCCTCGGCCCCCGACGCCGTCGGCACCGGGACACTCTTCTGCGTGGCACCGACGGCTAGCACCAGTGCTTTGTAACGCAGCGTCCCGCGGGTCGTCACCAGACGCCGGCGCGCCGTGTCGATGCGAAGCGCGCGGGTGCCGGTTCGAAGCGTGAGGCCGAGCGTCGCCGCCCGCGCCTCGGCGGTCTGCTCGACCAGGTCGTCGGCAACTTTGCCTTTGGCGATGGCAATCGACAACGCCGGCTTGTGATACACGGACGCGTCGCAGGCGCTGACAAGGGTGATCGGCTGCTCGGGCAAATAGCCTCGAATCCGTTCGACCGCGGTCCAGCCGGCGATGCCGCCCCCCACCACAACAACAGGATCGGACTGCATGCCCCTGCGGCCACGGCCCACGCCCGGGACGGCCCGGGCGCCGGCGGTGGACGGCCGCTCCGCCATCAGCACCATGTCGGCTTTGCCCACGCCGCACAGCGGGCACATCCAGTCCTCCGGGATGTCCTCGAACCGGGTTCCGGGGGGGAGCCCGCCGTCGGGATCGCCTTTGGCCTCGTCGTAGATGAAGCCGCACACCCGGCACAGATACCGCCGGTACCCCTGGGTGCTCATGCCGTTGCCTCAACAGCGGTCTTGGCGCCCTCTACGATGGCGGCAAACAGGGGGTCCAGCTCGGCGCCGACCGCCGTCAACGGCGCCGAGCCGTAGGGCTCAAAGAGTTCCTGCGGCGTCCGATACGCCACGCAGACGTTCTCCCCGTCCTCATAGACATGAATCCGGATCGGGATCTCGATGCCCGCCGGCTTGCACGCCTCCCAGACGCGCACGGCGAAATCGGGCCGCAAGACCTCCAGGATCTGATCACCGGGGACTTCGCGCCCGATACGCGCCGCGTTCGCCTGTCCGTCGATGTGGCTCACAAGGCGCAGTTTCTGGGTCTCGATGGCGCCCTTCAGGGCCGTCACCACGTCCTCCATGGTGGCGCTCAGTTTCAGTACTTGCATGATGGTTTCCCCGCTAGTTGGCGGCCAGCATATCCAGCTCTTTTCTGAGGTGTTTGATGGCCGGGGTCACAATGGCCACGAAATAGGCTTCGCGCAGTTTGCGCTGGGCCGGCGCATCGATCAGATAGCCCCGTGCGCCGGTGTGGAGCATGGCCGCGTTCGCTGCACGCAGCGCCAAGTCGGAGGCAAACAGCCGTGCATGGATCACGTCCTGGATATACTCCTTCGAGTCGTTGAACGGGTCGCTTGCCAGCGCCGCGACATCGCCCTTCAGTGCCTCGACCTCGTCCAACAGGTCGGCAGGGCGGTCATCCAGATAGCAGTTGACGTGTCCCAGTACCGACTCCACCTCGTCCATGAGCCCGATACAGCTCTCTACCAGTCCTGCCGCCATGCCGGCCTGCAACAGAATGAACCCCGCTTTGATCCGCTGAATGTAGGGCCCCACCTCGTCGGCGATGACCAGTTCGTCCGGCACGAAGACGCCCTTGAACTGGCACGCGTAGGTGCCGGTGCCCTCCATGCCAGAGAAGTGGGCCAGCTGCGTGAGCCCGAGGTTCTCGCTGTCGCATGGCACCAGGACCATGAGGTTCCGGGCGGGGTCCTGCTCGACCTGACAGATCGCCGCGAAGCAGTGGCCGGTGCCCAGGTTGGAGACCCAGGGCAACGTGCCGTTGATGACAACACCACCTGCAACTGTCTCGGCTTTGAGCTGAAGGGGCTCGATGCCCGAAAAATGCTTCATGGGGTTGGAGAGCGCCGTGCCGCCCAGCATGGTGCCGCCCGCGACCTTCGGCAGTTGCTCGCCCTTCAGTGCGCTGTTGACCGAATTCTCCAGATACCACCCCAGCGCGTTTTGGCACCACATCATGAAGCCGGTGGAAAGGCACTGCTGCGACACCACGCGCATCGCGTCGATTGCCGCTGCCAGATCGCAGACCCCAGCGGGGTTCTGAGACGCCAGGTGGTGCCGATAGGCGCCGGCCTCGCCGAGCGCGCGCAGCACCTGTTCGGGATAGTAGCCCTCGCGGTCGATGCGGGCGGTCAGCGGTGCGAGCTGTTCGTCCACGATGGGCTGCACGGCCGCGCCCGCCGACGAGGTCCCCCCGGACAGTCCGGGGGAACCGTTCGATCCGCCGATCGCGGTACCTAACGGGTTATCGATGTCCGCCATCGCTCAAGGCTCCTGCGTGGTCGTGTTCGTCAGGCCAGTGCCACTTCCACGTTGACCGGGTTTCGCAGGGTGTTGGCGACGGGAGACCAGACGTTGGCGTGTGCCACCAGCTCGTCGAGCTCCTCGCGGCTCGCGTCGCCCTCGACGTCCACGGTGACCCGGACATCCGTGAAGCCGAGCCGCTTGTCACCGAGATCGCCGACGCCCCAGACGCCGGTGACGTTGATATCGCCCTCCAGGGTCAACTCCAGTTTGGTGAGCGTGATCCCGCGGGCCGTTGCGTTCGCGTGAATCCCCACCGACAGGCAGGCGCCCAAGCTGGCCAGCACGGCCTCCGAGGGGTTGGGGGCGTTATCCTCGCCCAGCAGGTGCGGCGGCTCGTCGATGAGCATCGGATCCAGATTCCGTACGTACGTCATGTTGCGGAACTGGCCTTCACACTCCGTGCGCGCCTTCAGCGTCACGACGGCCTGTGGATTGGATTTTCCTTTTTCGGCGAGTGCCTCAAGGCCTTCCTTATCGAGAGGCCGAAGCGGCGTACCGGCGACGGAAAGGGTTGCGCTTGTCTGGGACATCGGGTCACTCCTCTGTGAGCATTCGGCTCGTAGAACCATTCACGCTTTAGCGTCTACCGCAGCGTGCCGCGGTGTCCCCGCTCTTTGAGCAAACCCCATGCCAGCGGTTGGTGCCGCCCTCTACTACATCATTCCGCCCTTCCACGTACGTCGGATTTGGTGCCGTGACCTGACTTTGTCCGACATCGTCGACAATGGCGATTCTTTGAACGAGGGGTCGACAGCGAAATCGTCACCGAGGCGGACGACGCCCGCCCACATTGGCCATCGAGGCGACAAGCAGCGGCCGACATTGTCGACAATGGGTCCGCCAATGGGCGGTTCCCCAAGCGCGCTCACCCTTAAAAAGCGTCCGATCCCTCCGGCCTGGGGTTGGCACAAAGCTTGATGGAAGACCATGCGCTTGCCCGGTCGTGAGTCGGCCGCTCCCGGGCACCCATCGTCGCTATCCGGAGGAAACCATGGACAAGCTCGAAATGACCGAAACCATTATGGCCGCCAAGGCTGAAAAGGCACTGACCTGGGAAGGGATTGCTGCCGACGTCGGCATGTCACCGGTCTGGGTCACCGCCGCCTGCCTGGGGCAGGCCAGTATGCCCAGGGAGCTGGCCGACCAACTGTGTTCGATTCTTGGTCTTGACGACGCCGTCGCCAGCGCCCTCCAGGTCTGCCCCACCAAGGGCTCTGAGTGGACCGTGCCAACAGACCCCTTGATCTATCGGTTCCATGAAATCACTCAGGTTTACGGCACCACGATCAAGGAACTGGTCCACGAGAAGTTCGGCGACGGCATCATGAGCGCGATCGACTTCACGCTGGACGTTGAGCGGGAAAGCAACCCGGCAGGTGACCGCGTGGTGGTCACCATGAACGGGAAATTTCTTCCCTACAAGATCTGGTAACGGGCGCAGCAAGCGGCAGCTTTGACCGTGCCCCACCTGCAACCACCCATCGTGTAGCCGTATCCACGTGCCACCTCACCCAACAAGGGAATTCGCCATGACCACCAAGATCCTTATCGCCCCCGCTGAACTCGACACCCTGATCAAGACCGAACCGGTTGTTGTCATAGACACCCGGGACCCTGGGGACTACGCCGCCGGCCACATTCCCGGCGCCGTGAATATCCGGGAAATCTTCACCTATCTCTCCACCTCCGACGCCGACGGGCTGGCGGCGCTCAAAGACACTTTCTCAGAGCTGTTCGGCGCGGCCGGCCTGTCCGGGCGCGAAACCGCCGTGATATACGAAGATGCGATGAATACGGGCTTTGGCCAATCCTGCCGAGGCTACTTCCTGCTACGGTCCCTCGGGTATCCCAAAGCGGCCGTGCTCGACGGCGGGATCAGCGCCTGGACGGCCGCCGGTATGCCCATCAGCCAGGAGGTGCCTGCGCCCGCGGCGACCGCCTTTCCCATCACGGCCCAACCCACTTCGTTGATGGTCACCGTCCCCGAGATGCTCGAAGCCATCAGTGATCCTTCTGTGAAGATCCTCGACGTCCGGGACCGCGACGAGTGGGAAGGGGCGAGTTCCTCTCCCTACGGCGTCGACTTTTGCCCCCGCAAAGGGCGTATTCCCGGTGCCGTGTGGATCGAGTGGTATAAGCTCATGGATGAACCCGAAGACGGACAAGCGCGCTTTCGCGACGCGGGTGACATCATGAACGCCTGCACCGACGTGGGGATCGGCAAGGACGACACCGTCTACGTGTATTGCTTCAAGGGCGCTCGCGCCTCCAACACGCTGGTGGCGCTCAACCAGGCCGGTGTAAAGAACGTCAAGATCTACTTCGGCTCGTGGAACGAATGGTCACGGGACCCGCTGCTGCCGATCGAGGAGGGTGCGCCATCGGTTGCCGCCTGACGGCGCAACGGCACGCTCGGCCGTGCCGTGTGCCGGGCATGCGCTCCGAAAACAGGCGTCTCGTCCTGATCGGCTCGGTTCCCCAACAACACGCCCTGCCCACAAGGGCGGCCGGACCGCTTGCACCCAACGCCGTTCCACCGCCTTGACCGTCCCTGTCGTGTACCCGTCGCCGCTGCGGCGGGTACACGACATCCCCCCTTGCACCCTCATGCACTCCACCTACCGCACGGCGCGGCGACGGGTTCGTACGCGTCCCTTTCACCCCCAGGTCTACGAAACCGCTCGTCGGTCCTCCTCGCTGATCCCCCATTGGCCCATCAAGACGACCGCTCCTGCATCGGTCCGTCCGGTTTCCCGTTCCCCGCTTTGTTGGACATTGTCGGCAATGCGCACCGCCGACAGTAAGCGCTACCGCCCCGAGTGCCTGGCGTGTGCGGCGTTGATCGAGTGGCATAGTCCCTGCAAGACGGAGCCACAACTTCGTCGTTGAGACCGAACCATGAGCGCCCGAATTTCCGTCGACTTCGTATCCCATACGTTCAAAGGGCAGACTGCGCCGACCCTCAAGGAAATTGACCTCAACATCGCCCCCGGCGAGCAGGTCGCCTTGATCGGGCGAAGCGGTTGCGGAAAGTCGACCTTGCTCCATATTCTCGCTGGCCTGTTGTCGCCGAGCGAGGGCTGTGTCCGCGTCAACGGAACCCAGGTCAATCAACCCAGCGCCAAGTGGAACATGATGTTCCAGCGACCTTCGCTGTATCCGTGGATGACCGTGCGGCAAAACGCGGAACTGGGACTGGTGTTTGCGCGCACAAAAGACCGCGCAAAGGTCGACCACCTGCTGCGCATGGTCGGCCTTGCCGACAAGGCCGACGGCAGAGTGCAGGATCTCTCCGGCGGTCAACAGCAGCGGGTTGCGCTGGCCCGCTCGCTGGCCACCTCACCGGACGTGCTGCTGCTGGACGAGCCGTTCTCGGCGTTGGACGCCTTCACACGCATGTCGCTCCAGGACGAAGTCGCGCAGATTGCGCGCCGCGAAGGCCTGTCGCTCGTGTTAGTGACCCACGACATCGACGAGGCGGTTGCCATGGCCGATCGCGTGCTGATCATGGCGTCCGGTCCCGGCCGCATTGTCGAGCAGCTGGACGTTGGGCTTCCCTTCCCCCGTGATCGGTCAGCGTCCGCCTTCAGTGACCGGCGCCGAGACCTGATGCGCCTCTTCGAGGCGTGCTCTGGCAACGCCATGACGATGTCTTCTGCCCCGGACCCTGAATCCGCCGTGCTGGCAAGCCAACCGAATTGAACTTTTCCATTTCACCCAGCGACAGGACCGTCACCCAATGAGCGACCGTGAAGACGACGAGATCGAATATATCTTTCGCAACGAGATGGGACGCAGGGACTTCCTGCTGGATATGTTGGCGATGGGCGGGCTCGCCGCCGGTATGAGCCTGCCCGGCCGGGCGCTGGCTCAAGCCATGACACCTCCCGACGACGAAGTCGTGCGTATCGGCTACATCCCCATCACGGATGCCGCCGCCTTGCTGGTGGCCTACGCCAATGGCTACTTTCAGGACGAAGGGCTCAAAGTGGAACGTCCGACGTTGATCCGCGGCTGGTCGCCGCTGGTGGAGGCGTTCTCGGCGGGCAAATTCAACCTGGTGCACCTGCTGATCCCGATACCGGTGTGGATGCGCTACAACAACCACTATCCGGTCAAGATCATGGGGTGGGCGCACGTCAATGGCTCGGCGGTTGTCGTCGGCAAGCACCTTCATGCCGAAAGCTTCAAAGACCTGGCCGGCAAGCAGATCGCCGTCCCTTACTGGTACTCGATCCACAACATTCTGATCCAGATGGCACTGCGGCAGTACGGTCTGAAACCGGTCATTAAGAGAGAAAGTGACAAGCTGGCCCCCAACGAGGTGAACCTTCTGGTCCTGCCGCCGCCGTCCATGCCGCCGGCGCTGGCCAGTCGGAAGATCGATGCCTACGTGGTGGCGGAACCCTTCAATGCCGCCGGCGAGCTGCTGGCCGGCGGCAAGATCCTTCGCTTTACCGGTGACATGTGGAAGAACCACCCGTGCTGTGTCGTGTGCATGCACGACCATCACGTCAACAAGAACCCGGTGTGGACACAGAAGGTCATGAACGCGGTCACTCGTGCCGAGCTGTACGCCGAAGCCAACAAGAAAGAGGTGGCCCATATGCTGTCTCGGGACGGGAAGGGCTTTCTACCGATGCCCGCGAAAGTGGTCGAACGGGCCATGACCGACTATCACGTGTCCCAGTATGAACACCCCCCGGCCATCCAGCACGAAGCCGAGTGGCACAACGGTCGCATCGATTTCCAACCGTACCCGTACCCCACGGCGACCCGCATGATTGTGGAGCAGATGCGGCACACGGAAGTGGGCGGCTCCAAGGCATTCCTCGATTCGGTAAAGACCGAGCACGTCGTCAAGGACCTCGTCGACTACCGGTTCGTGAAGAAGGCGATGGAGCAAAACATGGCCGATTGGAAACGGCTTCACGAGCGCTGGTGGCAGGGCAAGGACGCATCCGATCCCTTTGTGAGGACCGAGGTCATCGAGATATGAACGCCCGGATCGGAAGCCTTTCAAGGACAGCCGGCTCCCAACCGGCCAGCAAGGTCTGGCGCACGCGGCTGTCGGGTCTGGTGTCCTGGTCCGTTAACCCGATCATCGGTATGACGGCGCTGCTGGCCATCTGGTGGGTCGGCGGGTGGCTCATCCGCTCGGATCCAAACATCTCCTCGTTCAGCGGCTTCGCGCCCGGTCCCACCCTGTTGGCCCTAGAGGACTTGGTCCGTTCCGGGCGGCTGTGGGACATTACCGCGCCCAGTCTTTACCGCCTCGGTATGGGGCTGTTATGGGCCGCCGTGCTCGGCGTGCCGCTCGGTGTGGCAGTGGGGTTGAGTACCCGGACCCGTCGCATCACGCATGTGCCGTTTCAGTTCCTGCGGATGATCAGTCCGCTCGCCTGGATGCCGGTCGCCGTACTGGCGTTTCCGACATGGAATGGCGCAATCATTTTCCTGATCGCTGTAGCAGCCGTCTGGCCCGTGCTGTTTTCGACGGCCCAGGGCGTCCGGCGGATCGACCCGCTCTGGTTCAAAGTGGCAAGAAACCTGGGCGGGGACGGATTTCAGCGGCTGTTTCGCATTGTGCTTCCGGCCATCGGGCAAGATGTGTTTGCCGGCATTCGCCTGGCCGTGGGCGTGGGATGGATTGTGCTGGTGCCAGCGGAATACCTTGGTGTGACCAGCGGTCTGGGCTACGCCATCAGCGACGCCAGGGATACCCTGGATTATTCGCACCTGACGGCGATCGTCGTGGTGATTGGAGTCCTTGGGTTTTTGATCGATGCCGTTTGCGTCAGTTTGATTCGCAAATTCAGTTGGCATAACGAAGCCTAGACATGTGGCAATGTGCGCAGGGCGGGGTCCACGCAAATGCCCACCGCTCGTCGTCAGCCTGGCATCGATATCCCCGCTGGCCACAATTTCCCAGGGTATTTCTGCCCATCTATTGCCCAGCTGGGTCGTTGCTAAGAACGTCTTTGCTAAAGCTTCACAACACGATCCATCACCATGTTGACCAATCCACCCGCTGGATTCTGGTCTTGCTGATAGCGCTGATAATAGAAGTCCCAAGCGTTGTTGCGCCTGATTCCGACAATGGTGACCTTATAGTCTTCCGTGCCGACAGGTGCGACCTTATAGCCGGCTTTGTGCAGGATCATGCCGGGACCGGCCGCGCCGTATATCCCGGCGAGATCATTGTTGATTAATCCCTGGTCTATCTTTTGAGTGGCGGCGTTGGCGTGGTTTCCATGGGAAACCAATGGCGTCGCGCCGCCCCCGGAGGAAGCAAAGGTGCAGCCGTTTAAGGTTGGCGTAAAGAAGAAGTCCGCCTGGTTGCCGAGTCGGCCCTGATAGGTTCTGTTGGAACCCCACGGCAGAAAATAAGCGCGCAAGGTGTTCGTTCTACTGCTCGTTTTGCGTTGCTTCGTTGCGGTAAGGAATTCGGCCAATAATTTCAATTCGTAGGCTTTAACGCCTTTCCCGGAAAGATCCGATACCTTTCCCGTCGGACGTAGGTCAAACTCGTAAACAGGCAATTCACCGGCCGGGTTCGTCGGGGCGAGAGGATCATTGTAAGGATTGGCGCTGGCGTTGAGTACGTTATAGAAAATAATGTGCTTATTGAGCCATGCTTCTTTCTCGGCGATAAACTTCTTATTTGCACCGTCCATCTTACGCCCTCTCTTTTGCGCGCTGGGTCACAGGAATGAGAGCCGATGCGACACGTCGCTTTTGATAAACGTGGGTGTTGCCAGTGGTCATACACATCGAGGACAGATCCCCACTTCCTACAGTCCTCAAAAACAGTCCAGCCCAGTGAGCGAAGTCGACATTCCCGTTCCTCTCGTCGGAAGGCCGCCGCGGCCGGACTTGCCCTTTCCATCAGACCTTCACTTCGTTATACGGCCGGCTCGCCAATGAAGATTACGGACACCGGTTTCTGTGTCTCCGGGTGAAGCGGCTCGCGTATTTCCCGCAGCCGAAATCCGCTGGCCGTGAACAACTTGCTCCAACTTTCCAGGGTTCTGAAGTACCACGGGGCAGGGTCGGAGAAGTTGCCACTGATCCCCGTCCATGAACCGTCACGCCACCCATCCCGGTATGGCAGGTCGCCGCAGGCGACCATCGGATGAAGCGTTTGTACGATCAACGGTTCACCAGGACCGAGCAGCGAGCGCGCCGCCAGGAACAGCCCCTCAACCGATTCCTTGCCGAGCAACGAGAAGTTGCAGGCAAGCAAGTCCACCGACAGATCGAGCGCGCCCGCCGCAATCTCGCCATAAGACATGACGCGAAAGTCGCCATCTCCGGCATGTGTGGCCGCCTCGATCAGCTCCGGTACCACGTCTATGCCGACGGCCGCGATGTTCAGTCTTGCGAGGGCCCGGACAAGCCATCCCTCTCCGCAGCCCACATCGAGCACCGCTCGGGGGGAACAGCTGAGGATGGCGTCGACCATTGCCTGATCGGTAACCAGCCTGCGGCTCTCGATCTGCCGTTCGCGCACGGCCGTCGTCCACGGCGACGCGTTCCTCTTCCAGGCCTCAACTATGTTCGAATCGCTGAATAGGTGGGTACTGCTCATGGCCAAATAATACGGGACAGTCCACGGATTTGCCGCCTGCTTGCCACTCGGGCCGTGCCGGACTCCAGTTCTGTCCGCTGCCGGCGCTAACCCTTTTGGCCTCCGAAACCGCGTAAACGCAAAGAGGACGTGAAGGGCGAAGATGCCGAGCGGCTTGTTGGTATTAGTATGGGTATGTTGGGTCCGGGGGCATTGTCGGGCCGTCAATGGCTGTTCGTCGCCGACGGAACTGGAGAATTGACCGCGGTCTGAGTGAGAAGTGAAGAAGTCGCGAGGAAGGGTAGGATGATTATTGCAGATCTGTCGGTCGACGAGGCGCGGACCGTGATTGGCGCGCTCAACCAGTACGGAACCCACGCCCAGGCGATTGCCGCCCAGTTGTCGCAAGAGGGCGCCACGATCGAGGGGCGCACACCGACAACATCGGAGATCGACGCCATCAAAGCGGAAGCGGACCGGGTGGTTCGCTTACAGAAGCGGCTGCAAGACGCACTCAGCGTGATGGCGCCAACGTGAAGGAGCCGGTCCTCTGCACGGAAAGGGGACAGATTCAATCAAGAGAATGCTTCAGGCCTACCCGCTCAGCTCCAACATGGGCAAGCGTGCCGACACGGCCGCTTTCACGGATCGATGGATCTCCTCGGGAAAGTGCTCAGGCAGCTCGTGCTCGACCCGTTCGATGGCGGCCTCGGCAACGTGGGCCATGGTTTCGACCGCATCTAGAACCAGGGTTTTCGGCAGGCGGGCTTGTTCGCCCGTCTGCAAGAAGTGTCGTCCGAGGATCTCGCTGATCCGGTAATGGCGGTTTGTGCCGACGGACATAGCTAGGTTCATCTGCTTGCGCTCGACCTGGCGGACGTCGAGGCTCGGCTGAGCGGTGAGCACATCGTAGAGCGGCGTCAGATGAAAGCTGCCGCCGGGTCCTATGAAGAGGCTGAAATTCTTGGCGTGGCCGTCGGTGGCGCCGATGAGCCAGAACAGTATCTGCGCTTTCAGTACCGTCGCCTGATCGGCGGCCGGATCGTCGCTGCCTTTCAATAGATCGAGTACCTGCACCAATCCCGGACCGCCTTCACTTTGGTATTTGCGGGTTGGCGGCACCGACAGCGCCTGACAGCAATCCTCCTGGGGCAGGCGCAACAGCCGGCCATCTTTCGTCCAACGGCGGTCGAACCGTTCGACGACCAACGCCTTGGTCGCGCCGAAGGTCTGTATGTCTGCCTTGGCGACCGGCAGCCCGAAGGCGCCGGCGAGTTTCAGGCAGTAGTACTCGTTTTCGACGCTGTTAGACAGATCGATGCCGTTGGGTAGATGGCCGATCTGTGTCTTGAACAGATGGGTGGTCGGTGTTGCACCGTGGGGCTTGATCCAGCGCCCCTCGTGCCACAGCAAAGCGGTCTTCTCCTGCGCGCCCGCCACCGAGATGCGGAACGGATCGTCGCGGTCGACCCCCAGGGGGGCCTGCGCCAGCCCGTTGAGCAGCTTCTCGATCGTACCCTCGTCCAGCGGTTCTCCGGTGAGGGTGGCGGTGTCGCCGCCTTCTTCATCCGCACCGAGAAATTGCAGGGCGCCCACGCAGTCATGACCGATCGCGGCGAGCAGGCTGTAGGCGTCGGACCCGGCAGCGCCGACCCTTTCCGCGATCCGCCGTCGCAGGGCGTCGGAATCCGGCAGCAGATTGTCGAAGACGGCAACCACCGGTTCGCCCCGGTAGGGGTCCTCGCGCAAAGGCAGGGAAAGCGAAACCGGGAACGCGTGACCCCACTCCAGCCAGCCCGGGTCGTACTGAAAGGCAATCGCGCCGCCGGCCGCCTTGCTCAAGTGGCCGACGAGCCGGTTGTTCAGACGCACTTGCAGTGGCGCATGGGCCCGGGGGCGAGGCATCAGAAAATGTCCGCGATGTCCGCTGCCTCGGCTTTCGAGCGCGCCACAATCCGAAACTCCAGATCAAGCGCGGCCAGCACAGCCAGGATCGTCTCCAGCTTCGCTGCCGGATTGCCGGTTTCGATGAGGGAGATGGTCTCCTGACGCAACCCGGCACGCTGGCCGAGGGCCGTCTGGCTGAGGTCCCGCTTCTTGCGAGTCCGGCGGACCAGGTTGCCGATCTGTTTGGGTGTGCGTGCGAGGTCGGTCATCAGTTTCGTCTCCGACCTTAATATGTCCTGATTCCTATAAAACGTCAATATCGGAGTTAGCGCATATTTCTTGTTTATGCGTTACATGCGATAAACAACCTATTTCGCTAGTCGAACCTCGTCAGGCAAAACATCGGCACTCGCGTCCGTGTGAGCGGCCCAGCGAGTCGGCGGTGTTTGCCACGCCATCGTTCTTATGAAACGCCGACGAGCATCTATCATTTCAACAGCTTGTGGTTCACTCGGAGCGAGGTAAGAACTTTATTCCGGGCTTCCAGTTCGTATTTGTCGGGCTTGTCGATATCAGGCAAGGACTTTGTATTTTCGGGAGCGATTTTCGGAACAAACAATCAATAAGTTAGCCGGGGTTCGGGTAACAACTGTATTACGGCCGGACAACGAATTGGGCAAGAACACAGCGCCTCAGCGCCGCCGCAGCCGTGCCATGATCTCCGCCTTCGCCTCGGCCAGCAGGGTCTCCCGATCCACCGAGGCCAGGATGTCGGCGACCACCTGCTTTGGACCCTGCTCGCCCCAGGAGCGACCCTGCTCCAGGTAGCGGTGGGCGGCCTGCCCAACCACGTAAGTGGCGTAGTAGGCCACCGCCCCCTGGGTGGCAGCGGTGATGAGTGTGGAGAGGCCGCCGGTGCCCGCCTTCAGCGCCGATGAGACGAAGTTCACCGCCCACACCGTGCCCACCACCAATACCATCTGCATGCCGATGGTGCGGATGAGTGCACTCGCCTCGTTGCGCGTCATGGGCAGCCCGTAGATGCGCGAGAGGTGCACCACCAGGCTGGCGTCGACCACCGCGGCACCGACGATGTCCGCCACCGGGATCGGGTTGAGCCCGACCACCACGCCCTTCGCCAGGCAGTAGTTGCGCACCACCTTGTCGGCCAGGTCCCGCTTCAGCGCCACCAGCCGCGTCGCAAGGGTGTCGCTTAGGCGGCCGGCGAAGAGGGTGGCGTTGACCGCGGCGAGGCTCTTGCCCTCGGCCTCGAGGATGGCCCACAGCCGCTCGCGCAGCGCTTCCATCTGGGGCGGCGGGCGGCGGGTGGATTCCTGCTCGCCGCCCTGTTCGTCCACATGGATCACGATCTGCTCCGCCGGCGCGGCGGAGGCGGCGACCACGCGCCCCGGCGGCAGCAGCCCCGCAGTGCGTTCGGCCAGGGTGGCGAGCAGCAGTTCGCACTCGGCGCGGCTGTAGCGATCGACCTTGTTGAGCACCAGCAGCAGCGGCCGCTGCTCGGCGACCAGCAGGCGCAGCGCCGCCAGCTCCGACTGGGACAGGTCACCCTCCACCACGAACAGCACCAGATCGGCGCGCCCTGCCACCTCGTGGGCCAGGCGCTCGCGCGCCTCTCCGTCCACCTCGTTGATGCCGGGGGTGTCGATGAGGAAGACCCCGCCCGCCTCCAGCTCGCGCCAGGGGGCGATGCCCGCCTCGCGGGTCTCGCCGTGCAGCGGGCCGCTGGCGAAGCGCGCCTCGCCCAGCAGGGCGTTGAGCAGGGCCGACTTGCCGACGCCGACGCGACCGAAGACGGCGATGTGGATATGGCCGTACTCCAGCTTGTCGAGCATCGCCTGGACCTGGGTGAACTCCTCGGCCAGCGCCGCGCGCACCGGCTCCGGCACATGCGGGTCGTCCAGCAGCGCACGCAGGGAGTCGCGCGCCCGCGCGGTGTGCGGGTCGGCCGACTCAGTGGGTGCCGGCGGCGGACTTGTGTTCGAGCGCGAGCCGCGCAAGGCGACCCACGCGCGTTTCCAGATTCTCACCGATCAACTCCTCGAGGCTCTCCAGGGCCGGCTGGGGCACCAGCCGGCCGCGCGTTTCCAGGGTCTGCACCACCGCCCGGCCCAGGCTGTCGAAGATCAGCCCGTAGGCCACTGCCTGAACCAGGCCGCCGCCCAGCGTGCCGAGCCCGGGAAAGGCCTTGAGCGCATTGCCGACCACCGCCAGGGCCAGGGGCACCAGGCCGCCGGCCCGGCGGGTGGCCTGCCCGACGAACTGCTCCACGTCGATGTCGCGCACCGGCACCTCGTAGATCGCCGCCAGCCCCTGCACCAGCTTCACGCCGAGATAGCCCTGGATCACCACATCGGTACCGGGACTCACTGTGGCCATGGCGCCCAGCACCGCCTTGCGGGTGTGGTCGGCCACCAGCTTCTCGGCCCGCGCCCGGCGATCGGTAACCGTGGCCTCGTCGATCTTGCGCGCCACCAGAGAGAAGACCGCCGCATCGCGCAGCCGCTCCAGCGCCGCCGGGGAGCTGTCGATGGCGCGCTGCACCGCATCCACCAGCTGCTCGAGCCGCGGTTCGCACGGGCGTTCCACGGTCTCCTCACGACCGTCGGGCAGCACCCGCACCACCTCGCGCGAGGTGGCTGCGCTCACCGCCACCACCTGCACCTGTGCCGCGCCCTGCACCCGCTCGACCAGGCGCGCACGGATGGCCGCCAACTCGTCGGGGCCGTAGAGGTCCATCTTGTTCAGGGCCAGCACCAGCGGCTTGCCGAAGGTCAGCAGCTCCCGCAGCTCGTCGTACTGATCGCGGGTGAGGTCACCGTCCGCCAGATAGACCACCACGTGAGCGCGCAGCGCCTCCTCGCGGGCCGTGGTGTCGAGCCTGCCATCGGGTTCGTGCAGGCCGGGCAGGTCGGCAAGCAGCAGCCGGTCGCCCGCCTCGCTCTGCCACTGGTAGTGACGGACCGCCCGGGTGGTACCGGCACGGGGGCTCACCGCCGGCCCGGTCCCCGGCAGCAGCGCCCTCACCACCGAGCTCTTGCCGCTGCTCACCCGCCCGAACAGCACCACGTGGATCTCGCCGCTCTCGCGGCGCCGGGCCAGGCGCGCCAGCTCCTGGCGTGCCGCCGCCACATCCACCCCCGCCGACTCGGCCCGCGCCATGCGCTCATGCAGCGAGTCCTCGTCCGGCACCTCCATCTGCAGCCGCCGTCGCCGGCGTCGGAGCGGGAACACCAGCCGCACCACCAACCACGCCCCGCCGGCCAGCAGCGCCAGCAGCGCCGCGACATAAAGCGCCCCGAACCACCAGGGGGCCGTCCGCAGGTGATCCCAGACGCGAAATGCGACATCGGTGGCGTAGAGCAGGACCAGTAGCAGGAGCGCCAGCGCAAGACTCAGGGCGGCGGCGAGCAGCAGACGCAGCGGGATTCGGGACGACATGACAACATAGTACACCCACGCCGCCCACGGGAGACCGCCGCCGACAGGTAGTCGGGGACAGCACACGGTTTCCTCCCAGCGGAGCTTGGCGCACCGTTAGGGTTCCGGCGACGTCCGGAACTGGGGGAGCCCGAGCGGGCGCCCGTGAGCCTGGCCGCGTTCTCATGGCCTTCAGCACGGGGAAAGAAACCACAGGTCCGTTTTTTCGGTGCCGGAGTCGCTTTCGTGCCACCATGGCTGAGTCGGCATTTGCAGTCGCAATACCGCTCCGGCTACGCTGCTCGTGCCAGACTCTCACCGGAGTCACCCTGATGCCGGGCCTGGCGAGCCGGCATGCCGGCTCAGTGATCCAGGAGTCCATGTTCACGATACGTCTGTTCGCCGCGCTCGGGTCCGCGTTCATTCTCGGCACCGTCTTCTATTATCTCGAAGAGGTCCTGGTGCCCTTCGTCGTTGCCTGGGTGCTGGCCTATCTGCTGGTGTCAGTGGTCGACTGGCTGAACCGGTACATGTTCCGTTGGCTCGCCATTCTGGTGAGCTTCCTCATACTGGCGGGCGTCCTAAGTGGACTGGTATTCGGTCTGGTGCCCGTGTTGCAGTCCCAGATCAGCGCTTTTCTGGACCAGCTTCCGGGCTACGCGAAGCAGCTCAACCACGCTCTCGGCGGTCTGACGGGCCACCTTCACTGGAACGTGAATGCCGCCGCTCTGAGTCATGGACTGCAGGACCGGCTCGTGAAGATCGGCACCCACTTGCTCGAGGCGCCTTCGGAACTGATAACGACCGCCGCTCAGCTGGTCAAGACCATCGTCTTCATCGCGCTGGTGCCGGTCGTGACGTTTTTCCTGCTCCGTGACTGGCACCGGCTTGTGCAGGGGCTGGAATCGTTTGTGCGCGCTTCGCGAAGAGCATCGGTTGAACGGTTCGTGCGCACGGCCGATGAAGTACTGCGCCACTACATTCACGGGCAGCTGCTCGTGATGGTGGGTGTCGGCGCGATGTACACCCTGGGCTACGGCGCGACCGGCATCACGCTGGGGATCGTGTTGGGTGTGCTGGCGGGATTGGTCTTTGTCATTCCCTTCGCATCTTTCGTGCTGGCCGGCATTCCCGGCTTTCTCCTCGCCATACTGCAGTTCCATGACATCGCCCACCCGCTGGGCATCGCGTTGACGATCAGTGTTTCCGAGCTGATAGGCAACACCGTGTTGATGCCGGTGCTGGTCGGCCGATTCGTTCGTGTTCATCCGGCGGCTGTTCTGCTGTTCATCTTCGCCGGCGGCGCGCTGTTCGGGATACTCGGTATGGTTATCGCTCTTCCCCTGGCAGCCATCACCACCGCCTGGGTTTCCTCGCTGGTGAATGCAGTGCCGGCTCCTGTCGAACCCACCGATCCGACCGAATGA
>CAZNBB010000070.1:0-8365 GCA_964571225.1 uncultured Gammaproteobacteria bacterium
CCTGGCTGTAGGTGACCTGGCCGTTCAGAAGGTGCAGATAGTCGACGGCGCCGGCACGGTACTGGGTATTCAACAGGGCGAGGGCCTGCTTGGCCGCCTGGTAGGCTCGCAGGCGTGCGCGCAGAGCGCGCCCGTCATGCTGGATGGCGCCCAGGGCATTGGCCACCTGCTGGAAGGCCCCCAGCACGCTGCTGGCATAATCGGCCTGGGCCGCCCGGTAGGCCGCTTTGGCCTGCTGCTGCTGAGCCTTGAACTTGCCGCCATCGAACACCGGTGCGGTGAAGTCCGCCAACAGCTTCCACATCTCGCTGCCGGCCGTGAACATCGAGCCGGCGCTGACCGCCTCGGAGCCCAACTGTGCGGTGAGCTGGAGCTGGGGGTAGCGCTGGGCGATGGACTCGCCGACCTGGGCATTGCGCTCGCGCAGGGTGGCCACCGCAGCCCGGATGTCCGGGCGCTGCCGCACCAGCGTGGACGGCAGGCTGACCGGCAGGTCCAGGGGCAGCTTGACCTCGCTCAGCTTCAGAGGCGCCTGCGTCCATTGGGCGGGAAACTGGCCCGCCAGCACCGCAAGCTGGTTGGTTGCGACACCCAGGGCCTGTTGCAGGGGGGGCAGACCCGCCTCGCTGGAGCTCAACTGGCTCTGCTGCGTGAACACGTCCAGTTGGGTGGTCTCCCCCGCTTTGTAGCGCACCCGGGCCAGCTTCAGCATTTTTCGCTCGCTGGCGATGATGGCGCGGGTAGCCTCAATTTGTTCGCGCAGGGACGCCTGCTTCAGGGCCGTGGCCACGACCTGGCTCTCCAGGGAGAGATAGGTGGCTTCCATGCGGTCCCGCTGCACCTCCACCTGGGCGTCGCTGGCCTCGTATACCAGGCGATTGAGGCCGAACAGATCGGGGTAATAGCCCACCTGCAGGGTCGCTGTGTGGAGGGTGTAGGTCCGGTTGGGGAAGCTGCCCCCAAAAGCGCTGCCGGGCACCAGTTGCCGGGACGAGGTGGCATTGGCGGTCACCTGCGGATAGAACACGGCTTCGCTGCCCCGCATGCTGGCCTGGGCCTGGGCGAGAGCGGCATGGGCGGCGGCAATGGTGGGATTGTGCTGGACGGCGAGGGCCACCAGGTCGCTGATACGCTTGCAGTGGAACAGCCGCCACCAGCGAGCGGGTGGGGTGGCACCTGCGCGAAACCGTTGCGTGGCGGCCCCCGCTGTACCGGGTGGCGTGGCCTGCTTCTGGGACGCCGGCAGGTAGCCCTCCACCGGCGGTGCGGAGGGGTGTACGAAAGCCGGACCCGGCGTGCAGCCGGCGGCCATCAGCGCCGCCGCCAGCGCACCCGCCACTTTCGCACGCCGGCCCTGGTGGCCGGAACGCCCGTCGGCGACAGTGGCGCCCGGGCTGGAGACACAAAGTTGCCGACCGCGCAGCGCGTTACGCATCGTCATCGCAGATACTCGGAATTGAACACGGGGATGTTCGGACAGTCGCGCTTGTTTGACAGGAGCAATGCCCCGGTCGTTCACCCCCCGCCCGCTTGCCTGCCCCAACGTCAATATCGCGTCAATCCGCCATAAGAAGGCTCGCACTAATGCCTTCATGGTAGAACACGGCGCCAGCGGAACAGTGGCAAAAATCAAGCGGGATCAAAAACCCAAAAAAGGGGTCGGTGACAAATGATTCTCATTTGTCACCGACCCCTTTTTCTTCGCTGAGGCGTGCCACGTCTTTCTGCACGGCCTGCATGGCCATCCACCACGGGAAGTGGGGATGCCGCGCAGTGCCGTTGACCAACACGGCGAATACGCCCCATCCCCCATCTGCGGTGCGGTAATAGCCCGCCACGTTCAACACCGAGACCGGCTCATTCATTGAGCCGGTCTTAACGGCCACCCGCTGCATCCACGCGGCATCGGCGCCGTGCAGCATCTGCAGCGGCGCGCTGTCGGGCACGGACAGGCCAGCGAGATAGGCCGGAAAGATCGCCGGACTGTGATAGACATGGCTCAGCAGCGCCACGATATCGCTGGCGCACAGCCGGTTGGCCGGGGTCAGGCCGCTGCCGCTCTGGAAGGTCGGTACCGTGCGTGGCGGTCGCGGGCGAATCGGGCTGTCACGATCAATGCGCGCGGCAAACCGGGCCAGCAGTCGCCCGGCCCCTTCCAACGTCGGCGGCTCACCGTCCGCGGCCTGCGCGCGCGCCAGATCCAGCGCCAGGGTATCGGCCATGTAGTTGTTGCTGTAGTGCAGCATCATGGCGATCTCGTGGCCGAGGGTACGGCCCTTGATCTGCACCAGCGGCCTGCTGTCGTGCAGGGCTGACGACACCACGCGTATACGCCCAGCGATGCGCACGCCGACCTGTGTCAGCAACGCCCGCAGCAACTCGCCGCTCTGGCGGGCGGGACGGGAAGCAGCGACGTAGTAGCGCCGTGCCGGTACACCGACCGGGATGGTACCGGAAACGTGGAGCCGGGCGGCCCCATGCTCGGTTGTGCGTGCCAGGCGAACCGTGTCGCGCCCCCGAGCCGACGCTGTCTTGACCGTCCCACTCACGACCACCGACGGCGGCGTGGGCGGACAAACGGTGGCGCGGGCTCGGGTTCCCGGCCCGGGCCCAGGGGCCACGCTGACGCACCAGGTGCCGAAATCCACGCCCGCCGCTGACAGTGGGGCGTTGTACGCATGAGCGGAACCATCGCGGGCCGTACAGCGGTCCCGGGCCTGGCAACTCACCGGTCCGAAGAGGGATTCGTCGACCACCAGGTCGCCGCTCACCGAACGCAGCCCGGCCTGTCGGGCACGGGAGGCCAGTTCCCAGAGTTGGTCCTTCACCAGTCCCGGATCGCCGCCCCCTACCAGAATCAGATCTCCATGCAGCCGCCCGCGACGCCACTGACCGCGATAATCGAGCCGCGTCACAAAACGGTATCCGGGCCCCCAATGCTGCAACGCCGCCGCCGCGGTATAGAGTTTGGTCAGCGACGCTGCAGTAAGTCGGGTGCCGGGGGCCGTAGATGCCACCACCCGCCCCGACGCCAGATTCACGGCAAGCGCCGACACGGTCACACCCCGCTCAGCCTTCAATGCAGCCAACGCGGCAAAAGACGGTGGCGGCCCGGCATGCACCGGCGCAGCAACCGCCGCGCCCAACAGCACCCCCAGACACCGCCCCACAGAAAAAAGAGAAAAAAGGGGTCGGTGACAAATGATTCTCATTTGTCACCGACCCCTTTTTCGGATGGTGGTTGCGGCGGCGGGTACTCGGCGAAGGTGGGCAGGCCGCCAGCGGCGCACGACCATGGGGCGCGCGATTCGTAGAAGATATGCGCCATGGGCTCGATCCCAGGATCAGAATCCAGGGAACCCGCCGGAATCACCACCATTCCCAGCGCCGGCACCTGGCGCGGCATCAAGCTACCGCAATTGCCGCAGAAATGGGTTCCGAAACGCTCCGCTTCCGGCAGTTTGTAGCTGCGCAGCTGTGATTCGCCGTCCAGCCAGCGGATAGCGTCGGATTTGATCATGACGTTACTCGCATGACCGGCGCCGGTGGCCTTGCGGCAACGCTGGCAATGGCAATGATAGAAACGCGTCGGCTCGCCCGTAATTTCGTACCGAACCGATCCGCACAAACAGCTGCCCTTCACAGTCACCTCAGCCAATCCCGAGTCCTCCCGTTTAACGACGTGGACAACCTACTCTCCCAGGTACACTTTTTCACCTGCCGTGGCCGGCACCCGGATGCCACCATACTGCGCTTGCGCGCCGGCGGACCCACGGCCTTGATGGCGGCACGCCACAGCCAGGTGCAAATGAGTCTCAGTTGTCACCGACCCCTTTTCACCTGTAGAAAGGCGCCATGAGCGATTCTCTCGACAGGGTGTTGGCGTACCACAGGCGGACCAAGCACCATTTCCAGCGCCTTGCGGCCGGGCCCCATGGGCTGGACTGGAAAAATCAGCCGGACCCATTCCGCACCTTTGCCGGCAGCCCCCGGCTGGCGTTGCCCCTGCTGTCCGATCACGAGCCGGCCGTTGGTTTCGACGACGTTTATCAACCGGGACGGGGTTCGCCCCAATCCTTGACGGTGGCCGGCTTGGCCGCCCTGCTGGAGCTCGCCTTCGGGCTATCGGCCTGGAAACAGTACGGCGACACGCGCTGGGCCCTGCGCTGCAATCCCTCCAGCGGCAATCTCCACCCCACCGAAGCCTATGTGGTGGTGGAGGGATGTGCCGGCATCGCTGACGGTGTGCACCATTATGTAAGCGTTGATCATGCGTTGGAACACCGCTGCCGGTTCGCGGCGCACGCGCCCACCCTGCCCCTCGGCACGTTCTTGATAGGCCTGTCCTCCATCCACTGGCGCGAAGCCTGGAAGTACGGCGAACGGGCCTACCGCTACTGCCAGCACGACGCCGGCCATGCCATCGCCGCGATCCGCTACGGGGCGGCCGTGCTGGGATGGCGGGTTCGGTTGCTGGAGGCCTGGGGCGACGGGGACATCGGCACGGTGTTGGGCACAGAGCGGGATGAGGACTTCGGCCCGGCCGAGCGGGAACACCCGGACCTGATGGTGCAAGTGACGACAGCGCCGGAAGCCGGTTCGGAACCGCTGTGCACGCCTCACGCGGCAGTGCTTGCGGCGCGCAACGGGCGCTGGCAGGGCAAGGCCAACCCCCTGTCCCCGACTCACTCCCACCGATGGCCCGTCGTCGACGAAGTCGCCCTGGCGTGCACCAAACCCCTGACACCAGATCCCACATGGGAGCCTCCGGCCTTGCCCGCTCCGCTACCCGGCCACTGCACCCAGAGTGCCGTCGCCCTGATCAAACAGCGCCGCAGTGCGCAGGCCTTTGACGGCGCCACGACGATCAGCGCCGCGGCGTTCTTCCGTATGCTGGATATGACGCTGCCGCGTGCTCGCACCGCACCCTGGGATGCCATCGGCTGGCGACCGCGCATCCACCTGCTGCTGTTCGTACACCGGGTGGAAAGCCTCTCCCCGGGGCTGTACCTGTTTCTGCGCAACCCAGAAGCCGAGGCGACGGCGCGCTCACAACTGCATAGCGAGTTCGAATGGGACGCGGTGGACCACTGTCCCGAGCACTTCAGCCTGTGGCGCCTGGCCACGGGCGATGCCCGCAACGCCGCCCGTGCCCTGTCCTGCCATCAGGACATCGCAGCCGACGGCGCCTTCAGTCTCGGCATGTTGGCCGAATACAACACTGCTTTGGCCGCAGGACCCTGGATCTACCGACAGTTGTTCTGGGAAGCCGGCATGATCGGCCAGGTGCTGTACCTGGAAGCCGAAGCGGCCGGCTTGCAGGGGACCGGCATCGGCTGCTACTTCGACGACGCTGTCCACGAGCTGCTCAGCCTCGATGGCGAAGGCTTGCAGAGCATGTACCACTTCACCGTCGGCCGTGCGCTGACCGACACCCGACTCCAGACCCTACCGCCCTACGCCCACCTCCAAAAAGGGGTCGGTGACAAATGAGAAGCATTCCACTCTAGTCAGACCGACGCCTTTGCACGCCGAGGCCTGCCGCGCGCCGTACGACCGACCGGCCGACCCAGCGCCCGCTCGACGTGCCTCTTGAAGCGGTCGCTGCCCAGGGGCACGGCAAAGTTCGCCGCCTTGCGAATCTCGTGGACCACATCCGGATCCAGTTCACTTCGGAACAATTCCCGATAGGCGCGACAGCGAGTCGCCGACGTTCGCCCCAGCGCCTCCAAAACGGCGTGCCCGGTCAGCATCCCCTCCGGCTCTCCATAGGCGTTGGCTCGATAGCTGGACCATGGATACTCCGCCGGATGCGCCGCCATGCCAGCCCGAACGGGGTTCATCTCGATATAGCGATAACAGGCCAACACATACCTTGCAGCGTCCACCACACTGGCGCGATGGCGACTTTCCCAGAGCGTCCCCGTGCGTTGGTAGGTCCTGTTCACGTACTGCACATAGCGCCGACCAAGGGACTGCATAACGCGGGGAATCCCCTCGGCCGTCCCGGGTGTCATCAACAGATGGACGTGGTTGCCCATGAGCACGTAGGCGTGCAGGCTCACCCCGTAGCGTGCGCACGCCTGCGCCAGGCATGAGCGATAGAAGATGTAGTCATCCTCGTGGAAAAAACAGGCGCCCCGGTTGTTGCCACGCTGAATCACATGGGCCGGCACGCCCGCCATGTACATGCGGGGTTTTCTAGGCATCGCAGTTCCTTTGCGTTTTGGTTTGGAGCAGTCATCGGTCGTCCTGACCAACGACAAAGATCACTTTAATGCAATTGATTATCAGTTGTCACCGACCCCTTTCTTCGATGGGCTGTCTACTCTGTAACCAATAGCGCGCAAACGGAGGTGCCTGCCATGCCGAAATTACCGCTTACCGGAGTCGGGTTTTTATGGGTCCTGCTGTTCGTCGGACTGGCGTCAGAGCCGGCCGTCGCCGCCGCGCAGGGGACGGCCAACACGGACATCGCGAGCACAGTCATCAAGATGCCACTGGCCAAAGGCGTAACCATCGATGATGCGATCTCGTCCATGAAGCTGCGCGCCAATATGCTTAACTTCAAGTTGGTGGCCCACCAACCCCTGTCCGAACAGCTCAAGGCAGCCGGCGTCAAGCATGTGCGGCGACTGGAAATCTACCAATTCTGCAATCCCAGTACGGCCTACGACATGGTCAAGTTCAACATGGCCTACGCGGCTTATCTGCCGTGTCGCATCGCCGTGGTGGAGGACAAACAAGGCAAGGGCTGGCTAGTGATGATGGATCCACAGCGCCTGCTGTCTTCCAAGATGCCCGCCGAACTGAGAAAGAAGGCCGAGAAAGTCATCGGAGACCTCAAGCAGATCATGCATGCCGGTGCCAACGGCGCCCTGTAGTCCATCCAGCGAACAAAAAGGGGTCGGTGACAAATGATTCTCATTTGTCACCGACCCCTTTTTTTCGGCTCTTTTCCGAGCGCTTCAACCTTCGGCGGCATGCACTCGCCATGGCGCGCCCGGCTCCAGCGGCAGCGTACGCACACGCCGCCCGGTGGCTGCCGACACAGCGTTGGCAACCGCCGGCGCGATGGGCGGCACACCGGGTTCGCCGACACCGCCGGGGGGCTCCTGAGACTCGACGATGTAAACTTCGACCTCGGGCATTTCCCCGATAGTGAGGATCGGGTAATCCTGAAAGGTGCGTTGGGCGACGCGGCCCCTCTCGAGAGTAACCGCTTCCTTGAGCGCTGCCGACAGTCCCATGGCGATACCACCCTCCATCTGCGCCCGGATGGTGTCGGGGTTGACCGTACGTCCGCAGTCGACGGCACAGACCACGCGATGCACGCACACCGCCCCACCGTCCACCGAGACTTCGGCCACCTCGCTCACGTAGCTCCCGAATGAACGGTAGACGGCAATGCCCCGGTGGCGCCCTGGCGGGGCCGGCATATCCCAGCCGGCGGCCTGGGCGGCACGCTCCAGCACCGCCAGGTGACGTGGCGCCTCCCGCAGCAACTCGCGCCGGTACATGTAGGGGTCCCGACCCGCCGCTTCGGCCAACTCGTCCACGAAACACTCCACCGCGAACGCGTCCTGCCCGGCACCCACCGAACGCCAGGCCCCCGCGGGAACCGGCGAGTCCACCGGCACGAATTCGCTCCTTACATGGGGAATGGCATAGGGCAGTTCCCCGCAGCCTTCGCCGACCAGAGGGTCGCCCGCCGTGCGCTGGAACCACGCCAGCGGCCAGCCGTCGGCGTCCAATGCCGCGCGCAAGTGAGTGCGATGGGGCGGGCGGTAGTAGTCGTGCTGCATGTCGTCGACGCGCGTCCACAGCACCTGCACCGGCACCCCGGTGACACGGGCCAGTTCCACGGCCTCCGCCACCATGTCCGATTCCAGCCGCCGGCCGAAGCCGCCTCCGAGATATTGTGAATGGACCTGCACCCGGTCCAGAGGCAGGCCGCTGGCACGGGCCGCGGCCTGTCGCGCCCCTTCCGGGCTCTGGGTACCCAACCAGACCTCACAGCCGTCGTGGTTCACCCGGGCGGTGCAGTTCATGGGTTCCAGTGTGCCGTGGGCCAGGGGTGCGGTGGCGTAGTCGGCCTCCATCCGATGGGCCGCCTGCCGGAAGGCGCGCTCTACATCGCCGACGCGCCGGCGCACTTCACCGCTGCGACCCAGTGCCGCCCTGAGCTCGCCGTCGATGCCCGCCGAACTGAGCTTGTGCGCCTGCAGCCCCGGCTCCCAGGTCAGCTGCAGCGCTTCGCGGCCGCAGAGCGCCGCCCAGGAATCCCTGGCCACCACAGCGACACCGGCGCTGATCTCCACCACACGCTCGACCCCGGGTACGGCAAGCGCCGCCGCGTCATCGA
>CAZNBB010000070.1:8465-10424 GCA_964571225.1 uncultured Gammaproteobacteria bacterium
CTGATCTCCACCACACGCTCGACCCCGGGTACGGCAAGCGCCGCCGCGTCATCGAAGGCCGCCAGCGTGCCACCGATGATCGGGCAACGCGCAACGCTGGCCACCCGCATCCCCGGCAGGACCACGTCCAGACCGTAGACGGTGCGTCCGGCGACCATCGCAGGAATATCCAGCCGCGGCAGGGGGCGACCCAACAGCCGGCAATCACCTCCGCCTTTCAGTTCCACGTGCGCAGGCACACCGACGGCGGCAGCGTCCGCCGCCAGCCCACCGTAGCCGAGGCGGCGGCCGGTCGGCCGATGGAGCACAGCACCGCCTTCGGCCACGCACTCGTGCCGCGGGACTTGCCACTGCCCTGCAGCCGCCTGAATGAGTCGCTCGCGCGCTTGCGCACCGGCCAGGGACAACCGTTCCCACTCGCCGCGCACGCTGGTGCTGCCCCCGGTGGTCTGCTCGCCGAATAGGGGATTGCGATAGCGGATATCAGCCGGCGCAAATTCGGTGCGCACGCAGTCGAGCCCGACTTCCAGTTCCTCGGCCACCAGCATCGCCAGGGCCGTGGTGACGCCCTGTCCCATCTCCGCATGATTGACCATCACGGTCACGAAACCGTCCGGCGCGATACGAATCCACTCATCCAGAGCAACACCCGCATCGACGGGCGTCGATGGCGGCTGCAGCGGTCGGTCGGCGGACATGCGCCCCGCAGCGGCATGGATCGCCTGGCGGATACGCTGATAGGTACCGCATCGGCACAGCACTTCCGCCATGGCCGCGTCGATGTCGCCGTCCCGGGGATCCGGATGGCGCCCGAGCAGCGCCGCAGCGGTCAATATCTGCGCCGGCTGACAGTAACCGCACTGGGGCACCTGCCATTCGATCCAGGCGGATAAAATCGGATGGCCACGGGCGGCCAGCCCTTCGATAGTGGTGATGTGCCGTTCGGCAAGATCGCCCACCGGCACCACACAACTGCGCAGGGGCTCTCCGTCGCAAAGTACCGTGCAACTCCCGCAGACCCCGACACCGCACCCGTACTTGGTCCCTTTCAGACCCAGGCCGTCACGCAGCGCCCACAGCAGGGGTGTGTCGGGGGCCACGTCGATTTCGCAGGGTCCGCCGTTGATGATGAGGCGTGGCATCGCTGCACCTCGATTGCGGTACGGGGTCTGGGCCGGTTTGCTCAGACCCCACTTTCCCGAATACTAGTCGAAATCCGGCCCTGTCCCCGGTTTCGGTGTATGGGCTACGATGGGCGACGTTGCACACCGGACGCGGGTGCGCGGAGGAATACGCAATGAATCACGCTGCGGACGGTGCTGCCGTATCTATCCGAGCTGCGACAACAGCGGATCTGGGCGCCATCAACCGCGTTGTCGAGCACGCGGTCATGACCTGGGAGCTGCCGGAACGGGTCAAGCGCCTGTCCCTGCCCGTGTACCGTTACACCGAGGCCGATCTTGCCGCTTCGGAAATCGTGGTTGCCGTGGCCGCTCAGGACATTGCGGGAGTGGCGGCCTGGGAGCCGGCCGACTCCGCCGACGTGCCCGACGCCCGCGGCGCGCTATTGCTCCATGGGCTTTATGTTGAACCGCGACTTCACAGCCAGGGCATCGGCGCGCAACTGCTGCAGGCGGCGGAGACGGCCGCCCGCGCAAGGGGTATGGCAGGGGTGGTCGTGAAGGCCCAACGTGACGCCATCGGATTCTTCAAGGCACGGGGTTACCGGGCGCTTGAAGTGACGGACGCCGGCAGAGACTACGCCCACCGCCTGTGGAAAGCACTGGGCTGACGACGGTACCTACACCCGTCGACAAACGCTGCGTTCGGCCACCGTCAGTTCTTTGCATCCGGCTACCGACTCCATTGCTTCCCCCACCCCATTCTTCGCGCCCTTCTTTGGGCTCGTTCATAGGCGTCGGCCTGCCCTTGCAGACCGCCTGACGGAGCATGTTCCCG
>CAZNBB010000070.1:10524-19795 GCA_964571225.1 uncultured Gammaproteobacteria bacterium
GCGCATGAGGCGGCTGTTACAGGATCGTAAATACGTTTCGTTCCGGCTGGGCCGCTCACCAAGGGGGTTTTGTTCCAAATCCGGACATATCCAGGGAGGTATGCAATGAAACTACTGAAAACAATCCCGCTACTGCTTGGAATCCTGCTTCTCGCTGCCTGCGGTGGTGGTGGCGGCGGCGGCAGCACCGCCAACAACGGCACGGTAAACGGCGTCGCCACCGCGGCGCAGGTCTCCGTGGTAACGGCCAACTGACTCAGGGAAGGGTAAACCATGAAATTTCCGACACCGACTCACAAATCCGCTTTGCTGCCGCTGCTGGCTCTCGGTGCTCTGCCGCTTACGGCGCACGCTGCACCGCCCGCCGACTCACCCTACGCCACCGACACGCAGAGCGCCTACGTGGAGGACGCCACCTCCGACGGCATCGCCAACCTCAACCAGGTGCTTTGCATCGTGCACGCCATGCGCCCGGCTGCCATGGTAAACAAGGGGCCCTACGTGGCCCTGGTGGACCTGAACAAATGCGATCCTCGCAACCAGGCAAGCACCAGCAACTCCACAGCAGGCGCTTCCGGCGCCACTTCGGCTCCCAACTACATGAATGCCGTGGTTGACGTCACCCGCACCGATGACACCAAACCGATGACTGGCAAGGTCTGGATGAGCGTGTCAGAGCAGGGCACGAAGTTCGACGTGTTCGTGCACCTGACGGCCACCCGGTCTCCCACCGATGCGCCCCCCTACGGGCAGTTCCGCGTGGATTACATCAGCAAGCTGCCGAACGGCTCCACCGGGTTCAACGGCTTCATCGATGCGAACGGTCCCGAGGTGAACTACTTCGAGACCGGGCAGATGTCCAACAAGACCGCCCTCGCCATGACGGCCACATCCACCAGCTCGGGATCGGGGACCATGGAGGAATCGCCGCAGGGTACGCCGGTCACCTTCAACTTCGCCTACGACTCCAACGAGTCCAACTATCCGTCCGGGGCCTTCCGCCGCAGCGACGGCACGGCCGACGTCTGTTTCGACCGCTCCAAAGCCAACGCACAGAAGTCCGTCTGGCGTTACGGCACCTACAACGCCAACGACGGCACCCGCGTGGACCAGGCCAACCCCGGCTTCCCGGTGACCGCATCCTACAACGGATCGAGCTACTACGGGTTCGCGAGCTATTGGGGCATCAACTTCCAGGGCCTTGACCTCAACACCCTGGCTGACGGTCCGGTAGCCGGCGCCACGGTCAAAGATCAGCGCCCGGGCAACACCAGCACTTACACCCTTTCGAAGGTAAGCGGCAAGCTGACCAAGTGGACGCGCAACCAGAAGACCCTGGCGGACATGGACGGTATCCCGTTCTTCACCTGGACGGATCTGAGCAGCACTAACAACAGCTCCACGGTGACCGGTTCCCAGAACTGGCAGATGCACTGGGACAACGCCAACGGACAGTTCGTGGTCACCGGCATGCAGGACTGCAGTAACGGACCGTGCGTCGTCACGTCCATTTCGCCGGCGGTAGCCATCAATACCGGCGCGCTGGCCGGGGTGCCGTTGTCGGGATGGTCCGACGCTTTCGGCGGCAACATTGACGTCCCGATTGCAGGCGGCTCGAACCATGCGGGCACCGACCCGGTGTACTACTATTCCCAGTCCCAGGTCATCCCGGGCAGCAGCAGCGCGCCCAGTGCGCTTTACTGTGTGTCCAACTGCCCGACCGCCGCATCCATCGGCAGCTTCAAGACCGGCGGCGGCTCACCGTTCGACAGCGGGACCACGCAGTACTCGGGCTACGGCAACACACAGGTCACCTACAGCTTCGACAGCGGAGGCTTGAAGGAAACCAGTACGCCGATCACGGTCACCGACACCAACGTGCTGACGGGCCAGTACCAGTATGGCGTCATGACCGGCCGGCTGTTCGACGCCGCGTTGGCCGGTAGCAGCTGTCCGTCCGGCGCCACGTACTGTGAACCGCCGCAGCCCAGCGTCTACTACACCTGGCAGACTGGTGCCGACCAGTGGACCCAGACCATGTGGCTGACACGCAGCAGCGACGGCTCCGTGGTGAAGTTCGACCCGCCGGAGACCGTCAGCTACACCGTGCCCAGCGGCTCGGCCTATGGCACCTGGGCCGGCAAGCACGTCCAGCTGCAGTTCGACGGCTTCGGCAACCTGGACGGTATCCCGGGCCACTGCGTGAGTGCGGAGAACAACCAGGACGTGGACTGCAGTACCGCCAACGCCCGCTACGTGCCGGCTTTTGCCTTGCCGGACGGAGCGACCATGACGTTGCCCGGCTCCAACACGCCTCTCATCGTCAAGGCACTGAACACGGAGATGCGGCTGAAGCAGGTGACCTGCTCGACCACCAATCTGCCGACGCCCACCACCAACGTCTCGCTGCCCACGAGCGCGGGACTGCATGACCCCAGCAACTCGGCGGACAGTGACTACATAGGCGCCAAGCCGACAGTAACGGATCCGCCGAAGGTCATCGACGGCGTCATCCAGTAACGCACTGAAAAAAGGGGTCGGTGACAAATGATTCTCATTTGTCACCGACCCCTTTTTTGTCCGTCCCGGTGACGCAGCTTTTTCCTATTGTAAACAGGCTGTTAAGTCCAATAATTTTACACCTCTCCGGCGCGTTCCCGCGATTCATAACGCATTGAATCAGGCTGAAAGCGAGCCGCCTGCCCCGCCCTGCGACTCGACACTCAGGGGCATTTGAACCGGTGATATGTCGTGATTTTTTTACACCGATCAGCGCGCTGTCCTTGAGCATCCGTTCCAGAACGCCTGTTTTCAAGGCATTTCGGAGCGTGGCGTAAAACTTGCCACAAACAACATGGGATCTCCCTTGCCGCACTGTCGCGGCACCGCATCCTACCGGGAGGACAACGCACCATGAGCTCAAGACGGAACAATCTCAGACATTCACTCCTCGGGGCGACCGCCAGCGCGCTGCTGGCGTGCTTGTTCGCCGGCCAGCAGGCCGCCGCCACACCTCTCTATTCTCAGGGGTTTGAAAGCAATAACGCGGGTTGGAACGTGTTCGGCGGTTCGCTGAACGCCTCACGTGTCGCGTCGGGTACCAACGGCATCACGGCGGCCAGCGGTTCCTATTACGGCCTGGCCACCGGCAGCGGCGGCATCACCACCTCGGGCCACGCGTCCAGTGCGGCGACCAATTGGGGGGGCTACGGCTTCAACCCCGGCTGCGCCAGCAGCAGCTGTGGAGCGACGTCGTTTCCGGCCGGCGGCTACACCACTTCGCTGGATATCTACCTGAACATGAACAGCGGCGCAGCCAACGACACGCGCTTCGACTTCACCTCCGCCATCAGCAAGCCGGACGGTTCCTTTCTACGGGACTTCGTGTTCAACGCCGGCTTTTACAACGACACCGATTCGACCGGCAGCGGCCCGCGCTTCGTCATCAGCGCCGGCAACAATGCATTGCGCAGCAACAGCGACCCCAAGAACCCGGGCCACGATCCGTTCACGGTCACCAGTACCGGCTGGTACACCTTCCAGCAGCATTTCTACGACAACGCCGGCATCCTGGCGGTGGACATGAACCTGCTCAACAGCGCCGGCGCACTTCTGAACTCATGGACCCTGAGCAACCCTACGGATGTCATTGCCACCACGGTGGGCGGCAACCGCTACGGCTGGCTGGCAACCAATGAATTCTCCTATCTCGCCATCGACAACGCGACGCTGGACAAAGCCACCGTGCCGGCGCCGGGGACCCTTTCCCTCATCGCGCTCGGCCTGGCCGGCGTCGGGTTCGCACGACGCAAGAGACTCACGTAACCGCGTCGGCAGGCCGAGACGGACTTCTGCAGCCGCATCGGTTCAGCCCAACTGCAAAAAGGGGTCGGTGACAAATGATTCTCATTTTTGTCACCGACCCCTCTATTTCGCCGACCCCTTTTTTCGCCCGCCGGCTCAATCGGAGCGCGCACGTTTCAGCTTGGGGCGGACCTTTGCCCGACGTTTCGAATCGTCCTTCTTGCGGCCGCCCGTATTCTGGCTGGGACGCTTCCCTGCGCCTTTCGTGACAGCACCCTTGCGCGGCTTCGTGGACCGGCGCCGCCCACCGGCCTCCGTCTCGTCGGCAACGCTGAGCTCAAGCTGTTGTCCGCAGACACGGACTTTCTGCAGGTGCCTCAATACCGGTTTGGGCAGGCCTTCCGGCAGATCGACGGTGCTGTAGGTGTCGTGGAACCTGATGTGACCGATATCACCGCTGTCGAGGCCGGCTTCGTTGGCAATAGCACCGACCACGTTTTTCGCTTCCACACCATGGGCACGTCCGACTTCGATCCGATAACGCATCATGCCCGGCGGGGCGGCCCCCGATGCGCCCGAAACGCTGCGCTTACGCACCGGTTCATGACCTGAACGCGGCGGCCGCTCGGTCTTGACCGGCGCCTCCTGTTCCGCCGGTCGTTTCACCGGTCCCCGGGGCGCCGCCAGGGGGCGGTCGCGCTGCAGTAGATAGGCCAGCGCGGCGGCGATCTCGCTCAAGCCGGTGTTGTGCTCGCTCTGGTAATCCTCCACCAGCTGCTCGAAGAAGCCGAGCTCCTGGGATTCAATGGCATCGGTAATCGTCTGCTTGAAACGTTCAACCCGGCGGTCGGCGATGGCCTCATGGCTGGGAAGCTGCATGGGCGTGATGCGCTGACCGGTGGCGCGTTCGATGGCGCGCAGCATGCGGGTCTCCCGAGGCGCCACGAACAGTATGGCCTCGCCCTTTCGGCCGGCCCGCCCAGTGCGGCCGATGCGGTGCACATAGGCTTCGGTGTCGTAGGGAATGTCGTAGTTGATGACGTGGCTGATCCGCTCAACGTCCAGCCCGCGTGCGGCCACGTCGGTGGCGACCACGATGTCCAACGCACCGCTCTTGAGGCGCTCGATGGTCTTTTCCCGCAGGGCCTGATTCATATCGCCGTTCAGGGCGGCGCTGGAATAGCCGCGCGCCTCCAACTTTTCGGCCAGCTCAAGAGTGGCGGTCTTGGTGCGCACGAAAATGATCAGCGCCTTGAAGTCCTCGAGCTCCAGCATGCGGGTGAGCGCATCGAGCTTGTGCACACCGCTGACCTGCCAGTAGCGCTGCGTGATGGTCGTGACGGTGGTCGTCTTGGTCTTGATGCGAATTTCCACCGGCTCGCGCAGATGCTTCCGGGCGACCCGACGAATGGGCTCGGGCATGGTGGCGGAAAACAGGGCGACCTGCTTCTCATCCGGCGTGTGTTCGAGAATCTGCTCCACATCGTCGATGAAGCCCATGCGCAGCATTTCATCCGCCTCGTCCAGCACCACGGCGGCGAGGCGATCCAGCACCAGCGTGCCGCGACGCAGATGGTCCTGGACGCGGCCGGGCGTACCCACCACGACGTGCACGCCGCGGCGCAGCTGGCGCAACTGCACGTCCATCCCCTGGCCGCCGTAGACAGGCAGGATGTGGAAATCCTTCAGGTGACGGGCGTAGGTCTGCATGGCTTCGGCCACCTGGATAGCCAGTTCCCGGGTGGGGGTCAACACCAGCACCTGGGGATGGCGCAGGGAAAGATCCAGACGGCTCAGCAGGGGCAGTGCAAAGGCCGCGGTCTTGCCGGTGCCGGTCTGGGCCGTGCCCAGCAGATCCCTGCCTTGCAGCAACGGCGGAATACACTGGGCCTGGATAGGCGACGGCGCCTCGTAGCCAACCTCGTCAACGGCCTGCAGCACGGGGGCGGCCAGTCCCAGTTCGGAGAAGCGGGAAGCGGTTTCGGTAGTCATGGGGGAACCTGTGGACGCGCTCGGGAGCGCAAAACGGTCTTGCCGGAGGGCAGGATGCTGGAGGGATTATAAGACATCGGAAACAAAAAGGGGTCGGTGACAAATGAGAATCATTTGTCACCGACCCCTTTTTGCGTTCTGGGGTGGCGGGTTCAGCCGTAGCGCCGGGAAATTCTGTCGGCCAGCAGCAGCAGACCGAGGCCCACCAGGAGCGTCACGATCTCCGGCACCGCCAGCCCGTCCACCAGTGTCACCAGCACGCCGATCAACAAGGTAGCGACCCCGACCAGTACGAAGGGCAATGACATGGCGCGTCCTCCTCTTGCAGGTGGCAAAGCCACCGGGAGCCTGTTCAAAAGTATAGCGTCCGGGCTATTTCTGGGTTCGCAGCCGCCGCCGGCCCATAGCGGACTGGAGACCGACAAAACACCTGTTCATCAGTGCGGTGGGCCCCGTCAACTGGATAATCACGGCACGATGGCAGATACTGCGGACAATAATGAAGTCCACGCCGGGAGCGCCCTCATGTCCGAAGACGAACCCAAGCTCAGCATCATGTCCGAGGAGGAACTCGAGGCCAGTTTGCAGCCGGAGACGCCGGACGCAAATACCGAGGCCGCGGAGCCCTACGAAGGCCCGGAGCAGCGATCCGGTGAGGAAAGGCGCGTTGGCCCCCGGGACCGGCGCGAGATGGTGCGCTTCGAGCCGGAAAAGGAACGGGCCGATCGCCGGTCCGGCAAGGACCGCCGCAAGGCCAACAACAAGCCCAAGGACATCTGGGACAAACGGGATTTCTGAGCCGCACGGGTCCCCACGGAAAAAAGGGGTCGGTGACAAATGATTCTCATTTGTCACCGACCCCTTTTTTGTGGGTCGCGGGCGGCGGCGCGGCTGAGGGTGTGGGACGCCAAGGGCAGGGTGAGCAGCAGCAGGACCACGATGGCCGCCAGCCGCCAGCTCCAGGCGGCGCTGCCCGCCACCAGCGCGGCGCCCACGGCGAACAGCGTGACGGCAACGGTGCCGGCCTTGGTCGCTGCGTGCTGACGGGACAGGGCATCGGGCAGGCGCACCAGCCCCAGCGCGGCCACCAGCATCAACACCATGCCCACGGCACACAGCACCCATCCCAACACGGCCATCATCGATCGTCCTCCTGGCCGCTGACCTGGCCTTCGACCAGCCGCGCCCAGGCGATGGTGCCCACGAAACCCACCAGGGCCAGCCCGATAGCAACATCCAGAAAGGCCGCGCTGCCGCTCGCCAACGCAGCGCAGATGCACAGCACCACACCCACCGCGAACAACAGGTCCAACGCAATCACCCGGTCGGCGGCCGTCGGCCCGGCCAGCAGGCGGTAGAAACCGGCCAGTGCGGCCAGGCTCGCCAGGCCCACGAATACGGACACGGCGGTCATCTCCGGTCACCTCCCAGCAGACGGCGAATGGGTTGCAGGAAATCCCGCCGGATACCAGCCAGGGTGGCGTCCAGATCGGCGCCATCGAGCACATGCAGCAGCAGCTCCCGGCGCTCGGTATCGATGTCCACCGTGCTGGTACCCGGCGTGAGAGTCACCAGGGCAGCCAGCAGCACCGCCCCACTTTCGCTCAGATCCCCGTACTCCAGGCGGGCGAAGCCGCGCCGCGGCGCATCGGGCTCGAACAGGATCAGACGAGCGGTGGCCCAGCTGGACAGCACCAGCGCCCGCGCGAAATGCCAGAGCAGCACCGCCAGGGCCCGCATCCTGCTCATGGCGTTCCCCCCGCCCAGAAGCCGACGGTCGCCAGCTGCGCGTAGTGCACGAAGGGTTGGGGATACAGCCCCAGCGCCAGCAGCAGCCCCACCAGCACCAGCACCGCACTGTAGGCAGGCTCCAAACGGGCAGCGCGTATCGCCAACCGGTCGGCATCGGGGTGCGGTTTCCAGAAGCCCTCCAGCCAGATCTTGACCATGGAGTACAAGGTCAGCGCCCCCACCGCCAATGCAAAGCCACCCCAGGCGTAGCGACCCGCCTCGAAAGCCTGCTGCACCAGCAGGAATTTGCCCCAGAACCCGGAGCTTGGCGGCACCCCCACCAGAGAAAACGCGGCCACCAGAAACAACAGTGCCAGCAAGGGACGGGCGGGATACAGACCGCCGATGCGGCGCAGGTCGTAGTGCCCGGCGCTGCGCCAGATGATGCCCGCGATGAGGAACAACGCGGCCTTGGCCAGGATGTTGTGTACCAGGAAGAACAACCCCGCGGCTCCGGCGCCCGGGCTTGCGAGTGCCACCGCCAGCAGCAGGTAGCCGATTTGGCTGATGATGTGAAACGCCAGAATGCGCCGCAGGTCCCAGTGGTAGGCCGCCCCCAGCACGCCGCTGACCATGGTGATCACCGCGATCCACCCCAAGACATCGTAGAACACGGCGGGCGTATCCACGAACACCTGCCCGGACAGGCGCAGCAGCACGTACACGCCCACCTTGGTGACCAGCCCGCCGATCAACGCCAGCAGCGGCGCCGGCAGAGTGTGGTAGCTGGCAGGCAACCAGCAGAACAGAGGGAACGCCCCCGCCTTGAGCAGAAAAGCCACAGCGAGCAGCGCCAGGTACACGGGCATTGCGCCGTGAACAGAGGGATGCCGCGCCGCGTCGGCCAGCGCCGTGAAGTTGAGTTGCCCGGTGGCACCGTAAAGCAGCCCCACCGCTGCCAGGAACAACAGCGTGCCCACCATGTTCAGCGCGAAGTACTTGAAGGCCGCTTCCAGGTGCCGGCGTCCACCGCCCAGCACCAGCAGCCCCAGCACCACCATCAGCATGAGCTCGAACCATACGTACAGGTTGAACAGGTCCGCCGTGAGGAACGCACCGCCCACTGCCGCCAGCAGGCCGTGCACCAGGGGATGCAGCATGGGCGATGCGGGAGCCGGATCCGCACTGCTGTGCTGGTACACCAGCACGACCAGACCCAGCACAGCACTGATCACCACCAGCGCCGCACTCAGCCGGTCGGCCATGAATTCGATGGCGTAGGGCAGCGGCCAACCACCCAGGGCCACCGACACCCGGCCGGAGGCGCCAACCTGCACCGCCAACGCCAGCGCGCACAGCACCAGCACCGCCGCGCCGACCACGCTCAACCATTGCTGGGCGCGTGGGTGACGGACCAGTGCCACTGCGAGCAGCGCGGTCAACAAAGGCACCAGCAGGGGACTGAGTACCAGCATCAGTCCTCCAACTCCGGCGGCTTCACCGGATCGACGGCGGCAGGTTCGGCGGCCCGCTGCGCGCGAACATCGTCGCTCCCACTCACGCGGCGCAGCCGCGCCCCCAGCACCAGGGCGAAACACAGCAGGGCGAAACTGATGACAATGGCGGTAAGCACCAGGGCCTGGGCCAGGGGATCGGCGGCGGCCGCCGCCGGCGCATCCGATGCCGCCGCCAACAGCGGCGGCGTGCGCGACGCCATACGGCCGGCGGCGAACACCACCAGGTT
>CAZNBB010000071.1:0-19712 GCA_964571225.1 uncultured Gammaproteobacteria bacterium
GGCACTGGCCTACCTGGCCATGCTGACCCGTCCGGTCCGCCCGGCGTTGACGGCGATGACCGGCGCGCTGGGACTGGGCGCGCTGATGTTCGTGCTCGAGTGGCATCAACAGTCGCTGCCTGGACGCTATGGCGACATTACCGATGTCATTACTCCGGTGCTGGCCTGGCTGGTGCCCTGGCTGTATCCCGTCGCGCGCCGCAGCGCCGCGCCCGACCCAGCGGCATCCCATGGCCATGACCCGCGGGTGACGAGACACCGACCGCGCCGGGCCTGGCTGGCGCTGGCGGTACTGCTGGCGGCCGCGGCGGCCGCCGCCTGGTCGCTTCCCTCGGTCCCGCCGGAGCGTCACGTGAACGAGAGCCTGCTGCCCAAGCTGCCGGCGCCCGACCAACTCGCCGCGGTATCCCTGCCCCATTTCCGGCATGCCCATCCGCGCCTGCCGGCGCCCAGCCCCTCGGATATCCGGCAGCTCAAGCGGTACAACCCCAGCTACCTGCCCGGCATCGAGCAACGGGCCAAGGGCGGCCACGGTCCCTTGACGGCGGTGATCACGGCCGCGTACATCAATCCCGGCAGCCAGGATCTGGACCTGCTGTTCCGCCGCCTGATGGCCTTGAAGTTCCAATGGCGCGGACAGGGTCAGGTCAAACCGCTGGCCAAGGCCTACGACTGGCTGTACGACCAATGGAGCGAAAGCCAGCGCGCCGCCCTGCTGGGCAAGCTGCTGGAAGGCTGCAACTACATCATCCATCGCATTCGGGTAACGCGTCTGTCCCCCTACAACGTGTACCTGTACAACAGTCCCTTCCAGACACTGATGGCAGGCACGCTGGCCAGCTACGGCGACAGCCCCGCCGCCGAGCTGCCCATGCGTTTCACCTACCACTACTGGCTGGAGACGGTGCTGCCGGTCTGGCGGCAGATCATGGGAAAGCACGGCGGCTGGCACGAAGGCAACGAGTATGTAGGGATCGGCATCGGCCAGGCCGTCTACGAGCTTCCCGCCATGTGGCGCAAGGCAACCGGCCAGGACCTGTTCCGCAGCGAACCCGAGCTGCGCGGCTTTCTGGATTTTCTCGTCTACCGCCAGCGCCCGGACGGGGAGAACTTCCGATGGGGCGACGGCGGCTGGCACGACAAAGCGGTGCCCGACCGCATCCCGCTGGCCATCGAATACCACGACAAGGCCGGCTACAGCCTCAAGGGTCGGCCGCGGTTCGAGCCGACGGCCTGGCCCTGGGGTCCGCTGCCGGATCCCTCGCTGTACGATCCCGGCGCCATCACCCGGTTGCCCCTCACACGCTATTTCGACGGCATAGGCATGGTGGTCATGCGCAGCGGCTGGGGACCTGACGCCACCTACGTCACCTTCAAGACCGGCGACAATTACTGGTCCCATGTGCACCTGGACCAGGGCGCATTCACCATCTACAAGGGCGGAGCACTGGCCATCGACAGCGGCCTGTACGGGCCGACGTACGATTCCGACCACCACATGGACTACGAGTACCAGACCATCGCCCACAACACCATTACGGTGAAAGACCCCGCCGATACCGTGCCCGCGCCCGGCAAACCGGGCCAGCCTTCCCGTCCCATCGCCAACGACGGCGGCCAGCGCCGCGTGGGTTCCGGCTGGGGCGTTTATGCTGCGCCCCTGGATCTGGCGGACTGGAAGGCACATCGCCAGATCTATCACACCGGCACCATGGAAAAGGTGTTCCACCAGGACGGACTGACCGTCGCGGTGGCCGACGTGACGCCGGCCTACACCAACGCGTATTCCGGCAAGGGCACGTTCACCAACCGCACCCGGCGGGTGGAACGCTTCTGGCGGATTTTCGGCTACGATCGTCGGGCCGACGCGGTGGTGATCTTCGATCAGGTCAAGGCAACCCATGCCCGCTTTCGAAAACGCTGGCTGCTGCACACCGTGCAGCGGCCGGTGGTGAACGGCGACACATTCACGGTCACCATCGACCCCACCGACAAGCCGGGCCACGGGGGCGGACGCCTGGAAGGGCATGTACTGCTGCCCCGACAGCCGGACATACAGCTGATCGGCGGCAAGGGGTACCGGTTCTTCGTGGACGGCCACAACTACGACGCCCAGGGCAAGGTGGACGTCCGGGCCCGCGAGGTGGGCAACACGGAAGTGGGCGCCTGGCGCATCGAGGTCTATCCGTCGGTGCAGCAGCGCGAGCAGGATTTTCTTACGGTCCTGCTGCCCTCTTCCCTCGCCGCCGAATCCGGCGACCGGGTCAGGCGCCTGGAGGACGGCAACCGGGTCGGCTGCGAGATCATCGGCCCCGAGCGCACCACCCGCTGGTGGTTCGTGCGCGGCAGGAACCAGGTGCAGGTGGAAGTGATCGAGAACGGTCGCACGCGGACCTACGACGTCGGCCCGGCGCCACTGGCCGCCCGGTAGCTGCTCACACAGGCCGTCTCACTCCCCCAAGGGGGGGGTCGCACAACCGCTCGCATAGGAAGTCCAGGACGCGATCGAGGGCCTGGCGGGTGGGATGCTCCGGACTGTCCACCAGTTCCATGGTGAGCACCGAATGGGCCTTGGGATCGATGCCGGCGGCGTTGCCCGGCGCGGAGTCGATTTCCACCGCCTCGAAACCTTCCCCGAGTTCGCGCCGCAGCCGCTCGAAGCGCGCCCGCGGGCAGAAGCCGTCTTCGGAGAAGCGCAGCCCCAACACCCTGCCA
Organism: uncultured Gammaproteobacteria bacterium; assembly: GCA_964571225.1. Lineage (GTDB taxonomy): Bacteria > Pseudomonadota > Gammaproteobacteria > DATFLG01 > DATFLG01 > DATFML01. Next base: position 2,716 of record CAZNBB010000071.1, read on the forward strand.
CCACCGGCCAACCGGGCCCGGACCCGTTCCAGCTCTTCCGGCGCGACACCCAATGCGCTGCGGTGGGAAGCGGAAAGGCCCAAGGGTAATGACGGCTGCGACATCACCGGTGCCAGCACCGAAGGGTCGGCAGCGAGCGCCAGCGCGAACCCACCCGTGAAGCACATGCCCACGACCCCGACGCCGGGGCCGTGGCATTCGGCGTGCACATGCCGGCACAAGGCGCGCAACCAGTTTGTTACCGGGCTCGCGCGGTTGCGGCTCAGACAGTAGAACTCCCGGCTCACGCACACCCGCGCGAACTCCTCCAGCAGATAGCTGCGGGAAACCGGTTTGCCCGGCACGCCGAACAGTACCGGCAACACCGCCGTGAAACCGGCGGCCGCGACCCGGTCGCCGAACCCCAGCACCTGGGGCGTCGGCCCCGGCAACTCGTGAATGACGACCACCGCAGGACCGCTGCCCTTGCGCAGCACAATACGGCTGCGCCCGGCAGCATCGAAATTGAACGAGTGGTAGCCAACGGCGGCGGTCACGGCGCATCTCCGGCAAAGGCGTAAGCGGCCGGCGCAAACACTCGGGAAGGCGCCGACCGCCGGACCAGCCTACCAGAGCCTGCCCGACGATACGCGACTGACCGGTGGAGAGGCATGCAATGCGGTGCGTTTGCAGCCGGGGGAAGAATTCAAGTGATCGGAGAAGGCATGGCCCGCATCCGGACCGGTGCCACCGGTACCGGAGGGTGACCGGCCGCCTGAGTAATGCGGAACACGGGACGGGACTGCCCCTGCCGGTATGGCCGCCACGTTCGGTCGCAACGACGGGGAGGTAGGTGCGGACCGCGTGGCTATGCAACAGGCACACGGAACGGATTTCCGCGCGCCTTCGGCCGGGGTAGCGATAGACGTCCCATCACGCCGCCGCAGGCGAAGGCCGCACCGTCGTCGGATACCGGCGGCCCGCCAAAGGTCGCGAAAACGTCGCTCAGCGAAACGCGTTCTGCGCGATGTCCTTTTCCTGGGCACGGGTCCAGCGCTGTTCGAAGGCGGCGAACTCCGACGGGGAGATCTGCAGATCGTGATTGGTGTCGATCTCTGCGAAATGGGTACTGATCAGCTTCGATGCCTTCGCTTCCTGCCGATCGATGCTTTGGTTCGAATTGGTGTCCAGACGGTCGAACAGGATGTTCATGGTGGGTCCGGCAGCACCCATCATCTCGTGCCCGACCACGTTGGCACGGCTCACATAGCTGCCCGACGACGGGGTGACGCCCAAGTGCACGGACTGTCCCGCCCACGCGACCCCGGCCAGCAACAGCGGACCGGCAAAAGCAAGCAACTGTCGATGAACGAACGGCTTTCTCATACGACCACCTCCCGGATCGAACAAGAAACGGACGGCCGGCGCCCGAGCGGGCTGCGCCGGGCAAAACTTCCCTGTAAGGTTTCGACACGGAACCTCAACGCGAGTTCGGACTCGCCACAGACGTGGAAGCAGAACGACTGTTTTGGCAGGGAAACAGAGGCAATAGCGCCGGACCCGGAATGCACCGGCCGCGCGCCCTCCGGGGCGACGGACACGGACGTTCCGTCAGCGCTCCTGGGACTCCAGGCCCGGGCCGGCGGGCCGCAATTTCGAGCCGAGGAACGCCCCGAACTGGCTGCCCACCCCGCCGGTGAACAGGGCGATCAGCAGTCGCAGCAGGTGGGGAGTCGCCCACATGGCTCCACGGCCTGCGAGTGCACCCACGCCCTGAAAAGCCAGCAACGGCAGTCCGAGCCACCAGGCCCAGTGCCACCCCAATCGGGGCCAGGCCAGGCCCAACCCCAGCCCGATGACACCGTACGTGTTCGCGGTATAGCGGTACACGTCCCAGGCCGCCGTATGGGGCGGCAGAAACTGCGGGAACAGCACGGCGGCCGCCGTACCCAGCGCCAGACCGGCAACGTGGACGTACCACGGCATGGCGCGCGTATTGGCATTCATACGGTCCGCATCTCCTGCATCCGGCTGTCCTCTGAAAAGACCCTTGCCACGGCTTGCGGTTCCGCGCACGAGGGCTTCATCGGCGGCAGCGCGAACCAAGACGGCGCATGCCGGCCGCCGCCGGGAACGTCCTCGCACCCTGATCAGCTCTGCAGTCCGTCCTGCGCATCCAGGGCCTCATCATCGAATGCCCCATCGACAGCAGCCACCAGCGCCTGCACCACATGCAGGGCATCGCCCGAGCCGCCGTTGTCCGCCATGTGGCGCAAGCGCAGCGGCCCCAGCGCATTGATGGCGCAGGCGCGATCCACCTGCGAGGCAAGATCGTCCAGCTCGCACCACTCCACCAGGGCGCGCAGCGCCTCGCCCATCACGGCGTCGGGATAGGTACCCTTGACCAGTTCTCTCCAGGTCTGCTCCGGGCTGCCGTGCAGCACCGGATACTCGCAGTTGCCGTGCAGACGAACCAGCAGATCGCGGAAGGTCATGGTGCGGGCTGTACCGGAACCGGTCCGGCGGCGCCGTGATGGACCACGTAGTCGAGCACCCCTTCCACTTCGATCTCGTAGACGGAGTTGGCGGGCACCGCGAAGCGGTCTCCCGCCTGGTAACTGTTCCAGGCCTGTTCGTCCGCCAGCTTCACGCGGCAATGACCTTCCAGGATTTCGATGATTTCCGATGCCTCCGTGGTCATGCGATAGGTGCCCGGATGCATCAGGCCCAGGCTCTTCATCTCGCCTTGCGCGGTGATCACCGAGCGCGTGGCCACCTTGCCGCCGTGCAGCAGTCTGGCTTTGCCGATAATGCTCGCGCCCTCGAAATCCAAGGGACACCCCCTCGCCTGGCTGCGAGTCCACGGCAACGCCGCGGACCGATCCTTGTAAGCGCAATTATCGACCCGGGCACACCATCCCGCAATGGTCCCGATACCGCGGCCGCACCCGCCTCCGTCAGCGGTCCTCCAGAGCGACGAAGTCGAGGGTCACCGGCCGCACCCGGGCATAGAGCCACAAACCCAGCGCCACGGCGCTGCCCACCATGAGCGTGACCACAAGAGCGGCAAACAGCCCCATCAGCGGGGCCACGACAATGGCCTTGGCGCCCGTCACCGCCGCACCGTTCCAGCTCAGGTCCAGCAGCCCGGCGTAGGCCAGCACCCCGAAAAGCAGAAACAACGGCACGAACCCGAACAGGCTCCCCAACGCCATCAGCTTGTAGACGCTTCCCGTGCTGAGCTGCGCCACGCGAACCGACTTGATCATGTTTTCCCCCTTGGCGGCCACGCCGCAGACGGTCGATCCCCGGGACGGCCGCCTGCCGGCGCACGACAGTCGGCCCCTCGGTATCCGTGAACGGCAACGACAGGTGAAATGTTGAGGGCAGGCCCACGTGCTGCCGGCCCGCCGGGGGGCTCCGGACACCGCCACTTGAGGTTGGCGAACGGGCCGGCGCGACGCCCGGCCGTGGCCTCAGGTTTGGCCGCCGCCGGCCGCTAACATCAGCTAACGATAAAGACCCGTCGCCATGAAGTGAAACCAGCGTTCCGCAGTCGGCACCGTGCCCTCGCCCTGCTCCTCAGCGCCGCGGCAGTACTGGCGACCTGGACCGGGCTCGGGCAGAGCTTGGAGACCGGGGGCTACCGGCTCGCGGCCGCCTTCGCCCCCGCGACCGCACCCGCCCATCGGGTCGCCGTCATCGCCCTGGAGCCGGCACCGGCGCCGCAACTCAGGCAGCAGGCGGCCGAGGCAGTGCGCCGGCTGCACGCCCTGGGGTCGGGCCCGATCGCGTTAGTGCTCCCCCTGCACCACGCCGCGAACCCTCCGGGCCTGCAGGCCCTCAAGCGCGCCGCCGACGCCCTGCGGGGGCAATCCCGTCGCCATAGCGCCGCGCTGGCGGACGCCGTGGACCGGCTGGACGTGGACGGACGGCTCGCCGACGCCATGGCCACATCGCGCAACACGCTCATCGCGACCTTCCTGCGCCCGGGCAAGCCTTCGGCGGCCGACCGGACCGCCCTTTCCCGCGACGCGCTCGCCGCGCCGGGGGCCCGCCGCCGATTCGTGCACCGTGCCACCGCCTTTGTGCTCGACCCCGCCGACCCGCCGGCCCACGCGGTACCGCCGCTGGCCGCCCTGCGGTCGGCCGCCGCCGGCGTCGCGGTCATGCCCACCTGGTCCGACGGCGCGCCGGTCACTTCGGTGCCCCTGCGGGTACGGGACGGGGATCTGCGCCTGCCGGGTATCGCCCTGGCACTCGCGGCCGCCGACTGGCACCGCGGTAACGACCATTTCACCTGGCACTCCGGTTCGGTGCAGATCGCCGGACACCGGGTGGCGGTCAGCCCGGACGGGCGTTTCTATCCCCTGCCCCTGGCCAGCGCCGATGCCCGCAAGCGCATCTCGGTCTACGCCGCGACCGACCTGCTCCGGGGCCGGGTCGGCGCACGGGCATTGCGGGGGCGGCCCGTGCTGGTGGGCGTGAACGACGGCGCCGACGTACCGCAACTGGTGGGGCCGGCGGGCGGCCGGTGGACACCGCTCACCTGGACGGCCCAATCGGTGGCGGCGTTGCTGGGAGGCAAGGGCGTCCGCGTCCCGCCCTGGTTCTACGGGGCCCAGCGCGGCGGCGTGCTGCTGGTGGCCCTGTGCCTGGTGCTGCTGCCCTGGGGGCTGCGGGGCCGTCTGGGACTGGTGCTCGGCGCCCTGATCGCCGCCGCCCTGTTGAACGCCGGACTGGTGGCGATGCTGACCCGCGCCCTGTGGCTGCCGGTGGTCGCCCCGGCCCTGTTCCTGGTAGCCGGACAACTGCTGCTGACGCTGAACCACCGCGGCGAGGCGGCCCTGCTGGACGCACGCCGGGACGCTACGGCCGCCCGCCGGCAGCTGGGGTTGAACCTGCAGAACCAGGGCCAGTTGGACGCCGCCATGGAACAGTTCCAGACCTGCGCCGACGATCCGGACGTGGACGAGCCCCTCTACCAGCTGGCCCTGGAGTATGAGCGCCGTCGCCAGTTCCCCAAGGCCCTGGCGGTCTACCAGGACCTGGAAGCGGCGGACCCCGGTTTCCGGGATGTCGCCGAACGCCGGGCCCATCTGGAAACCCTGACCGCCCACCTGCCCGCCGGCACCGCCCTGGGCAATGCCGGCACCAGCACCGTCGCTCTGGACAACCCGGCGGTGGAAAAACCCGTGCTGGGGCGCTACCGCATCGAGCGGCTGTTGGGCCAGGGCGCCATGGGCGCCGTCTACCTGGCGGAAGACCCGGACATCGGACGCACCGTGGCCCTCAAGGCATTGCCCCTTGCCGAGGAGTTCGAAGGCGCCGCCCTGGAGGAAGCCCGCGGACGGCTCAAGCGTGAGGCGGAAGCCGCCGGACGCCTGAAGCACCCGAACATCGTCGCCGTCCACGACGTGGGCGAAGAGCACGATCTCGCCTACATCGCCATGGACTACGCGGAGGGGCGCAGCCTGGCCGCCTGGACCGAAGGCGAGAACCTGCTGCCCGTGGACGAGGTGCTGTATGTGTGCGCCGAGGTGGCCGAAGCCCTGCACTACGCCCACGCCCGCAAGGTGGTGCACCGGGACATCAAGCCCGGCAACGTGATCTACGACCCGGCCAGCGGAGCGGTCAAGGTCACCGACTTCGGGGTGGCCTCCCTGGTGGACGACCGCAAGACCCGCACCGGCACCGTGCTGGGCAGTCCGTCCTACATGTCCCCCGAGCAGATCACCGGCAACCGTATCGACGGACGCTCCGACCTGTTCTCCCTGGGCGTGACACTCTATCAGCTGCTTACCGGACGCCTGCCGTTCCGGGGCGACTCCGTGGCCAATCTGGCCTACCGCATCACCCAGGAAAAACACCCGAACCTGGGGCGGGTACGCCGGGGGCTGCCGGCCTGTGCAAGCCGCATCGTCAACAAGGCCCTGCAGAAGGACCCCGACGACCGCTACGCCAGCGGCATCGACATGGCGGAAGCCCTGCGCCGCTGTGGGGGCGCCAGGGCCGCCAGAAAACGCAAATAGATGGGAAAAGTGCCAACTGCGTCCCAATCCCGACGGTCCGGCGCCGCGTACGCTAGGCCCGGGCAGTCCGTCACCAAGGAGAACCCGTCATGGCCATTCTGCTCCATATCCGCAACGGTACCGTAACGGCCGAATACGCCCTGACACCGGGCACCTTTCGGATCGGCCGCAACCTGGACAACGACGTTCGCCTGGACGATTCAACCGTCAGCGGCTACCACGCGGTAATCACCGTCAAACCCAGTCCCTACATGGACGAGCTCAACGACGTGTTCGTGGACGACCTGGGAAGCACCAACGGCACTCTGGTCAACGGCGAACCGGTCACTCAGCAGCGCCTGCACCATGAGGACATCCTCAAGACCGGCACCCACGAGTTCCGCTTCCTTGCGGAAACCGAGGCCCTGGGGAGCAGCACCCGGATACTGCTGTCCGACGACCAGGATTGAACCCCGGCTGACGCCCACGGACAGAGGTCCGGCGCCGTAGACCGCCTTCCTTGGATCGCTCGGGAAGGGACGTCGTACGCGGACACAGTGCCTTCGGACTCTGTGGCGGGTTTTCTCACGGGCGTCCCACGGCTCAAAGATCGCCGTCTCCCAGCACGCTCTCGATGCGCCGGTCCGGCACCAGCCATAACAATGCTACAAGCACGTACAGACCCAGCGATACCCACCGCCAGTCCAGGGCGAGCGCAACCGCAACGGCATACAGAACGGGCGAGGCCTTGCCCTTCCAATCACCGCCGATGGCCCGCTTGAGGATCGATTCAGGTCCCTGGGACGCAATGATCAGCCGCTGCAATATCCAGTAGGCGATCGCCGCCATCAACAGCACCACGCCATACAGCGCCGCCGGCACCGCGGCGAAATGGTTTTCGCCCAGCCAGCCCGTCGTGAACGGAATCAGCGACAGCCAGAACAGCAGGTGCAGGTTCGCCCACAGGATGGGACCCGTCACGTGCCGGACTGTATAGAGCATATGGTGGTGATTGTTCCAGTAGATGCCCAGATACACGAAGCTCAGCACATAGCTCAGGAAGACCGGTATCACCGGCACCAGATCGGCGACCGTCTCTCCGTGGGGCACCTTCATCTCCAGCACCATGATGGTGATGAGGATGGCGAGCACGCCGTCACTGAACGCCTCAAGCCGATGCTTCATCATGGATGGTATCGCTCGCGGCTGAGTCCATAGGGGAACATTGGGCACAGGCGGGTATGACCCGCCGTGTGCGATCGGGCCGTTCGACGAAAACCCTGCACGACCGGGTCGCCACGAACCGGAGGTCCATACCCCCTTCGCTCAATAGCGCCGACCGTCCTTGTGGGTGAACTGCCATTCGCCGTTCACAAGGGAAGCCTGGATATCGTCATCGGGATAGGTTGCCGCGTCCCCCGGCGTCCGGTCCCCGATCTCCAGGTACACCACGTCCTCGGCGGTCTCGTTCACCAGGTTGTGGGCCTTGCCCGTGCCCGCCTTGAAACCCGCGCACATGCCGGGCGCCAGGCGCACCGGGCCCGTATCCGTCTGCAGGGTCGGATGCCCCTGCAGGATATAGACGAACTCGTCCTGCCGGGAGTGGGCGTGGCGAAGGGCCGACATGGCGTTGGGCGCCAGCCGGGTGAGATTGACGCCGAAATTGGTCAGACCGAACAGATCGCCCAGGGGGCGTTTGTCGCGGCCCGCCATGCGCGACGCAAAGGGCTCGGGATAACTGGAAGCCTTGTGCCGTGACGGCGCGTCGGCGGCGTTGATGGCAACGGGATTCTTATTCTCTGACATGAAAGACTCCGGCAATGGAATTCGGTGGCAGCCCCGTCAATCGGAAATGCGCTGATCACGATCCAGCACCCAGCAGCGGGGATTGCTGGTAAAACCGATGTGCTCGTAATACCCGTTGGCCCCGGGGGCCGCCACCAGTATCAATTTACACTTTGGCCCCAGCTGCGCCTGGGTGAGAATCTGCAGCTTCCTGCCGACACCGCGTCGCTGGTACCGCTCGTCCACCGCCAGATCGGAAAGGTAGCAGGCATAGTGAAAGTCGGTCATGGAGCGCGCAATGCCCACCAGGTGTGCGCCGTCCCAGGCCGAGACCAGCAGATTGCTGTTCTTCAACATCCCTTCCATGCAATCACGGTCGTCGATCGGACGGCGCTCGCCCAATGTCGATGCCCGCAACAGATCGATGAACTGGTCGGTGGAGACTGGGGTATTGATCTTGTAGTCGATAGTCACCGGGGCGGTCTTCCTGGAGCCAGTGTTGCAGTTGCCGTTGTCGGTACCCGTTACGATCGGAGCGCGCCTGTGCCGGCCATTGTCAGCCGAGCCGTTGTTCGAGACGGAAATCCGCTCGCCAACCAAGATCCCTCAGGGCCTTTTCGCTGGACACGGTGCCGTCATCTTCCGCCACGTTGTAGACGCCGCTTTCTCCGTCGGTGGCAGCCAGCAGGGCGGCGTAGGCCGCCGCATCCACATGCAGCGGCCCGGCGCTCGCGGGTGAACCGAATCCCGTCCCCGGTCCGTAAAGCCTGCCATATCGCAGCACGACACCTTCCATGGGCGCGTTCAGAACCTGTTCCTCCAGGCTGGCCACCGCCCGGACTGTCACTCCCATGCCCGGGTCGTCCAGGTCCAGCGGCGCATCCTCGCGATACGGCGTCTCACCCGGCGCGTAGGCAAAGGCGATGCTCTGGGCCACCAGCCGGCCCGCACCGGCGCTAACGGCGGCGGCCACCAGATTGGCTGTGCCCTCCTCCCGAATCCGCGCGTTGCGCAACCGTGCCTGCTCCATGCGGGCCGGATCCAGGGCAGGCGGCAGATCGGTCAGCTGGTGCATGACCACGTCGGGTTCGGCGCTGCACACCGCTCTCTTCAATGTGTCAGCGTCGAATACGTCCACAATCACAGGCTCGACTCCCATTGCCTCGAGCGCAGCGGCCTTTTCGCGGGACCGGGTGGTCCCGACCACCGTCCACCCCGCTTCCAGTAGCAGCGGACAAAGCCGTCGCCCGATCGCACCGGCGGCGCCGGCCACGAAGACTCTGGGCCGTGCACTCATGGTCGGGGTTCCCCGGTGCTGCCAACAGGCGCCGGCAGGCTGCCGCCCGTCGTACGGGTCCCATACGCGGGCGCCGCGTCCGGCGGATTCCGGGGTCGGGCCGTCAGCTCCCCGGAGCGGCTTCCCGATGGTTGCGCTAACGAGGTCACTTCGGAAGCTCCATGTCAGTCTCCATCACGGTGACCGCGCGTCCCGACAGGAACACCCGGTCACCGCGCCACTCGCAGATGAGATTCCCGCCGCGCGTGGAAACCTGCTTCGCCGTCAGCACCTTCTTCCCCAACCTCTGTGCCCAGTATGGGGCGAGCGTGCAATGGGCGGACCCGGTGACGGGGTCTTCCGGAACGCCGAACTTCGAGGCGAAGAACCGGCTCACGAAATCCACATCGCTTCCCGGCGCCGTGACAATGACACCACGCAGATCAAGCCGGGCCAACAACGCCTGGTCGGGAACGATCCGGCGCACGGCGGCCTCGCTGTCGAACACCGCCAGGTAGTCGTCCGCGGCCAGCACCTCGGCCGGCCGTGCGCCGAGCCCCGCCTCCATTGCGGCAGGCCGATCGCAGGGCGTGGGAGGGCGGGCGGGGAAGTCCATCACCAGCAGGCCTCCCCTGCTTTCCACCCGCAAGTCACCGCTGCGCGTTTCAAAGGTGACAGCCGATTGCGGGAAAGCGAGCCTCTCGAAGATCACATGGGCACTCGCCAGGGTGGTGTGGCCGCAGAGGTCCACCTCCTTAACGGGCGTGAACCACCGGAGTCTGAAACCCTTGTCTGAAGCCACGAAGAACGCGGTTTCGGAAAGGTTGTTTTCTTCCGCGATGGCCTGAAGCAGGGCATCGTCCAGCCAGGCTGACAACGGCACCACGGCGGCGGGATTGCCGCCAAAGACCCTGTCGGTGAACGCGTCGACCTGGTATTGCTTGAGCTTCATAGCCGCCTCCGGTGTTCCGGTACGCCCCCGTGGCAGGCACGCGGGACGTCTCCTGGAGAGTATATCCAGCTCCTTTCGACCGGAGAATTCCATGTCCTGGCCGGACGGGCAACCATCTATGGATTGCCGATTCCCGGGAGCATGCAAAGGCAATCAGAGAGCAGTTGGGGTCAGGATGTGCCGACAACCATCGGATTGGCGGGGTCAGCGGCCCACTCCTGGAGCGAGGCGGTGTAGACCGCGACGTCGGCGAACCCGAGGCGGGTCATGGCGAAGGCGTTCAATGACGCCAATATCCCGCCACCACAATAGGTGATGTTGCGGGCGTTGCGGTCACCCGCCACCAGGGCGGCCAGGTCCTCGTCCGGACGCAGGTGACCGGACTCATCCAGCAGAGCAAGACCGAAGGCGTTGACGGCGCCTGGGATATGACCGGGACGGCCGTACATGGCCTGCTCGCCGCTGAAGAATTCGGGAGGCAACGTGTCGATGAGGTGAACGGCCTCATCGTCAATGCCGGCGCGTACCTCGTTCCGGTCCGCCATCAGCTCCGGCCGGAGCGCCGGGGTAAGCTGCCTGGCAGGCCGGCTCGCGGGCCCGGTGGAAACCGGCCGCCCCTCGCCGGTCCAGGCCCCCATACCGCCGTCGAGCAGCGCGGCCCGATCGAAGCCCACCCAGCGCAGCATCCACCACACGCGGGCGGCCCATGCCGAGTACCGGGTGTCGTACAGGACCACCCGGGACTCGTCACCGACCCCCAGTGCTCCCATGGCGGAACAGAACTGCGCCGGTGTCGGCAGGGCAAACTCGATGGGACTGTCGGAATCGCAAAGGTCGCCTTTGAGGTCCGCGAAGCCGGCGTTGGGAATGTGGCCCCGCTCGTAGTCGGCGCGGCCGCTGACGTTATGGAACCCGCCATCCGGTTCCGGCTCCGTGACAACGGTGCAGTCCAGCACCACCAGATCCGGGTCGTCGAGGTGATGGCTCAACCACTCGGTGATCACCAGGCTTTTCATTGCCGCCTCCCGGGCGTGCCCCGCGGACAGGTGCAAGGCCGCCTTGATTCAGGCCCCAAGATCCAACCTTAGCCCATACTCGAATGCTTGCCGGCCGCCCATGGGATCAGCCACCAAGCTCACCGACACCGGCCGCCGGACCTTTTGGATCAAAGGCCCTACCCGCTCCGGAGGCGCGACCCGCGGTCTCTCGGCCGACCGATCCCCCGCCCGTCCGGGGCAAGGCTGCCCCCGCTATTGCGCACCGCTATCCGCTGATATGAGCTCGATCCGGTTCCCGAACGGGTCAAACGTGAATGCGCGGGTGACGTCGGGCAGGGACTTGTCAGGCCGCACCTCATAGCCGGCCCGCTCCAGGGCCTCCAGGAGCGCCCCATATCCCTCCACCAACAGCGCGGGATGCGCCTTCCTTGCCGGGTGGAACCCCGGGTCCACCCCGAGATGCAGTTGCAGCCGGCCGCACTGGTACCACACGCCACCACGACCCGCGGTTTGCTCGGGTTTGGGAATCTCCGGCAAGCCCAGCAGCAGCCCGTAGAAGTCTCGGGCCGATTCCTCCCGACCTTCCGGCATCGCCACCTGAACATGATCGAAACCGATGATCTTCATCTATGCTCCTGTCCCGGCGCACCGAGGCACACGCCCTTTCCCGCGCCGCCCGACGAAAAGGGTTGACGGAAGGCCCCAGAGCCACCACTGTGCCGACTGATCCGAACGGCAACCCTTGAGTTCTCTCCCATCCACACCCGGATCAAACGCCTGCGGGAATAACGGCATTAACTGTCCGAACGGCCTGTCGGTCAGCCGGCGACCTTGAATGCGTCATGGAACGAGACGACACCCGGGGGCTGCCTCCCATCGAACGAGAGGCGGTAATTGGTTGTTGGCCAAATGTTCCGCTCGCATCTTCGGCCCACGGGTGCGAACCAGGGACGCTGCCGCCCCCAGGTGCATTAGGCCCGGCTGGTGAACAACTTGCGCAGGCCGGGAAATAGCGTAACAAGCTTGTTCAGCTCTTCCTCCAGCTCCCTTCCGAAATGCTTCTCCTCGTGCTGGAGCGCGCGCAAAAATGCGATTCGCCGCTCGATGAAGTGCAGATACAGAATAACGCTCACCAGCGCCGCATACAGGCACCATAAGGCTGTGAACGAATAGTGCGCAACCGAATACACCAGCAGCAACCCGATCAGATTCAACCACCCGAACAATTGGATGGCGATGCTCCGGCTCACGATAAGCGAACCGCACGTGGTCAGGATATAGATGAGCGCGACCCACAGATGCTGCGTGTGAGGATTGAAATAGACCAGCGAGTGATGGCTGATGAAGACCTGCGTCGGCTGCTGCACCAACCCCCACGCCACATACGCCATCAGCAGCCCACCGACCACCACCAGCACGCCAATCGATTGGCGGCGCGGGCCGCGGGGTTCCAGCAGCCAGATCGCGAGCGGCACCCAAAGCGGCAAAATCGCCTGGGCATAGAAAACGAACAACATAGCCGCGACATGCAGGGTGTACGGACTGACCATGTGGTAGAGCCCCAACCAGACGAAGCCCTGGGTGAATTGATGCAAACCGAACAGCAACGGCAGGCTGGCAAACACCAGCTCCGCTGGATGACTGACCTTCTTCAGGGTCAGCACGCCGACCACGAGCAACATGCCCGCCAGGGTGAAATTTGCGACGATGAAAAACATGTTTCCCACCGCTATTTATTTTAGTTATCGATATCGTTGGTTCGCCTGGTGTACTTTCGATCCCTTATATCCCGGGGCATATGACGGTCACGCTCAGCCGCGAAGACGCCGTAAATCTGATAGGGACCAACCACGCTCCCGTTGAAACTGAATTTCTCGCCCCATAGCGTATATGTCCGCAAATTGGCCCATGGAAAACCGTGGTCTGTGCCTGATTATTCACGTTAACAGCTTTCTCTCGCCCTTGACAGACGAAGGCCTCATAAGTGTTAGGCCTTTTCTAGGCAGAGCCTCGGCATCAGCGCGAACACCCCCCAGCCTAGGTATTCGCGTGTGTACGCGGCGTGGCGTTCAGGTTCCGAGGTTAGTTTAGACCGAACCTCCCCCGCCAACTCATCGTCAGGATTGGCTTCAAGCCATCGGCGCATGGTAAGCCATTTGGCTGCTTCGTACCTGTCCCAGCCGTCTTGGTTAGCCAGAACCATCTCAACAACGTCGTAGCCGAGCTGACCGAAGGATGCGATAAGCTCTGGGAGAATGAGCAAGTCGGATATTGAGTGTGCAAGACACTCCTTGGCAATATCTTCCGTTGGTGACAATTGCCGCCAATAAGGCTCGCCGATAAGGATGATTCCTCCGCCGCGCAGGCTTCGCCCCAGAAGATCGATAGTGCCGGCGACGCCTCCGCCAATCCAAGTGGCCCCGACACAAGCGGCCACATCGACCTTCTCGTCAGAAACGAAACCCGCTGCATCGCCGTGAATGAACTTGACTTGATGGGCGACACCGAGTTCTTCAGCACGCTGTTTCGCCTGCTCGGTGAACAACCGACTCATGTCAATGCCGGTACCGGTAACGCCGTGGTCGCGCGCCCAAGTGCATAGCATCTCGCCCGAACCACTTCCTAGGTCGAGCACGCGTGCTCCCCACTCCAGACGCAACGCAGCGCCGAGAGTGACGAACTTATCCGGCGTGAACGGGTTGTGGATGCGGTGCGCGCTTTCCGTAATGTTGAATATCCGTGGGATGTCCATTGCGCAAATTTCCTAGCGGGAGCGAATAGATTCGGTAGAGGCGTAACGTTCGCGGTAGGCACAAAAATAGATCTGTCCCCTTTTTTTCAAAAACATGTTTCCCACCGCTATTTATTTTAGTTATCGATATCGTTGGTTCGCATGATGCATCGCCGATCCTTTACCGACCAGGACTTACGATATCCCCCCTGAGCGCCGCAGTCTTAGTCGGAAGGACGAAAAGCTCGCTGTAGATGCCGAGCACGATGATGGTCAGGTAGAGCAGCCCGGCGGATCGGGCATAGGCGGTCGGGGGTGTTTCGGTGGGCGCGGCCACGTCGATTCCTCTTCAGATGCTCGCCGGAATGGCTCTGCCGTAGCGATCAATCGTTTATTGCGTGGAAAGTCGCACCGTCGTTTGCCGTTTCGCCGGTCCCGGACGCATCAGGGCTGCTTGACCGACAGCGACGAAGCGACAGCCGCCAACTGCGCCTCGTCGCCCTTTCGGAACGGGATACGCGAAAGATGGAAGTCGATGCAGGTACTGCCATGGGCGAGATAGACGTTCACGTTCGCGGCCTTGAGGTGTTGGCCCTGGCGATCAGCCTCCACGACATATTCGACGCCCGGCTTGCCGCCGAGGCTGGTGAGCTTCACCGACGATTTGACCACCAGGGGACTTCTGGACGCGTCGCCCCAGTACTGGCTCCTGCAGGCCTCCGAGTCCTTGGCCGGATAGGGCTCCACGAACAGCGAGAGCGTCGTGCCGTCTCCCGTGGTACCCAGGAGCCGGAAGCGCCCTTTCTGGGACTCGCCCTGGTATTGGGTCAGGGGTGCCATGCGAAAGGCCACCGACCAGCCCCTGCCGGGCACCGTGAACTGATAGGCGTCCTGCGCCGCACCCAGCGCCGGAACAGCCAGCCCGGCCCAGAGCGCCGCAACGAGTCCGATGCTTGCTCTCACGTGTATTCCCCCTTTGTCCTGCCCGTCGGAGGCGTCCGCCCCGAGATCGAGGCTGCGTCCGACCGATCAACCGCCTGCCGGTCCCTACCCGCACGCACCGGCTGCGCGCCCCGTGCAGTGCCAGGCTGGGTGGAGCGCTGCCTGAATGGCACAGATCAAGTCCCGTTTTTTTGCAGCCTGTAGCCGCTGATAGACACCGAGGCGGTCGGTTATCTGCCAGTGCGCCGCAAGCCTGTCGCCCTCGAAATAGTACGCCGTTGCCCCCGACATCCTGATTACCTTTCCCGTGGCAGGAAACCCGGGAATATCGCCCTTGTGTGTGGCCGACCTGAACCAGGTCGCCACAACCGCGTCGCCGTCTGCAAACAGCCCTTGAATATCGAAGCACTGGTCAGGAAAGGCGGCGCGCAGCGCACTCACACGTTCCTTGTAACCCGCCAGGTCGCGCTCACGGCCTTCCCATCGATCACCAGGGTCATGAAGCACTTTGTATCTGGGCGCGATGTATTCATCGGCGGCTTCCACATTGCCCTCGCTCCACACTTCACGAACGAAGTTCGCAAGTCTCTCCTTGGCATTGCTCACGGTCGACATGGCGATGGGTTCCTGAACTGCTGTCCGGTGAATCGGGGCGGCGGCCTTGCAGTGTTACGCCTTGCCATGGGCCGCAACTTCTCCTTGCCGGTATTATCCCTGCCCTTGACCGGTTATTCACCAAAATTTTTGATCGCGCAGAGCGCTCACACAAGCTATGGCTCGTGGTGTCTCTTCAAAGACGTATTCGTTGAGAACGATGGCTTGCCATCCCGATGGGTATTGAAGCTTGTACGGCGCCCTGTACTCGCAGGCCGCGTCGGCACTGAATCCGAATCGGCCGTAATACCCCGGATCCCCGTAGACAAAAAGGACATTAACGCCCATGGCTGACAGCTCCCGGATGCCATACTCCACGAGCTCCGATCCGATGCGGCGTCCCTGGTAATCCGGGCTCACCGCAAGCGGCGCCAGGATGTAGCCCAGAAAGCTCTCAGCGCCGTCCGCCCGCACAGCACTGAAAGCTGTATGTCCAACGATGACGCCACCGATCTCCGCAACCAGGGAAATGGTGGGAGGCGTCGTTTTGTCTGAAAGCAGAGCCATGGCGAGCCCTGCAACAATCTCGTTCTCGCTCGCGGGGAAGGCGGACAAATAGACTCTCCTGATCTCGTCACGGTCCCGGGTTGTTGCTAGTCGGATGTGCACGTCTTTGTCGTCAACGCCCAGATCAAGGTGGACCTACGAAAGCCATCGCAGCAAGGGGAGCGAACTCGACCGCCTTGTTAGGCATTACTACCCCTCTTTGTAGCAAGTCTATATATAGCTACTGCGCAGAGTCCGGCGATGGAGTAAAGCGCAACGTTGATTAGCGCAGAACCAATCCAAACAGCGGCTGAGAAATAAATGCTGGGTGAATGTTCAAGCCCGAGAAGAACTATAGAGCTTGGCCAAAACACAACGGTCTCTGTACCTGCCATATATCCAAAAAACATGTAAGCGACCCAGAAAATAATGGGTATTGTTCCCCCAACTAATGCACCTACTAGAGCGCCGCGTTTCATAAATGCCTAACGAGCCTGTAGAAAAAGCCGCTGCCGAGACGGCATCTGGTTTGTGACTGTGAGTGCATGAGTCATCGCGGCGTTTTCTTCTCAGACTTGCTGTTTTGTTGTAGTGGACCGGCTGTGGCTGGAAATTCTTACCCTTCTTCCACGTTGTTAGCCAAATCCTACTCCGTATCGGTGCACCTTCAGCAGATTATGCACAATGCAATACAGTTTCCACTGGGTGTCGACCTTCGTTCTGCCTCTGAGCGTGAATCGGTTTAGCCCGATGTTGCGCAGGTGCCCGAAGACCGGTTCCACGGTGGCGATGCGCCGGTTGTAGACCGCCTTGCCCACCACCGAGTCGATCTTGCGCTTCATCGCCTGGGTAAAGGTCTCCGGCTTGCGGGTCTGCCCACTGAAGAAGGCAACTTGGCGCACCTCGGTACGCTCGGGATGCCTCAGACATCGGCTGCGTAGGTCACACGGGCGGCAGGCAGACTTGGGAGCCTTGAATTTCACTGCCTCATAGCCGCCGATCACGACATTGGAACCGCTGCTGTAGAGTGACTTGCCCGCGGGGCAGATGCAGGTGTGACGGTCAGGGTCGTAGCGGAAATCCTTGTTGCTGAACCGAGTGCTCCGGCCCTCCCACTGGCGCTTTTCCTCCCGATAGCGGGCGTTGTACTTGCCCACGTCCTGGAAGCGAGGATCACGCTGGC
>CAZNBB010000072.1:0-19588 GCA_964571225.1 uncultured Gammaproteobacteria bacterium
TTCAGGTGCTAGTGGGGGTAACCCCGTGGAGGTTCAAGTCCTCTCCTCGGCACCACTTCCTTGCAGGCCGGGCCTGGGCCCGGCCTTTCCCTGAAATACCTGCCTGCTTCATCCTACTCATCGAAGGGATGGCGCAGGATAATGTTGTGGTTCCGATCGGCGCCGGTGGAAATGATGTCGATCGGGGTCTCCACGATTTCCTCGATCCGCCTCAAATAGGCCTTTGCATTGGCCGGCAGGTCATCGTACCGCTGCACGCCAACCGTGGACTCCTTCCAACCGGGCATTTCCTCGTACATCGGCTCGCAAGTGGCGAAGGCATCGGCACCCACCGGTGGCGTCAGCCGTTCATCGCCCGCGCAGCGATACCCAACGCACAACCGGATGATGTCCAGGCCGTCCAGCACATCCAGTTTGGTAATGCACAGGCCGGACACGCTGTTGATCTGGTTGGACCGGCGCAGGGCCACGGCGTCGAACCAGCCGCAACGGCGCGCCCGGCCGGTGGTGGAACCGAATTCATGGCCGCGTTTGGCCAGGTGCTCGCCCATTTCGTCGAACAACTCGGTGGGGAACGGCCCGGCCCCCACGCGGGTGGTGTAGGCCTTGGTGATTCCCAGCACATAATCCATGTAACGCGGCCCCATGCCGCTGCCGGTACAGGCCCCGCCGGCGGTGGTGTTGGACGATGTCACATACGGATAGGTGCCGTGATCGATGTCCAGCAACGCCCCCTGTGCGCCCTCGTAGAGAACGCTGTCGCCGTTCTGGCGGTACTGGTACAGCAGCTCGGGCACATCACCCACCAACGGCTGGATTTCCTCGGCCATGGCCAGGGTCTCTTCCAGCACCTGCTGGAAATCCACCGGATCGCACTTGAAGTAGTGTTGCAGGGCGAAGTTGTGGTAGTCCAGCACCTCGCCCAGCTTGGCGGCGAACAACTCCCGGTGGAACACCTCGCCGAGTCTCAAGCCGCGGCGGGACACCTTGTCTTCGTAGGCCGGCCCGATACCACGCCCGGTGGTACCGATGGCCGCCTTGCCCCGGGCGACCTCGCGGGCATGGTCCAGGGCCACGTGGTAGGGCAGGATCAGCGGACAGGCCTCACTGATCTTCAGGCGCTCCCGGGCCGGGCAACCGTTGGCCTCCAGCATGCGGATCTCTTCCAGCAAGGCCGACGGAGACAGCACCACGCCGTTGCCGATCAGGCATTGGACGCCGTCGCGCAGAATGCCGGAGGGAATCAGGTGCAGGACGGTCTTCTTGCCGTCGATCACAAGGGTATGGCCGGCATTGTGCCCGCCCTGGAAGCGGACCACCGCTGAGGCCCGTTCGGTAAGCAGGTCCACCACCTTGCCCTTGCCTTCGTCACCCCACTGGGTGCCGATCACCACTACGTTCTTGCCCATACCCCACAGTCTCCCAATACCCGTCCACTCAATCAGATGATGTTCACTTCAGCGCCTGCACGCTCCAGCGTCCGCCGGTGTGCGCCAGCACTCGGTCGCATCCCAGCTCACGGGCGCCCCCCGTCTGTCCCGGCAATCCACAAACCACCCGCTCACCGGCGGCTCGCAGTTCCGCGATCGTCTGCTGCAGGGCTGCATCCGCCTCGGCCGGGGCGAATATACCGCCTCCCGTACCCTCGTCTGCGGCGGGACCGAGCCGCATCAGGGTCAGCAGGTCGGTACTGAAGCCCGTCGCCGGGCGAGCCCTGCCGAACACCTTGCCGATTTCGTCGTAACGTCCGCCGCGCGCAATCTCCTGGCCGTGGCCGGGCAGATAGGCGGCGAACACCGCGCCGGTCTGGTAACCGTAACCACGCAGCTCGGCCAGGTCGAAATACAGCGGCACGCCGGGCAGTCGGCGGCGGGCATCGTCAGCAATGGCACTGAGGTTATCCAACGCCACCCGGACTTCCGCCCCGGCGCCGCTCAATACCGCCCGGGCCTGTTCCAGCACCTGCTGGTCGCCGTGCAGCACCGCCAACTGGGCCAGAGCCCGGCCCACCGGCTCGGGCAAATCAAGTTCGCCCAACAGGATATCGATTTCCGGGCGGGCCTTGCGCTGCAGGGCGTCGAAAAGCGCGGCCTCCGGCTCCGGCGCCAACCCGGCCTGCCGCACCAGCCCCCGGTAGATGCCCACGTGACCGAGGTCCAGGTGCACGTCCGCGATGCCGGTGACCCGCAAGGTCTCCAGCATCAGCGCCAGGATTTCCACGTCGCCGTCCACGCCTGCGTAGCCGAACAGCTCGGCGCCGACCTGCAGGGGACAACGGGATCCGGCGAACCCGTCGGGGCGGGTACGCAACACGGGCCCGAAGTAGCACAGCCGGGTGGGCGGCTCCTGCTTTAGCTGGTGCGCGTCGATGCGCGCCGCCTGCGGCGTGATGTCGGCGCGCAGCCCCATGAGCCTGCCGCTCAACTGGTCGGTGAGCTTGAATGTCTGCAGATCCAGGTCGTGGCCGGTGCCCGTCAGCAGGGAGTCGAGATACTCGATCAGGGGCGGCACGATCAGGTCGTAACCCCAGCTTCGGTACAAGGCCAGCAATCGCTGGCGCAGCGATTCCAGACGCCAGGCATCGGGCGGAAGCACCTCCTCGATCCCTTCCGGCAGCAGCCATCGATCGATTGCCGTCATATGAGCGTTACTCTGTTCGAAATCCCGGCCGCCCGATCAGCGCAGCAGGTGCAGCAGCAGCAGACCGGCGATCATGCTGGTCAAACCGGCGACGCGCAGTTGCCGATCGTCGGACTGTGCGACCAGTACCAGCAGTCGGCGCAGCCCGGCGGGGCTCAGAAATGGCAGCACGCCTTCGATCACGAGCATCAAGCCGAGCGCTGTGAGTAGATCGTGCCACATCGGTTTATCCACAAAAAAGCCGGGCGGGCCCAGCGCCCACCCGGTCCGGCATTCCGCGCCGACCCGTCAGACTCAGCGCGTGCCCTTGGCGTCCTTGAAAAAGTTGAAAAACTCCGTATCCGGTTCCAGCACCAGCAGATCGTTCTTGCTGTTGAAGGTCTGCCGGTAGGCCTGGAGGCTGCGATAGAAGGCATAGAACTGCGGGTTCTTCTTGTACGCCTTGGCGTAAATTTCCGCCGCCCGCGCATCACCCTCGCCGCGAATAGCCTCGGCGTCCCGGTAGGCCTCGGCCAGGATCACCTCGCGCTGGCGGTCCGCGTCGGCGCGAATGCGCTCGGCAGCTTCGGCGCCGCGGGAGCGGAATTCCTTGGCGACCCGCTCGCGCTCGGCTTCCATACGCCGATAGACGGAGCTGCTGACGGCGTTCGGCAAATCGATGCGCTTGATGCGCACGTCGACGATCTGGATGCCCAACTGCTGGGCGGCCTTGTTGGCGCTCTTGGTCAGAATGGACATGATCTGGGCACGCTCGCCGGACACCACCTCGTTGATGGTGCGCTTGCCGAATTCGCTGCGCATGCGGTCCTTGATCAACTGCTCGATGCGCTGGCGGGCCTGGAGCTCGTCGCCAAGGACCTTCGTGTAGTACGTCTTGGCATCGGCAATACGCCATTCCACGAACGAGTCGACGATTACGTTCTTCTTCTCGCTGGTCAGAAACCGTTCAGGCTCCATATCCAGAGTGAGAATGCGCCCGTCGAACTTCATGACGTTATTCACGAACGGGATCTTGAAATGGATGCCGGGCTTGACGTCGGTCTTCACCACCTCACCCAGGCGGAACAGGATCGCCTTCTGCCACTGGGCAACCGTGTACACCGAAAACGATGCCACCACCAAAGCGGCGAGAACTACCCCGATCATTATGGTTGCAGTCTTGGACATCAGCGCGTCTCCCGCCCGGAACGGACATCATTGCGGGAAGACGAGCTCTGCCCGTTGCTGGAAGAGCTCGTCTCATCGGTCTGCTGGGCCTGCGATTGGGCAGGCTGACTGGGGCTGCTGTTCTTGATGAGCTTGTCCAAGGGCAGGTAGATCAGGTTGTTGCCCTTCTTGAGGTCCACCAGCACCTTGCTGCTCTTGGACAACACGTCCTGCATGGTGTCCAGATACATACGCTCGCGGGTCACGGCAGGCGCCTTGTCGTATTCGGTCAGCAGTTCCAGAAAGCGCTTGGTGTCACCCTTGGACTGCGCCACCACCCGTTGCTTGTAGCCGTTCGCTTCCTCCAGCACCCGGGCGGCGTTGCCGCGGGCCACCGGAATCACTCCGTTGGCATAGGCCTGGGCCTCGTTTTTCAGGCGCTGCTCGTCCTCGCGCGCCTTGATGGCATCGGAAAACGCAGCCTGCACCTGATCCGGAGGCTGAGCATCCTGCAGCGTCACGTTGACCACCATCTGGCCCGTGTCGTACTGGTCGAGGATGTGCTGCATCAACGCCTTGGTCTTGGCTACCACCTCGCTGCGCCCTTCGGTGAGCACGAAGTCCATCTTGCTCTTGCCCACCACTTCGCGCACCGCGCTCTCGGCAACCTGCTTGAGCACGCCTTCCGGATCGCGCACATTGAACAGATAGGCACGGGGATCTTTCACCTGGTACTGAACGGCAATCTGCACGTTGACGATGTTCTCGTCCTGGGTGAGCATCAGTGCCTCGCGGGGCACCGGCACGATCTTGGTGGCGCGGCCGCTGGCGGATCGGTAACCGACCTCAACGTAGCGGCGCTGCTCAACATCAACTTTCTTGACCGTCTCCACGGGATAGGGGACGTGCCAATGGGGACCCGGCAGGGTGGTCGCCTCGTAGGCGCCGAACAGCAGCACCACACCGCGCTTGCCCTGATCGATGATGTAGAAACCGGACGCCAACCACGCCACCAGCGCGATCAACGCCACAACGCCGATACCGAAGGAGTTGGAGCCGTGCGAGCCGCCGCCGCCTCCGCGACGTCCGAACAGCCGGCCGAAACGTTCCTGCATCTTGCGAACGATTTCGTCCAGGTCCGGTGGACCCTGGTCGCCGCCCCGGCCGCCCCAGGGATCTCGATTACCACCACCCGGTTCGTTCCAGGCCATTCAAATACTCCGTCGTTGCCGTCCGTCTGGGTTGCTAAGGTGCCGCCACTGGCAATTCGCGCGGGCGCGGAACAGCGCACCGCGGGGACAAATCTGCCCCGTAATTCATCGGAACGGTTGCCAAGGGGGTGATTTTATGGGGCTTGGGAGGCTCCCGCAAGGAATTCCCCCCGCGCATCGGACTCCAGCACGCATTCCAGGCCCTGCCCGCGGCACAGGTGGTCCAACTCGCGGCGCGACATGCGCAGTTTCATCCAGCAATTGCCCTTCTCGTCGACACGCTCCTTCAGCACCGTGCCGACACCATATAGACGGGCCCGCAGCCGGCCCGCACTGGGAGGTACACACAGCCAGCCGCTGGCCAGCTGGCCGCGGAAGAACTCGGCCACCGCCGATTCCAGCAGGTCGATGCCCGCCCCGGTCGCCGCCGACAGCCACACCCGTCTCACCGTGCCGTCGGCGTCGCGCTCGAGACGCGGCGTCTCGCCGAGCATGTCGATCTTGTTGTAAACCTCGAGCTGAGGCACCGCGTTGGCACCGATTTCGGTCAGCACCTGGTTGACCTGCTCGATATGCCCGCGGCGCTGCTCGTCGCCGGCATCGATGACATGCAGCAGCAGGTTGGCTTCCAGGGTCTCTTCGAGGGTGGACCGGAACGCCGCCACCAGATCGTGAGGCAGGTGCCGAATGAAGCCGACCGTGTCGGCCAGCACCAGCGGCCCGATTTCAGGCACGTCCAGGCGGCGCAACGTCGGGTCCAGGGTGGCAAACAGCTGGTCGGCCGCCATCACGTGGGCGCCGGTGAGCCGGTTGAACAAAGTGGACTTGCCGGCGTTCGTGTAACCGACCAAAGACACGGTGGGCACTTCGGCCCGGGAACGTGCCCGACGTCCCTGCTGGCGTTGCCGACGGACCTTTTCCAAGCGACGGTTCAACAGCTGGATGCGCGCCCCCAGCAACCGCCGGTCTGTCTCCAGCTGTGTCTCACCAGGGCCTCTAAGTCCGATACCGCCCTTTTGCCGTTCCAGATGGCTCCATCCCCGTACCAGCCGGGTCGACATATGACGCAACTGCGCAAGTTCCACCTGCAGCTTGCCCTCGAACGAGCGGGCACGCTGGGCGAAGATGTCCAATATGAGGCCGGTCCGGTCCAGCACCCGGCATTGCAGCAGCTGTTCCAGATTGCGTTCCTGACTGGGGGACAGCGCGTGATTGAACAGCACCAAGTCGGCCTGCTCCCGTTGCACGCAGTCGCGGATTTCCGCCGCCTTGCCGGCACCCACGAAATAGCGGGGATCGGGGCTGGCACGCGTGGCGGTAATGGTCGCCACGGGCTCGCCGCCCGCCGAGCGCACCAACTCGGTGAACTCCGGCAGGTCCTCCTGATCCTTGTAGTCGGGGAGATTGAGGTGAACGAGAACAGCCCGCTCGCCGCTACGAGGGCGTTCAAACAACAGCCATACTCCGCAGTCGGAAGTGCTCAGGCATTACCGGGTTCGGGACCGCTCTCTTCGGCACCCTGCAGGCGCACATTGCGCGCGGGTACGACGGTGGAGATCGCATGCTTGTACACCATCTGGCTGACACTGTTCTTCAGCAGCACCACGAACTGGTCGAACGATTCGATCTGTCCCTGCAGCTTGATGCCGTTGACAAGATAAATGGAGACAGGAACGCGTTCCTTGCGCAGGGCATTCAGGAAAGGCTCCTGCAACGACTGCCCTCTAGCCATGTCGTTTCTCCTTTTTTTAATTATTTGTGCCAAGTTATCTCTCCTGCTGACAAAGTTTGAGGAAGAAACCATCCGGGCAAATCCCTTCGCCACGCATGTAGGGTTGGTGAGAAAATTGTAGCATAGTCACAAATCCGTTTGGTGCAAGCACGAAATCCCGTCCAGCCATTTCAATACCTTATTGAGGAGTGTCGGCGACAGCGCATCGAAGCGCTCGGCCCCCGATTCGCTGCGAAGCCAGGTCAGCTGCCGCTTGGCGTACTGGCGGGTGGCAATGATTGCCCGCTCGATCATCTCATCGCGTGTCAAACGGCCGTCCAGGTACGCCCAGGCCTGGCGATAACCCACCGACCGCATGGAGGGCTGATCCGGTCCCAGCCCCGGGCGTTCCCGCAGAGCCTTCACCTCTTCGAGAAAACCCTGCTCGAGCATGGCATGAAAGCGGTCGGCAATGCGGGCGCCCAGCACATCCCGATCCCCGGGGGCCAACACGAGTTTGACCAGCCGATAGGGAAGCCGATCCGCGTCGACAAGGCGGGCGAACCATTCGCTCATGGGCATGCCGGTCAACCGATAGACTTCGAGCGCCCGTTGGATCCGTTGCGGGTCGTTCGGGTGGATACGGCGGGCGGCCTGCGGATCCACCTGGGCAAGACGGGAATGCAGGGTCTGCCAGCCGAGTTCCTGTGCCTCGCGCTCCAGTTCACGGCGCACATCGGGATCCGCCGAGGGCAGCGGCGACAAACCCCGTTCCAGAGCCCGGAAATACAGCATGGTGCCGCCAACTAGCAGTGGTAGACGGCCGGCATCCCGGATTAGTTCCACCTCCCGCAACGCATCTTCGCGAAACCGCGCCGCCGAGTACGCCTCCGTCGGATCGCAGATATCGATGAGCCGGTGGGGTGCCTGCCGCAACACCTCCGGTCCCGGTTTGGCGGTACCGATATCCATGCCGCGATAGACCATGGCCGAATCCACGCTGATCAGGTCGCAGGGAAAACGGCGCGCCAGTTCCAAGGCCAGATCGGTCTTGCCGGAGGCGGTAGGTCCCATCACGCACAAAAGGGGCGGTTTTGCCGCTAGGTCCACCACCGCTCAGCGACCGCGCAGGAACAGGCTGTCCAATTCGTCCATGCCCAACTGAACCCAGGTGGGACGTCCGTGGTTGCACTGCCCGCTGCGTTCGGTGCGTTCCATCTCCCGCAGCAGGGCGTTCATTTCCTCGATACCCAGGCGGCGATTGGCACGCACCGAGCCGTGGCAGGCCATGGTCGCCAGCACATCGTTGAACGCCTCCTGTAAACGGCTGCTGGTCCCGTAGGTGGCGAGGTCCGACAGCACGTCCCGCACCAGGGCTCCGGCATCGCAGTCTCGCAGCAGCGCCGGAATACGACGCACCGCCAGGGTTTCAGGCCCCAACTGGTCCACATCAAAACCGAGTTCCTCGAACAGCGCCCGATGCTCCCCGGCTAGCTCGGCTTCCCGTCGGCTGACGGCCACGCTCACCGGTACCAGCAGCGGCTGGGAACGTATGCCGGCCTCCCCGTGGGCCGTCTTCAACCCCTCATAGGTGATGCGCTCGTGGGCGGCATGCATATCCACCAGCACGAGGCCGTGGGCGTTCTGGGCCAGCACGTAGACGCCGTGCAGCTGAGCCAGCGCAAAACCCAGGGGAGGCGGTTCGGCGTCGGGCATCGCCTCGCCCACGACGGGCGCCGGCTGAGCCGACGTCGCCTGCGGGTGCAGCGAATCGTACGCGGCAAGCTGCTCGCTCACGTTCAGGGACATGGCCTGCTGCCTGTGCGGCAAACCACCCATGCCCGGCAGCGCGGCCGGCACCTGGGGCGGTGGCTGCACCTGGTCGCCGGGGCGCAGACCGCTCAACGCTTCGTGGAGCGTTCGAAACAGGAAGTCGTGCACCAACCGGCTGTCCCGGAAACGCACCTCGTGTTTGGCCGGATGCACGTTCACGTCCACGGTGGTCGGATCGATGTCCAGATACAGGACGAATGCCGGATGGCGGCCGTGGAACAGCACGTCGGCATAGGCCTGGCGCACGGCATGGGCCACCAGCTTGTCACGCACCATGCGACCGTTCACGAAGAAGTACTGCAGATCGGCCTGGCTGCGGGAGAATGTCGGCAGGCCGATCCAGCCATGCAGCCGCAGCCCGGCGGCGGCATGGTCCAGTTCGACACTCTGTTCCACGAACGCGCTTCCGCAGACTTCGGCCACCCGGCGCAGACGGGAAGCGGAGTCGTTCCCCACGGGCATACGACATACCGGGCGCTGATTGTGGCGCAGCACCAGTTCCACATCTCCGCGACTGAGGCCGATACGCTTGACCACGTCTTCCAGGTGCTTGAACTCAGTCGCCTCGGTGCGCAGAAACTTCCGCCTGGCAGGAATATTGAAGAACAGGTCCCGCACCTCGAGGGTGGTTCCCGGCGGATGGGGCGCCGGCTCCGGCTGCGGCTGCACGTCCGAGCCATCGCTGCGCACCGTCCACCCCGACTCGGCCTCGGTGGCCCGGGAGGTGAGAGTGAGGCGTGACACCGATGCGATGCTGGGCAGTGCCTCACCCCGAAAACCCAGACTGGCCACCTGCTCGAGATCGTCCAGGCTGGCGATCTTGCTGGTGGCATGGCGGGCCAGCGCCAGCCCCAGCTCCTCGCGAACGATCCCGCTGCCGTTGTCGCGCACCCGGATCAGGCGCCGACCTCCTTCCTCCACATCCACTTCGATGCGGGTGGCACCGGCGTCCAGGCTGTTCTCCAGCAGTTCCTTCACCACGGACGCCGGCCGCTCCACCACTTCACCGGCGGCAATCTGGTTGATCAATTGGGGAGACAGCAGTCGTATACGCATGGGGGGGTCATCGCAACCAGCGGATCGCGACAGGCGGCCCGCATAGCTCCCCATTCTGCCACGTCCGGGCCGAGCTGGCACGGCGTCTACGGACGCACTTGGGGCCACACTGAAAAAATTGAGCGGATCACTAGTGGACAAGGCGATGGACCCGGTTACGGGGTCCTGAGAACGGGCTCTAGCTGCCCTCGCCCGGCGGGATCACCACCACGTCCCCGACCTGCAGTTGGTCCCCGTTGAGGCCGTTGGCCACCTGCAGCTTGCGCACGCTGACCTGATAGCGATGGGCCAGCTGGGACAGGGTTTCGCCCCGCCGGATCACATGCTTGCGCTCCGCCAGGATGGTCCCCGGCGGGGGATGGCGGTCGAAGTAGGTGCGGATGCCGCCCATGATGGCCCGGGCGATGCGGGCCTGGTGGCGGTGACTGCGCAGCTGGCGCTCCTCGCGAGGATTGGAGATGTACGCGGTTTCCACCAGCATGGACGGAATATCCGGCGACTTGAGCACCACGAAGGCAGCACGCTGAACATGTGACCGGTGAATGCGCCCCACCTCGTCGAGCTGGTGCAGGACGTCCCGCGCTGCCGCCATGCTCGCTTCTATGCTGGCCGACTGGGACAAATCCAGCAGCACATGCTTGAGCAGCGGGTCCTTGTCGTTGAGGCTCACCCCACCCACCAGGTCCGCCGCATTTTCGTGTTCGGCGAGAATGCGCGCCATCTCGCTGCTGGCGCCGTGTCGCGACAGCACGTAGACCGTCGATCCGCGCACCCGGGGATCGCGGTAGGAATCGGCATGAATGGAGACGAACAGGTCCGCCCGCTCACGCTGGGCGATCTCGGTCCGCTGGCGAAGACCGACGTAGTAGTCTCCCTTGCGGGTCATCACCGCCCGCATTCCCGGTTCCTCGGCCACCAGTTTCTGCAGCCGACGGGCGATGGCCAGGGTGACGTTCTTCTCGCGGGTGCCGTGGGGACCGTGGGCACCGGGATCCTCGCCTCCATGGCCCGGATCGATGCACACGACAATGTCGCGGGGGCGATGGGGCTGGCTGCGGCCGGCCTGCTGGGAACGGGCGGCTGCCGCATCGGCGCGCTCGGCCGCGGCATCCGCAAGGTCCACTACCAGACGGTCCCCGTAGGGCCCCTGGGGAGGCAGTACGAAGCTCTTCGGATGGGCTCTAGTCTTCAGATCGAGGACCAGCCGCAGACCGTGGCCCGGGCGCGGGCCGCTGCGGATGTCCTTGACCAGGCCCTTGGCCAAGGCGGGATCGTTCAGACCTGCCTTCAGCCGGGCACCCTGCAGATCGATGACGACCCGTTCCGGGTTGTGGAGCACGAACAGGTTGTGGTCGACCGGCGCGCTGATGTCGAACACGACCCGCGTGCTGTCGGGCGCCGCCCACACCCGCACGCCATCCACCGTGGTGGCCGCCCCTGCAGACACGCAAAGACCAAGCCAGCACAGCAGCAACACGGCAGTCAGGTACCGGACCCCCATCCCCCTCTCCCCGGGCGCGGTTATGAGCATCGATAGTTATGCACACTTCCACGCGAAATGCAATAAATTCTTTCAATCTCTTTGGGATAGGGGCGTTATTTATGATCTGGTCGAGGTTTTGGAGCCAAGCCGCGCCAGCACATCGCGACCCCGCGAAGTGCTCGCCTGTATATCCACCCGTCGGCCCTGGTCCAGATAGGCGATAGCCAGCTGCAGGTCGGCCCGGGGCAAGGCCCCGTGACCCCGCTCCGGCCACTCCACCAGACACACGGCCGACTCGTCCGCGAACAGATCCCGGCCGCCTATCCACTCCAGCTCCTCCGCGTCGGCCAGCCGGTACAAGTCGAGGTGATAGATAGTGCCGCTGCCCACTTCGTAGGGCTCCACCAGCGTGTAGGTGGGGCTCTTGACCCGCCCCTGATAACCCAGCCCGCGCAGAAACCCCCGCACCAGGGTGGTCTTGCCGGCACCCAGTTCGCCGCGCAGATAGATCCGGCAACCGCCGTCGGCGCAGGCGCTGGCCAGCCG
The DNA here is from genome assembly GCA_964571225.1 of uncultured Gammaproteobacteria bacterium. Lineage (GTDB taxonomy): Bacteria > Pseudomonadota > Gammaproteobacteria > DATFLG01 > DATFLG01 > DATFML01. Next base: position 11,627 of record CAZNBB010000072.1, read on the forward strand.
CCCCCCCAGACGCTCCAGAGCAGCCTCGTCGGCAGCCGTGAACTGTGAGCGGCTGTTCAAGCGTTCAGCTCCGCGCGCAGCTCCCGGATCAGGTCACTGGCCAGCAGCCCCCGTTCGCCGGCCCGCGCAGCGCGGTCGCCGGCGGCACCGTGCACGCAGACGCCGGCACGGGCCGCGGCAGGGAGCGCCAACCCTTGGGCACAAAGACCCGCGATGATGCCGGTCAGCACATCGCCCATGCCTCCTGACGCCATGCCGGGGTTGCCCCGCGTGCACACCGACACGGAACCGTCGGCGTCTCCGATCAGCGTGCCCGCGCCCTTGAGGACACAGGTGCCCCCGAAACGGGCCACCAGCCGCCCGAGGGCGGCGAACCGATCCGCCTGAACCTCGCGGGCCCCACCACCGAGCAGACGCCCCGCCTCGCCGGGATGAGGCGTGAGCACCCAGCTGTCCAGCATCCGCGGCGCCTTGGCCAGCAGATTCAGGGCATCGGCATCCACCACCAGCGGCCGTCCACTGGCCAGCACTGTCTGAAACATCTGGCGTCCCCAGTTTCCCTGTCCCAGACCCGGTCCGATAGCCACCACGGTCGCCCGCTCCAGCAGCGGGGCCAGGTCCGCCGGACGCTCCACGCCCTGGGCCATGAGTTCCGGCCGCACCGCCGCCAACAGGGTGGCATGGGCGGCGCGGGTGGCGACGCTCACCAGACCGGCGCCGACCCGCAGGGCTGCCTCACCCGCCATGCGCACGGCCCCCACGGTACCCTGATCGCCCCCGACCACCAGCACATGGCCGTTATGCCCCTTATGGGCGGTGCGCGGGCGCGGATCGTTCAGCGGACCCAACGGCGCCGTGCACAGCAGTTCCCCGTCCCGCGCCACGCGCCCATAGACGGCGGCCGGCACCTGCAGATCGTCGAACACCACCTCGCCGGTGTAGTCCGGTGCCGAACCGGTATAGAGGCCGCGCTTGCGTCCGATGAACGTCACCGTCAACGCGGCGTGCACCGCCCGTCCGAACGGATTGCCGGTATCGGCGGACAAACCGGACGGAATATCCACCGCCAGCACCGGGACCCTTCCGGCGTTCAATGCATCGATAGCGTCTCCCATGGCGCCCTCCACCGCCCGCTGCAGGCCGGTTCCCAGCATGGCGTCGACCACCACGTCGACGTCGCCGGGCAGGTCCCCGCCGCCTTCACTGGCTTCCACGCCGGCCTGACCCAGGCTGTCCCACGCCTGCCGGGCGGCGCCTTTCAGCTTCTGGGGATCGGCGAAGTGACGGACCGTAACCGCCAGTCCCGCTTCACGGGCCAGACGTGCGATCACGTAACCGTCCCCCCCGTTGTTGCCGGGCCCGCACAGCACGGTCAGACGCTGCGCATCCGGCCAGCGCTTGCGCAGGGCGGCGAATGCCGCCGCGCCGGCACGGCACATGAGTTCGTAGCCGTCGATGCCCTGCTCTTGGATGGCGATCCGATCCAGCTCCCGCACCTGCTCGGCGCGGTAAAGTGGAGGCGACTGCGCATCATTCATAGTCTGAGATCCCGTTCCCTGTGTTGCTACGTTAAACTGGCGGGTATCGTCAAGCCAGCCTCCGAGCCCATCCGCCCGCCGTGTGTACCCGAACCACGCCACCCGAACCGGACTACCCGGCCCTGGCTTCGGCCATCAAGGACTGGGGCCGGGAACTGGGCTTCCAGCAGGTCGGCATCGCCCGCACGGAGCTGGCGGCGGATGAAGCCCGGCTGCTGAACTGGCTCAATGCCGGCCGCCACGGCGAAATGACCTACATGAGCCGCCACGGCACGCTCCGCAGCCGGCCCGCGGAGCTGGTCCCCGGCACCGTACGCGTGATCAGCGCAAGACTCGACTACTGGCCGCAACCGGCCCGCGAGCCCTGGTCCGTGCTGGACGCCGCCGAACTCGGCTATGTCTCCCGCTATGCCCTGGGGAGGGACTATCACAAAGTCCTGCGCCGACGACTGCAGCGGCTGGCCGAGCGTATCGAAGCGCAGGTGGGACCGTTCGGTTACCGGGCATTCACCGACAGCGCACCGGTGCTGGAAAAAGCGCTGGCCCGCAATGCCGGCCTGGGCTGGATCGGCAAACACACCAATCTGCTGCACCGCCAGGCAGGCTCCTGGTTCTTCCTGGGCGAGCTGTTCACCGATCTGCCCCTGCCCCCGGACAGCCCCGCGGACAACCACTGCGGGACCTGCCGTGCCTGTATCGACGCCTGCCCGACCGGCGCCATCGTCGCGCCCTATGAGCTGGACGCCCGCCGCTGCATATCCTATCTGACCATCGAACTGCGCGGCTCGATCCCCGAGCACCTGCGCCCGCTGATCGGCAACCGCATCTACGGCTGCGACGACTGCCAGCTGGTCTGCCCCTGGAACCGCTTCGCCCAGCCGAGCGCCGAGCCGGATTTCGCTCCGCGGGGCACGCTCGATGGTCCCACCCTGGTGGAACTGTTCGGCTGGACCGAGTCCGAATTCCTACACCGCACGGAAGGCACCGCCATCCGCCGCATCGGCTACGCCTGCTGGCTGCGGAATATCGCCGTCGCGTTGGGCAACGGCCCGCCCAGTCCCGAGGCCATCCGGGCACTGCGGACACGCCGGAACCACGACTCCGCCCTCGTGCGCGAGCATGTGGGCTGGGCGCTTCGACAGCTGGACTGCGCCTCCCAGCCCTAGTGATTGCACCTGTCAGAAAACCGGAAGACTGTCGAATCTTCTTACATCGCCAGATAGCCCCACCAGCCTCCTCATGGACCGGCAACCCATTGAAATCAAAATCGTCCTTCCAAATCGCCAACCTTTTGGCGTGTCGACAGATCTGCCACTTTCGAACTATCTCTGAGATGTGTATTTTACTAGTTATTGTTTTAGTGGAATTTTTGTTGATATCCAAGATCGGCACGAGGAATGCACGCAAACAGCTGGCGCAAGCAAGCCATTAATGCCCCAGCAGCGCCCAGTCAAGGCGCATGGCACCGGAAAGAAGGGGCCTGATTCTACTCGGTTGCTTCACGGAGGAAGGTCTGCATGAAAGTCAGCATTGCAATCCCCATCACACTTGCAAGCGTGCTCGCGGCGGGAACTGCCAATGCGTCGTGGGTAGCGAACTACACCGCGTTCGGAGGTCCTACCGTCAGCCCAATGGATGGGTACGGAATCGGAACGGGGGACGTCCTGCTAAAAAAGAGCAGCGGCTCAGGAACACCGGCCTCACCCCAAGTGAATGACATCTACAATGGCATTTTCCAGACCTACATATCTAATAACCTTTACCAAGGCAGTCCCATCACGAGCCAGGGAAACCTTAATGACTTCTCTGGGCCGACAGGCGGGACGCCTTACGAATTGACTCTGGCGGGCAATTTCACGGAAAAGGTGACTGGAACCAGTGGCAGTGGAGTAAATTTCGACCTTACTAGCGGCACTGCGAGCATCTACGCCAGCTCGAACGTCAACTACAGCTTTAAGACCGACACCGGATTTACCGACGGCACGCCAATCTTGCAGGGAAAGATTATCAGCGGCACAGGGAGCTTCGGCTCGTTCGGATTCGGCGTGACTTCGTTGACACTCAAAGTCACCAACTACGATAGCGGTGTATACAGCCCGGCAGTTGGAGGGGCCAACGCCGTAATCACCCTGCAGGGCAAAGGTGCACCTGGTGCTGGCTACACCGGCTTTCTGGACTCTGTAACAAGTGTTGGCAGCACACCGTATCAGCCTAGCAATGGTGATGTCTTGCTGTCATCTGCGGGAAACATGGCATTGACTCCAGTACCACTGCCGGCCGCTATATGGCTGTTCGGCTCCGGCCTGGTCGGTCTGGTGGGTATAAGCAGGCGCCGCCGGCGTTGAGCGAAGCAGGCCGCTGAGCAAGACCGCCGCAGCAATTGAAGAGAGATCAAGAAAGCCGGGCAACGCCCGGCTTTCTTGCGTCAGGACTCGTTTGATGCCTCCAGGGCGTAGGCATACAGGCGGTTGCGCGGCGCACCGGTGATACGGGCCGCCAGGGCGGCCGCCTGCTTCACCGGCAGTTCCTCCAACAGCACGTCCACCACCCGCCGCGCCTCGGCGTCGAGTTCGCCGGCATCGGCCGCGGCACCATGCACGACCACCACGAATTCCCCCTTCTGCTGGTTGGGGTCACCCGCCACCCAGGCGGCCAGCTCGTTCAGCTCGCCACCGCGCATCGTCTCGAAGGTTTTGGTTAGTTCGCGGGCCACCAGCGCCTCCCGTGTGCCGCCGAAGATCTCCGCAAGATCGTGCAGGGTCTCCACGATGCGATGGCTGGCCTCGTAGAACGCCACGGTACGTGACTCCCCGGCCAGCGCCTGCAGCCGGGTCCGGCGGGCAGCCGATTTCGCTGGCAGGAAACCTTCGAACACGAAACGGTCGGTGGGCAGCCCGGCAGCGGACAACGCGCAGATCAACGCGCTGGGCCCCGGAACCGGAACGACGCGGATACCCTCTTGCCGCGCGGCCCGCACCAGGGGGAAGCCCGGATCGCTGATCAGCGGCGTACCGGCATCGGAGATCAACGCCAGCGCGCTGCCCTCCCTCAGTTGACGCAAGAGACCTTCCACCATGCGCCGTTCGTTGTGCTCGTGAACCGCCACCGTGGGTGTGGCAATGCCGTAGTGGTCGAGCAGCCGGCGGCTGTGGCGGGTATCCTCGGCGGCAATCCGGTCAACGGCGGCGAGCACGTCCACTGCCCGCCGCGACATGTCGTCAAGATTGCCGATCGGCGTGGCCACCACGTAAAGCACACCCTTCTCAATTGACACACGGCGCTCCCATCACGATACTGCCCTCTCGGTACCCAACCGGTCGATCCTCCGCGTCCGGACACAACGCCGGCGCCGGGCCAGCCACCGCATCGTGCCCTTGAGCAAACAATCAATGCAAGTCGTTCTGCAGCGCCTTACCGGGCTTTGCCTGCTCGCTATGCTGATCGCCGTCGGCCTGTCCGCCTGCGGCGTCGCGCCCACGCGCCCCAGCGCACCGGCATTGGAAAACGCTACCGTCAAAGCCGCGCAGGCGCTGGAGCAGAAGGGCGACCGCCAAGGCGCGGCCCGGGTCTACCTGCAGGCCGCCCAAAAGGCGCCTTCCCCCCAGGCCCTGGAGTACCGCCTGCGGGCAGCCGATCTGCTCATTGAGGACGGCGCTCTGGACAAGGCCGACACGGTGCTGGCCGGCCTGCCCCCCAAGACGTCCGAGCCCACCACGACTCTGCGCCTGCAGTTGCTGCGGGCGCGGCTGGCACTGGCCGAGCATCGTCCCCAGGACGCGCTCCAGGCCTTGCAGAGCGCACCCACTGAAGGTCAGGTACCCACCGAATACAACAATCGGTATTACGAACTCCGCGCCCAGGCCTTTGCGATGGCGGGCAATCATCTGGAAAGCGCCAGGGAACGGGTGTGGCTGGATCCGATGCTGCCCAACGCGGACGCGAGGCTGGCCAATGAGACCGCCCTCTGGCAGCAGCTTTCCCAGCTTTCCGACAGCGCCTTGCAGCAACTGAGCGTCGGCCCCCCTGACGTGCTGAGCGGCTGGATGGCACTGGTACGCATTACCCGCCAGTTGGGCCAGCAGCCCCAGGCCCTGCAACAGGCCATTGCCAACTGGAAGCAGCGCTATCCGAACCATCCCGCCCAGCAGCAGTTGCTGGCAAAGGTGCTGGCGAGCCTGTCCAAGACGCGCAAACCGCCCAAGCAGATCGCCTTGTTGTTGCCGCTTACCGGACCGCTCGCACCGGCCGCCGACGCCGTGCGGGACGGTTTCATGGCCGCGTATTACAACCAGCCGGCGGGGGTTCCCCGACCGGTGATACGGATCTATGACACCGCCGACAACGCAAACAACAGCTGGTCGCTGTACCAGCAGGCGGTCGCCGAGGGCGCCCAGTTCGTGGTCGGCCCTCTGGACAAGGCGGCGGTCGCCGAGCTGGCCCAGTCGGGCACGCTCAGCGTGCCGGTGCTGAGCCTGAACTACCTGGACAACGACAGCGATCCGCCGGCCGACCTCTACCAGTTCGGCCTGTCCCCTGAGGACGAAGCGGTAGCGGCTGCCGACCGCGCCCGTCAGGACGGCCATGACCGGGCCGTCGCTCTGGTACCCCAAGGCCCCTGGGGGCAGCGCGTGCTGGCAGCATTCGAACGCGAATGGAACCGCCTCGGCGGCACCTTCGTCGAGGCCCAGACCTACGATCCGGACAAGACCGACTATTCCTCCGCGATCACCCATCTACTCAATATCGATGCCAGCCGGGAGCGGGAACGGGCACTGGAACGCCTGGTGGGCCGGGTGAAGTTCGATCCGCGCCGGCGCCAGGACGTGGACTTCGTATTCCTGGTCGCCCAGCCGCGCCAGGCCCGCCTGATGCGCCCCCAGCTGCGCTTTCACCATGCCGGCGACCTGCCCGTGTACGCCACCTCCCATGTCTATGGGGGCGAACCTGACCAGGAGGCGGACCGGGACCTGGACGGCATCCGGTTCTGCGATATGCCCTGGACCCTGGAGCACGATGCCGCCTGGTCGGGGATACATGCCGAGCTGGACCGGCTGTGGCCGCAACGCACGCAGCGTTATGCGCGCCTGTACGCGCTGGGGCTGGACGCCTACGACGTACTGCCCTACCTGCAGGAACTCGGACAGGGAGGGACGCTCAGTCGTTTCAACGGTGCCACCGGGAATCTGTACCTGGACAGCAAGGACCGCCTGCATCGGGAGCTGCGCTGGGCCCAATTCCGCAATGGACTGCCCCAACTGCTGCCCGCGCCGGCGACACCGCAGGGTCAGCAACCGCCATCGGGAGTCGCGGAACCGTCGGCTCCGGCTTCATCCGCGCTGCCGACGTCCGGCGCCATCAGCGACTCGGCAACACCGCTCCCCGCGGGGAGCGCCGAAGGCGACGGTGAACAGCAGAACCCCGCACCGCAGTGACGTGCCATCCAATGGGAGGGACCCCATGGCCCGCAACCAGCTTGCCGGCCGACGCGCCGAAACGGCTGCATGCCGTTACCTGCAGCGCCGCGGACTGCGGCTGCTGGTCCGCAATTACCGCTGTCGGGTCGGGGAGATCGATCTGATCATGGGCGACGGGGACAGCCTGGTCTTCGTTGAGGTACGATACCGGCGCAGCCAGCGATTCGGCGGCGGCGCGGAAAGCGTTGATCGGCGCAAGCAGGCGCGTATCATCGCCTGCGCGTCCCACTATCTGCAGCAGCACCCGGGGCTGGCGGCTCGACCCGCTCGCTTCGATGTCGTCGCCATTGCGGCTGATGAAGAGGTCAGTTGGATACCGGACGCTTTCCAGACCTGAGTTCGGAGCGGCGATTGCGCGCCGCGCCATAGGAATCCAGGGAAAGACCCGGCGTGTTGCACCACGCCCCGGCCCAGTGACCTTCAGGACCCGTACGAATGAACCCCATCGACCGCATCACCCAGCACTTCCAGGACAGCATACTTGCCAAGCAGCAGACACTGGCAAGTGCCGCACCTGCCATCTCCCGGGCGGCGGAGACGATCACGCAGGCTCTGCTGAACGGGGGCAAGGTACTGACCTGCGGAAACGGGGGCTCGGCCGCCGATGCCCAACACTTCGCATCGGAACTGCTCAATCGCTTCGAGATGGAGCGACCGGGGTTGCCGGCACTGGCGCTCAGCACCGACAGTTCCACTTTGACATCTATCGCCAACGATTACGCCTTTGAGGAGGTGTTCGCCAAACAGGTACGCGCACTGGGCCAGGACGGGGACATCCTGCTGGCGATCACCACCAGCGGCACCTCGTCCAACGTTGTGCAGGCCATACATGCTGCCCACGACCGCGGCATGACGGTCATCGCCATGACCGGACGCGATGGAGGTGCAGTCGCCGGCATGTTGGACCCGGACGACGTGGAAGCCAGGGTGGCGCATTCATCCACCGCCCG
>CAZNBB010000073.1:0-19465 GCA_964571225.1 uncultured Gammaproteobacteria bacterium
GGGCCGGTGTCATCGTAAGCGGCCATGCGGGCGGCTGGCAGGGCCAGGTCGGGGTCTTTCAGGGCCAACCTTCCGAGCGCGGGGAACCGTTCGGTCATGGGGCAATGGCGATCGCACAGTTCCAACGCGGACCGGTCCAGGCGGGTCTGTGGAACTACCGGGCGGCGGCCGGCGGACAACGCAACGATTGGGGCGCTTACGGCAGTGTCGCTGCTACGCTGACAACGGACGTGAACGGATTTCTGCAATGGGGAACTGCGTCGCATTCGAATAGCGCTGTGCCCTACTACCTGGGGGTGGGCCTGATGGCCCACAGCCCGGTGGTCGACCGACCGCGGGATGAGTTCGGGATCGCGATGGCGCGCGCCTGGATTCGGGGTACTGTCAACGCCGCAGAAACAACGTGGGAAGTAACCTACGTGGTTCGCCTATCACGCCATTTCTACCTGCAGCCCGACGTGCAATACGTCGTCGATCCTGCCGGCAGCGGGGCTATCGACAACGCCACTGTGATATTTCTGCGTGTGCACATGGAGTTCGACAGCTAACGTATTTTCTGTGCGAACCGCTCCGGGCCTTGAGGGGAAGGGCAATGCGTCATGCCGCCAAGTCACTTTAGCCGGCAAGCGCTGCAGCCGTCATCGCCGAAGCAATGTTGACGGTCATTCCGGCAGGGGCGACCCCGGCCGATATGTTGGGTGCCGGATGGGAGTGGCGAGCCTGGCCGGCTTTCGCAGGGCCCGTCACGGCCGCGACTTGAAGAATTGCAGGCAACTCGTCGTCGGTAAGGGGTGCGCTCGGGCGCAGGTCAGACGTGATGGAATCCGCCGTCAGGTTGCTTGGGATGACTGGGCGGCTCTGCTTCCAGTTCGTCGATCACCTTGCACAGATCGGTGAGCAGCATATCGGCCATGTCACGGGAAAATCCTTCTCGCACCACGATACGCAGTACGTGCACGCTTTGGGCGTCGGCCGGCATGGAATACGCGGGCACCTGCCAACCGCGGGTGCGCAGCCGTTCGGAGACGTCGTAGACGGAATAGCGGGTTGCATCCTTGAGGCGGAACGCGAATACGGGGATGGCGCTGCCGTCGCTGACGGTCTCGAACGGGCCCAGCTCGGCAATGCGCGCCGCCAGTTCGGTGGCGGTGTCGCGCAGGCTGCGCATGATGCGGGCGTAGCCGGCCCGACCGAGGCGCAGGAAATTGTAATACTGGCCCACCACTTGGTTGCCGGGACGGGAGAAGTTGAGGGTGAATGTGGGCATGTCGCCGCCCAGATAATTGACGTGAAAGACCAGGTCCTCGGGCAGGTGCTCCTTGCTGCGCCAGACGGCCCAGCCTACGCCGGGATAGACGAGCCCGTACTTGTGGCCCGAGGCGTTGATGGAAACGACGTTGGGCAGGCGGAAGTCCCAGCGCAGATCGGGGTGGATAAAGGGGGCGACGAAGCCGCCGCTGGCTGCATCCACGTGCAGCGGCACCTCGAGTCCATGTTCGTCATTATGACGGACCACTGCATCGTGGATGGCTTCGATGGGTTCGAATTCACCGGTGAAGGTGGTGCCCAGAATGGCGACGACGCCGATGGTGTTCTCGTCGATGCGGCTGACCACGTCCTCGGGGGTAATGACGTAGCGGTCCTCGGCCAATGGAATATAGCGTGCTTCGACTTCCCAGTAGCGGCAGAACTTTTCCCACACCACCTGTACATTGTTGCCGAGGATCAGGTTCGGTTTGCCCGCGCTCAGACCGGCACGTTCGCGACGCGCCCGCCAGCGCCACTTCAGCGCCATGCCCGCTAGCATCACCGCCTCGCTGGACCCGATGGCCGATACGCCCACGGCTTCCCCGTCCTCCGGTGCATGGAAAAGGCGCGCCACCATGTTAACGCAGCGCGTTTCGATCTCGGCGGTTTGCGGGTATTCGTCCTTGTCGATCATGTTCTTGTCGAAGGTCTCCGCCATCAGCCGCTCGGCTTCCGGTTCCATCCAGGTGGTGACGAAGGTGGCCAGGTTGAGCCGGGCATTGCCGTCCAGCATGAGCTCGTCGTGCACCAGTTGATAGGCGGTACGGGGCTCCATCTCATCTTCCGGCAGGGCGTACTTGGGCACCGGTTGCGACATGGCGCGGGACCCGTAGGTGGGGGCGAGGTCGGCGTCGGGCTTCAGTTTCTTGACCATCGTACGGGCGACTCCTGTTGGACGGCGCCTGCCCAGGCGGGGCGGCGCCAGTGGTAGAGCAGCAGTGGTACCGTGACCATTACCGCCAGGCTGACGAGCATGACCGGCGCGTAGACGGCGCCGGCGATATGTCCGTCCGGCGGTAGCAGCCCGATGCCGAGGCAGATCGCAGTGGTCGCAAAGCCGGTGCCTGCCACCAGCCACAGGCCCCATGTCCGGCCACCCGGGATACGGTACGGCCGGGGCACGTGGGGCTCACTATAGCGCAGGCGTATTGCGGCGGCGAAAAGCATGAGGTACATCGCGCAGTACAGGACTACCGCGGCCGACGTGAGCAGTAGAAAGGCGGTGTCCACCGACGGCACGACCAGGAACACCAGCGCCACCGTGCTCATGGCCAGAGCCTGCACGATGATCAGATTGCGGGGCACACCGCGGACGTTGACTTCCTGCAGGAGCGGCGGCAGGTTGCCCGCGCATCCCGCTGCCCACAGGCCCTTGACCGGTCCCACCACCCACGTGCTCACCTGACCGGCGGCACCCAGGGCCACCAGCAGGGCGGCGAACGGCACGAGCGCCGAAAGATGCCAGGTATCGAACAGGCTTTGCAGGGCCTGCATGCTGCCCGAGACCAGGTCCAACTGGCTGCGAGGCACCACCACCGCCACCGCCAGTCCGCCCAGCAGGGTGACCAGAAAGCCGAGTACGGCCGCCAGGAAGACGGCGATTGGATAGTTGCGGCGTACGTCGCGCACCTCCCGAGCATGGCCCGCGGATACTTCGATGCCCACCACCCCGAAAATAAAGCTGAGAAACAGCACCAGGTTGGTCTGGGGATGCCGCAGGGGCAGCCAGTTGTCCGGGGTGATCGCCAGGTCCAGGTGCAGCGGCAGTCCCCGGGCGACATACACCGCGGCCATCCCGATCAGAACGACACTGGGCAGCAGTACGCCGGCGCTCAGGCAGATGCTGGAAATGAGTCCGGACGCGCGGGTGCCGCGCAGGTTGGCCAAGGTGGCGGACCAGTACACGGCGAGGATCACCACAACGATGAAACCCCGCCGGCCGGCCAGCGCCGGGTCGAAGGCATAGGCCAGGCTGGCGGCGACATACGATAGAATGGACGTGATGCCGAACAGGCTCTGCACCCACTGCAGCCAGACCGCGACCAGTCCCCAGCGGGTGCCGAAAGCCTCTTCCACCCAGTGGAAGACGCCGTTCTTGGGCCATGCAGTGGCCAGTTCCGCCGAAACCAGGGCAATGGGGACCAGGAAGGCGAACACCGTGACCAGGTTGAAAAAAACCATTTTCAGGCCGGTGTCGGCCATCATCGGCATGTTGCGCAAGGTCAGGAACAGCGCCGTGGTCATGAGCGTGAGAGTGACCACGCCGAGATGGCCGCCGTTCGCTGTTTTCGATTCGTCCTCGCGCATGGTTCTGGCGGGTTACGTAGCCTCTTGTATTTCCCGGAGGTGTTGACGGCTTGCCGGCACCGTTCGGCAGCCAGTGGACATTAGCATGGCCGGGCAGCGAAGCTGCGCAATTATACGATTTGGTAAGGTTCCGTATTCAAGGACCGGCGGTGCCGGCCGCTGGTTGTAGGATGAGAGGCCGGGTCCGGAGCGGGATCCCGGGTTTCGGTGAGAGGCCCGACGGATCGCAGGGCCGTGCCGGAACCCCGGATCTCACCATGGCCGCAAGTCGCTTCACGGGTCGACCTTCGCAGATGGTCCGAACGAGGCATCGAGAACAGTGAGTACCCGCACCCTGTCCGCCGGTTGGCCGTCACGCCTGCGCGCGCTGCACACCTTCAGTCGCTCCGCGGGCCGCGTCCTGACGCGCCCCCTGTACGGACTCTACGAGCAATGGCTGGAGCAGGAGGTGGCCAAAGGGGTGGTGCCCGCCCATGTGGGCATGATCCTGGACGGCAACCGCCGCTACGCCCGCTCCCTGGGGGTGGTCGCCCAGATGGGGCACCATTTCGGCGTGGATCGGCTGATAGAGGTGCTGGACTGGTGCGCCCAACTGGGCATTCGCCATGTGACCCTGTTCGTATTCAGCAACGACAATTTTTCGCGTCCGGCCCATGAGGTCGGCTATCTCATGAACCTTTTCGTGGAGCGCGGGCCGGCTCTGCTGAAGGATCCTCGGCTGCGCTCCCACGGTATTCGGATCCGGGTAATCGGGCAGCGGACCCGCCTTCCCGAGACGGTGGTGGAAACTATCGACCACCTGGAAAGCCAGACCGCCGCCAACGATGGCATGACCCTCAACATCGCCATGGCCTATGACGGTCGACAGGAGATCGTGGACGCGGCCCGCGCGCACCTGAGCCAGATCGCGGAAAGCGGCGGATCCTTCGAGGAGGCGCTGGACAGGTTCAGCGTCGATGCCATCAGCCGCAACCTCTACACAGCCGGTATCCCGGACCCCGACTTCATCATCCGCACCAGCGGCGAGCAGCGCCTGTCGGGCTTCTGCCTGTGGCAGTCGGCCTACAGCGAATACTACTTCACCGATGTGCTGTGGCCGGACTTCCGGCGCATCGATTTCCTGCGCTGCATCCGCAGCTACCAGGGCCGCCAGCGCCGTTTCGGGCGCTGAAGAGGCGCTTCCCGGCCCCGGGTGGGCTGATTTCCTGCATTTGGCGCCTCTTCGCCGTTCCCCTATCCTCGTAGTGAACAGCTGTTTTTGCAGGGTCCGCCTTCCGGGAGGAGCTTGACCTGTCTCCCGCGTATAGGTTGCCTACTGCGTCCATAGCGACTCTGTGGAGGCTGAAACATGTATGGCAATTACGGTTGGCACGGCTATGGGATGGGCTATGGCATGGGAGGTTTCGGCTGGGTCTTCATGGTGCTGGTCTGGGTGCTGCTGATCGTGGGTATTGCCGCGGTGGTCAGATGGGTCTTCTTTCCGCCCGCTGCACAGACTCAGAGCCAGGTGCGCCCGGAAAAGTCCGCGCTCGACATCGTGGAAGAGCGCTATGCCAGGGGGGAAATCGACCGGGAAGAGTTCGAGGAAAAGCGACGGGCTCTCGGGGGGAAACAGTGAACCGGCGCGGCCATGTTTCAGGTTGGGCAGAGCCAGGGGCGACGACTTTTGCGCCCATCAACCGACCCCCCGCAGTTGCCGTCCCCGGGGGCGCTTTGGGCAGGGTACGGACGGCTTCCGCATGGCTGGCAGTTCTGCTGGCCGCACTTGTCGTCGGCTGCGGCGGGGAGGACCGCTCGTCGTCGAAGCGAGGTTTCCTGCCGCCGGCGAACTACGTGCCGGACGCGCAGCGCGGCCGGCAGGCGTTCCAGGCCAACTGCGCCGCCTGTCACGGCATGGATGCGGGCGGAACTGACCACGGTCCGCCGCTGGTCGATCCCATCTACCGGCCCGGTCATCATGCGGACCTGGCATTCTATTTCGCGGTCCGCAACGGCGTGCAGCCCCACCATTGGCACTTTGGACCCATGCCGCCGGTCAAAGCAGTGGAACCCGAGCAAGTCGCTGACATCATTGCCTGGGTACGCCAGCGTCAACGCAGCGCCGGAATACATTGAACGGGTCAGGACGGCCAAGGTGAGACGGCGGATGAACGGCACGTGGAAGGACTGGAGCAATGCCGGTCTCGGAGTGTGGCTGGGAGCCTCGCCCTGGCTGCTGGGGGCCGGCGCTTTCCCACATCCTCTGATCACCTATGTCTGTGTGCCGGTAGGCATATTGCTGCTCGCAGGCGGGGTGGGTGCCGCGGCCCGGCCCAGCGGTTGGACCGAACGGCTGGTGGTGGTGCTGGGTTTGTGGTTGCTGGTTGCGCCGGCCACATGGACCTACCGGGTACCGGCAGTGAGCTGGGACAATATTGCCATCGGTTTGGTGGTTTTGACACTTGCGTTCTGGCGCCTGCGGGACCTGGTACGCGGCGACATGGTGCGCTAGCACGGCGCCGGGTGTGACCCCGCCGCCTCAACGTGTTGCCGTCCGGTGCCATCCGGTGCTGCGGCGGCGGCTGGCGCGCGTCTGGCACAGCCTGTTGACCTCACCTAGACTTGATTTCGATCATGGTACGCCCTGTCGGGGCGGGTAACCATTTGCCAGGTGAGGTTTGCCGCTTGGCGACGCCCCCAACCTCCAAATCCGGAATGAGGTCTCGACACGTGACTGGTTGGCGACGGCTCGCGAAAGGTCTGACACCGGCGCTGCTTACTCTGTGGGTGGCGTTCGTCGTGCTGAGCACCGTGCAGCCCTGCTGCGAGGCCGTGGCGGACACCTTCATGGCCGGTGGGCCTGTTTCCTCAATGGGTCACCGCCATGAAGTCATGGAAGAGGCCCACCAACATATGGTCGGTGGGTCCGAGCCGGTTCATACCCACTGCGGTCAGATCCTGCACCGGCATGCGCAACTCAAGGCGCTGAACGCTAACGAGACCGGAACGGGTAACAAAGTCCACGCTGCCGCCACTGCGGTCGCGGCCGCACCCCCGGTGCCGGCCGTAGCGACTCGCGCAGTACGCGATCGGGCCGCCAATGAGCGAGAACGATCACCGCCGCTTCCCGTGTATCTGGCCACCCTCCGCCTTCGCCTGTAGAGACCAGGCCGTATCCGCCGCGGCGGCGACGCACTGCTCCGGCACAAGCGGTGCGGACGTGCGGGCCGCCGGCAACCATCGACGTATCCGCTGTCCGGGATACGCCGTCCGGGAAACGATACGAGGGTACCGCCATGGTCGTGAACGAACTCGCCAAGAAAGTGGGTGTCCAGGCCCACGTGGTGCGCTACTACGCGCGCATCGGTCTGCTCAAGCCGGCACGCAATCCCCACAACGACTACCAGCTTTTCAGCAACCAGGATCTGGATCGGCTGCGCTTCATCCGTAAGGCCCAGCGCATCGGTCTGTCGCTGAACGACATCACCGATTTGCTGGACCAGCCCAACGACGAGCCCTGCTGCCGGCGCCTGCAGGATTTGGTGAGCCAGCGCATGGACGAGAACCAGCGCAGGATCGACGAACTGCGCCGGCTTCAGCTTCGGATGGAGACGCTGACCCGCGCCTTGAAGGGTGTTGATGGTTGCACGGGCAACTGCGATCCGTTTTGCCCGGACGTGCAACGGCGTCTGGACTTGGCCGGGGCAGTTGACCTGTGAGTCGGGTATAGCCTTTAGCATGTAGGTAACGAGCGGCGGTGTACTATCCGCGCCCGCGCCGCGTTGCCCACAGTAGAACGAGGATACGGCCCGGAGGTGACTGCCATGAGCGAGCGAGCAGCAGATGAGGGAAGTTCCGGGTGGGTAGTGACCCGGAGAGTAACGGTGCCGGGCATCGGTTCCCCAGGTGCCCATGACGCTATCCGCGAGCATCTGGGAACCTGTGCCGGCGTGCTGGGGGTTCGATCGGACGCCAAGCGTCGGCGGGTACATCTGACCTACGACGCCACCCGCGTCGGTTTTGGCGAACTGATGGCTCACCTGGAGGCGGCGGGCTATCCCGCTGCCCGAGACCTCTGGAACCGAGTCAAGAGGAGTTGGTTCCAGTATCTCGACGGCAACGTCAGGGCCAATGCCGGGGGCGGCGGGGGCGCGTGCTGCAGTCGGCCTTCGGATGTCTATGCATCCCGCTCGCGCAGGCATTGATGGGGCCGCCGGCGACGGGGCGTGCTGCAAATGTTCAGACGGCAGCCTGAGTTAGGGTCCATGAGAAACATGCTGACAGCCGTGGTAGCGGTCGTTGTACTGCTTGGCGGCGGCGTCCTGGCATTCATCTATTCCGGGGCTTACGACGTGGCTGCCACCGCCAAGGATCCGGCCGTGGTGCGCTGGGCGCTGCATACCGCCGTGGAGCGGTCGGAGCACTCCGATACGGGGTAGATAACGAGGATGCCGGGCGGACCACGCGTCCACGGGCACCAACATCAGTAGACGGACGCAATGGAGCGGATAGGCCGGCGCAGTTGGCGTCGGATTCGGTAGAGGTCAACCAATGGCACGGAGGATACCAGCCATGAAATCACCCAGGAGAAGGACGATTGTACACATCATGACACCCATCGCGCTCGCCTGCGCACTCGCCTTATCGGCGCCGCTGCAGGCCGCCGAACCGGAAGGATCAGGCCAGCAAAACAGCGCTCAGCAACAAAACCAGCCTCCCTATGAAGGGGGCATGCACGGTTACGGGCATGGGCCCTATGGTGGTTATGGCGGCCCCATGGGTCCCGGGATGATGGGTAACGGCTATGGCTATGGCATGGGTCCCGGCATGATGCATCGGGGTTATGGCTATGGCATGGGCCCCGGCATGATGCAGCAGGGTTACGGCTACGGCATGGGTCCGGGCATGATGGGGGGTTACGGTGCCGGTCCTGGGATGATGGGGCCCTACGCGGCCAACCGGCTCGGTCTGAACGAGCAGCAGCGCAAGGAGATCGGTGAGATCCACCGGGAAACCGCCGACAAGAACTGGAAACTGCTTGGCGAGATGCGCGACCAGCGGGAAAAGCTTTTCGATCTCTATGGAAAGCCTGAACTGGACCGGTCGGCCATCAGCGATACCTACAAGCACATATCCAAGCTGCGCCAGGAGATGTTCGAGAATCGACTTAACGCCCAGCAGAGGATCGGCAAGGTATTGAATGCCCAGCAGCAGAAGGCCTGGCGCTCCATGCACCGGGGCATGGGCTGGGGCGTGATGGAAGGTTACGGACCGGAGTAGGGTCGGCAGCGGGCGGCGCAGTCGCTTGGTGCGCCGCCCGTGACGTGATCCGGACCAATAGTGCAGTGGCAGGAGGCCAGTCATGTGCCACGTCATCCTGTTGATGCCTTTGCTGGCACTGCCGGTGTTCTGGTTGTTGCCCCTCGGCGAGGCGGCACCGACCTATGGCGTGGTCGCCGTGCTGTCGGCCTGGTTGTACTACTACGTGCTCAGAGCCATGGGCAGGCCCGTGGAGATCGGTCGCGAGCATTTGCTGGGGGCTGTGGCCGAGGTGGTGGCCGTGCAGGGAGACGGGCGCTTCCGGGTACATGTGGAAAGCGAGTTCTGGAGTGCCGAGTCCCGCGAGGCCCTGCGGGTGGGCGAGCAGGTGGTAATCACCGATGTGGAGGGCGTTGTCCTGAAGGTGCGTCGTGCGCACCAGGACCCGGCTCGACAGCAGCCCGCGTGAGAGTGTAACTCCGGCTGCGAATCTTGGTGGACCGTCCAGCAGACAGCGGGGCCGGCGTGGCGGAATGCAACGCGAAGGCGTATTGATCGGCACGGTTCGGCCTGCGCCGGCGGGCGCGTGGCACGAAAGTCCGCGACACGGATCTAGGGCGGCGTCTTGCGGGTGGTCCAGGTACGTCGGTTGATGGGGTAATCCAGTACCGGTCCGACGAACGGCATGGCCAGCAGGCCGGTCAGCCATGTGCAGTGGCGACTGTCCCGAAACGTGGTGATCCCGATCTGCATGCCCTCGTGTCCCTCCCGCGGCTGCGCGCGGTAGGTCCCCAGCAGGTAGTCCCACCAGGGTAGGTTGAATCCGAAATTGCTATTGGTCTCGTCGCTCTCCACCGAGTGATGGACCCGATGCATATCCGGGGTCACCACGAACCAGCGCAGCACCCGGTCCACGGGAGCAGGTATGTGTACGTTGCTGTGATTGAACATGGAGGTGGCGTTCAGCAGCACCTCGAACAGGATCACCCCCACCACCGGTGGACCCAGCACGGCGATGACGGCGAACTTGATCACCATGGACAGCAGGATTTCCAGTGTATGGAAGCGCGCGCCGGTGGTGACATCGATATCCATGTCGGCATGATGCACCCGGTGCAGTCGCCACAGTGTCGGCACGGCGTGGATCATGACATGTTGCAGGTAGATGAAGAAGTCCAGCATCACCACTGACGCGATCACCGCCACGGCGGTGGGTACCGCGACATAGTTGAATACGCCCCAGCCGTGTTCGCGGGCAAACAGGGCCATGCCTACGGCGGCGGCCGGAAACACCAGGCGCAGGATGATGCTGTTTAAGAACACCAGCCCGACGTTGTTGACCCAGCGGGACATCTTGGGCTGGCTAAGAGCCCGTCGGGGCGCGGCTATCTCCCATAGGGCCATTGCCGCGAAGACGCCGAAGAAGCAACCCAGTCGGATGGGCAGCTCGTGGGCGGATATCCAGGTGTCGAACGGCATGGTCAATACGAATCGGTGGCCGCCAAGGGTGTTCCCGGGCGCAGTGCCGAGGATCTGGTCAATATTCGACCAAGGGATCGTTGATTGCAACGCTGGTTCGGGGTGACGCCGTGCGAGGCTCGTTGGCCTTCGTTCGGCTCGGTCCAACCTGTGGACTGGGGAAGAGACGCGGAAACCACGGAATTCACAGACAGCAAAACTGGCTGAGAACACGGCTCGGTACCCGGGTGCCGCTTATTGCCCGTGCTTCCGCAGCACAATCGACGATTTCGGTTCGATGTCTTCCGTGGATTAGGTGGCGCGTTTCTCCTTCTGAGGTGCGGTGGGCGGGCGATCTATTGCTCCGCTCCAGGATTCCGATTATGGTAACCCCGTGATGATCGCGATGTTCGCCTCCCACCAGCAACGAAACCTGCGTAAGCGTCTGTGGGTGATGGTGCTCGTCCTGTTGACCGGGCTGGGAAACGGGGCGGCCGTGTTGGCGATGCCGGTCTCCGGCGGCCAGACGCACTCGCTTTCCGACGCCCCTTGCGCCCCCGGCGAACACAATTCGTCCCCCGGTGATCGCCATTCTCCCGGCAGCAGCAGCTGCTGCAGCGGCGATTCGGGTATCTGCGCTTTCCACTGTATGACCCCGATTCCCGGCACCGCGGTTTCCTTCGACGTGGCAACATCTGCCCTGCAGCCGCCGCGTGCAGTTGTGACAACCCCGGCGCAACGCACCCTCCGCCCGCCGCTACGTCCACCGCGGGCCTAGCATCTCCTCGCCGCCCACGTTCCGTGGGCCGTTTTCACAACGAGTCATCTTGAGTGACCGCGCGCCTGCGTGCGCAGGTCGGCACTCGTGAGGAGATTGTTTATGAAGATCCGCCGTAACGGCTCGGTTCTGCCCGAGCCTATCAGCCTGCAACGCCGGCGCTTCGTCCAGGGCCTGGCGGCCGGAGGCGCCCTGGCCGGACTCGGCCTTTGGTCCGCACCCGCACTGGCAGGATCCGGTCCCGGCGCCCGGCCACGGGAACTCGCCGGCACCGAGTTCGATCTGGTCATCGGGGAGACGCCGGTCAATTTCACCGGCCGCCCCCGTATGGCCACCACCGTCAACGGTCAGCTGCCCGCGCCGCTGCTGCGCTGGCGCGAGGGAGATACCGTCACCCTGAGGGTGACCAACCGCCTGGCGGTGCCCACCTCCATCCACTGGCACGGCATCATCCTGCCCAACGGTATGGATGGGGTCCCGGGGCTGACCTACCGCGGCATCATGCCCGGGGAAACCTTCGTGTACCGTTTCAAGGTCGGGCAGAGCGGTACCTATTGGTACCACAGCCACTCCGGGTTCCAGGAGCAGACCGGGATCTACGGCCCCATCGTCATCGAGCCGCATGGCGCGGATCCGGTCGGGTACGACCGCGAGCATGTGGTGCTGCTGTCGGACTGGACCGATCAGGACCCGAACACCGTCTTCGCAAAGCTCAAGCAGATGGACGGCTACTACAACTACTCGAAGCTCACACTGGGCGATTTCATTCAGCGTGCACGTCGGGATGGGTTCCGCGATGCGGTGGCCTATCGCGCCATGTGGGACAAGATGCGCATGAGTCCGCGGGATCTGGCCGACGTTTCCGGTGCCACCTACACCTACCTGACCAACGGCAGCACCACCGCCGGCAACTGGACCGGGCTTTTCAGACGGGGCGAGCGGGTCAGGCTGCGGTTCATCAACGGCTCGGCCATGAGCTACTTCGACGTGCGTATCCCCGGACTGAAGATGACGGTGGTGGCCGCTGATGGCCAGAACGTCCATCCGGTCACCGTGGATGAGTTCCGCATCGGCGTGGCGGAGACCTATGACGTGCTCGTGCGGCCCCACGACGACCGGGCCTACACCATCTTCTCGCAGTCGGTGGACCGTTCGGGTTATGCGCGGGGAACCCTGGCGCCGCGGGCCGGGATGGAGGTGCCCGTGCCTGCAATGGATCCGGTGCCAACCTTGAACATGTCCGACGCCGGCATGTCCATGGCCGGGATGAGCGGCATGGACATGGGCGGCATGAAGATGGACTCGGCGCCCATGGGCGGCGCAAACACCGCCGGCGCCGCCGGGGAGAATCACGCTGCCATGGGGCACGGCGCCGGAGCCATGGGCGCCATGAACGGCGCCGCCGGTGGCCATGGCGCCATGGGTCATGCCATGGGGGGCATGGACGGAACGGCATCGGCGGCTAAAACCGGCGGGGGCATGATGGAGGTCAAACACCATCCGGCCACCGAATACGGCCCCGGTACGGCCATGCACGCCAGCGTGGTGTCCACACGGCTGGACGATCCCGGGGTGGGCCTGCGCGACAACGGCCGGCGGGTGCTGACCTACGCCGACCTTCATTCCCTGGACGGCTGGCTCGATCCCCGGGATCCGGGACGCACCATCGAGCTGCATCTCACCGGCAACATGGAACGCTACATGTGGTCGTTCGACGGCGTGAAGTTCTCCGATGCCGGGCCGTTGCGATTCAAGCACGGCGAACGGCTGCGCATCCGGCTGGTGAACGACACCATGATGGAGCACCCCATCCATCTTCATGGCCTGTGGAGCGAGGTCGAGAGCCCGGACGGGGAGTTCCAGGTGCGCAAGCACACCGTCAGCGTGAAGCCGGGCCATACGGTCAGCTACCGTGTGCTTGCCGATGCGCAGGGACGATGGGCCTACCACTGCCACCTCTTGTACCACATGAAGGCGGGCATGTTCCGCGAGGTGGAAGTGCTATGAGCAGGGTCCGCGTCTCGGAGCCAATGAGTATGAGGCATCGTGTACTTGCCGCGATCGTTGCATCGCCGGCGCTGTTGCTCACCGCAACGGGTGCCGCCGGCGAGTCGACCGACAACTGGCCGCCGCCCATGCACGACAACGTAGTGCTTTCGAAGATCATGCTGGACCGGTTGGAGCTGCGCCATACCGATGCCGGCAATCTGGCCTACTGGGAAGGCCAGGCATGGGTAGGCGGGGACATCAACAAGCTCTGGTTGAAGAGCGAGGGCGGGGTTCTCAAGGGCCGTACCGAGGAGGCAGACCTGGAGGTGCTTTACAGCCGGGCGGTGACGGCATTCTGGGACGTCCAGGGCGGTATGCGCCAGGACTTTCGGACCGGGGACAAGCCGGCCCGCGAGTGGGTCGCTATCGGTCTGAAGGGCCTTGCCCCGTATCGCTTTGATGTGGACGCCACCGCCTACGTGGGAACCAGCGGACGGACGGCCGCCCGCCTCAAGGCCGAATACGAGGTCCTGCTCACTCAGAGGCTCATACTGATGCCGGAACTGGAGTTCAATGCCTATGGCAAGAAGGACCCGGCCCGGGGACTGGGATCGGGCTTGTCGGACGCCGGTCTGGCGCTGCGCCTGCGCTACGAGATCCGCCGGGAGTTCGCGCCCTATGTGGGCGTGCGGTGGACGAGGAAATTCGGCGCTACGGTAGACTTCGCCCGCCAGGGCGGCGAAGCGGTTCACGACACCCAATGGGTGGTGGGACTGCGTTCCTGGTGGTGATCGGGGAGCGGTTCCAGGGCTGGGGCGTGTTGAACGCTCCAGCCCCGATCTGGGCTTGCGGCCGGGTGTTCAGCGCGCTCGCCACCCCAGGTAGTGTTCGTATCCTTTGATCCAGTTGTGCTCGAAAAGAGTCCGCCCCTGGTGCAGGCTCAGTTTGCCCGAGCACACCAGGCGGTGAACGACGTTTTCAAGTTTGTCCTTCCTGCGGGCATTCCAGCGTCCGTACCTGGGTTCGGGCCACAGATTGCGGGGGTCCGTCGGGTTGCCTCCCACTTCCAGCGGTACCAGGTGATCCTCTTCATAGTGCCAGATATGCTGGTCGCGATAGTGGTATGCGTGCAGTTGCGTGCGCTTGAGGCGTTCGGTGTAACGCTCGGGCGGTCGGATGGCCCTGGTATAGCCGGGCCGGCAGATGGTCTGACGGATGTCGGATTGCGTCACCGCCGGATTGGCCGTTCCCGGCGTCAATTTCGGGTTCGGCAAGCCGCTGGGAAATGCGAAGGCGGCCCCGTAAACCACAAGTCCAAACACGGGCAGAAGGCGCTTCATGGAGCCATCCCCAATACGCCTAACCGAGTGTCTGCGCCACGGGCGGTCATTGTCCGGTTTCCTCTCTCAGTGTCGTTGCGTCACTCAGACCTTCGGCGACCGCCGGCAGGATACCACGTTCCACGTACACCGGCCGCGCCATCTCCCGCAGCGCCGGCAACTGCCGCGCGAATGCGCCGGCCCCGAGAATGCAAACGATCCCGCACCCCAGGATGGTTTCCGGTGCGCCGATCCGGGATGCAACGGTGCCGGCCAGCAGACTTCCGAACGGTGCCATGCCCATGAAGGCCATGGTATACAGCGCCATGACACGGCCGCGCATGTCCTCGCGCACGAGGGTCTGGACCAGCGTGTTGCTGGATGCCATATGGATCATGAAGCCGATTCCGGTCAGTACCATCAAGGCGAGGGACAGGGGCAGGGAACGGGATAATCCCAGGGCGATCAGACTCAGGCCGAACGTTCCGGCGGCCAGGGGTATCAGCCGCCCCAGACCGATTACCGTACGGCGTGAGGCGAGATACAGGGCGCCGGAAAGCGCGCCGATCCCCATTGCCCCCATCAGAAAGCCCAGGGTGTGGGCACCGCCGCCCAGGGTGCGCGAGGCGATGATGGGCAGCAGGACCGTATAGGGCATTCCCACCAGCCCCACCAGCGCGAGCAACAACAGGATGGATCGGATCGGCGGGAACCCGTGCACATAGTGCAGCCCGTCGAGCAGCTCATGAAAGACCTTGCGGCTCCGGGCCGGCCGTTCGCGCAGGGCGACCCGCATGGCGAGCAGGGAGCCGATCACGGCGAGATAGCTCGCACCGTCGGCGAAAAAACACCAGCCTTCGCCCACCCAGGCAATCAACAGTCCCGCGAGGCTGGGGCCGACCAGACGCGCGGCGTTTACCATCGACGAGTTGAGCGCGACCGCATTGGGCAGGTCGGCGCGGTCTTCGATCAGGTCCACCAACAGCGCCTGGCGCGTCGGCATGTCGAAGGCATTGATGATGCCCTGGATCATCTGCAGACCGAGTATTTCCCATACCTGAATGGTGCCCGACAGCGCCAGCGCGGCCAGGGTAAAGGACTGGACCATGGCCAGTGCCTGGGTGGCGATCAGCAGCCGGTGCCGATCGAGACGGTCCACCCAGACGCCGGCGAACGAGGCGAGCAGGAACGTGGGTACCTGGCCGACGAAGCCCAGCAGTCCCAACATCTCCGCAGAGTGGGTAAGCCGCCACACCAGCCAGCTGGTAGCGAGCCGGGTCATCCAACTCCCCACCAGCGATACGCTCTGGCCGGCGAAGTACAGGCGGTAGTTGGGGTGTCGCAGGGCGCGCAGCAGGTCGGGCAGCACCCGGCGGGCGGTACGTCCCTGATCGTTGTCTTGGCGTCCTGGGCTCAATCTGGCGCTTCTCCTCAGCGTACGCTGGAATCCCGTACTCCCTGGCTGCGGTCGCGCCGTGCGCCTGGAAAATGGCACTTGGCACGCGCGGGTGGCGGCCGAGCCAGGGGGCCTCATGCTGAATTGTGCGGCATGATACAGGACGTCCTGTATGCAGTTCGGACTCTTCCGCCGTGATCGAATACCGAGAGCGCGGACGCCCGGTCCACGGACGTCGATGGGACTCCAGGCAGACAATAGGGTACCTGCGCCCGAGGCGCGGAGCCACGGCACGCCCGGCTGGCGTCGGGCAATGGCATCGTGTGGGAACGAGGTGAAGGGAAACGCCGCCGCCTCAGTCGCTGTTGCGGAGCGGCGGCTTTGAAACCGCGTCGGTTCAGGCGGCTGCGCCCCTATACCCAAAACAAAGGACCTGAGAGGACTGCTCCAACCCGCTGCGGAAACGGGGGAAGCCACGGGCACGCCCCCTGGGCGGCTTCAGGAGTCGGACCGTGTCAGTCCGTAGAGAGCGCCGTGGGTCGGCGGAGCGAGTGCCCCGCCGACCCAAGCAAGGCGGTGTCAGGCGGCCTGTTTGCGGTGGTCATTCACCCACTTCTCCAGCGCCTTGGAATCGCCGATATGGTGGCCGTCGATAAAGGCCTGGGGTACGGTGTCCTGCCCCGTCACGGCCCGCACGGAGCGGGTGGAGACATCCCGGTCGAGCTGAATTTCCTCGAACACGAAACCGCTTTCCGAGAGCAGCTCTTTGGCCCGGGCGCAGAAGGGACAGCCCGCCTTGGTGAACAGGGTGACATCGGCCGGTTTTTCCGCCTCGGGGTTGACATAGGACAGCATGGTGTCGGCGTCGGAAACCTCGTAAGGGTCTCCGGGTTGGTCCGGTTCGATGAACATCTTTTCGATCACGCCGTCACGCACCAGCATCGAATAACGCCAGGAACGCTTGCCGAAGCCCAGCTCGCTCTTGTCCACCAGCATGCCCATGGCGTCGGTGAACTCGCCGTTCCCGTCGGGCAGGAAGGTGATATTGTCGGCATTCTGATCCTTCTGCCATGCGTTCATGACAAACGCGTCGTTTACCGAGATGCAAACGATTTCATCGATACCGCTGGCGCGAAAGGTGTCGGCCAGCTCATGGAAGCGCGGCACGTGGGACGACGAACAGGTGGGGGTGAAGGCTCCAGGGAGCGCGAATGCAACCACATTGCGTCCGGAAAATATCTCTTCGCTGGTGCGGTCCGCCCATTGTCCGTCCTGCCGGGTCTTGAACGTCATATTGGGTACGCGCTGACCTTCCCGATTCTCCAACATCATTGGACCTCCTGTGTCGCAAGGGAGAATTTGCCGTCCGACTCGAACCCTGCGCGGTCGGACAGCGCCTGTCCCTTAAGGCTACGCGCCATGCATCAGACTGTGAAATTGAAATTTTTAAATTGTCCGATAGTCGGCTGCTATATCGATGGCAATCGGGCCAGTCGACCATAAGGTCCGGCGTTGATCCGCGTCTTGTTTGGGGGATAACACCGAGGGTGTCCTGTACCGCGTTGGGGCCACGGGCGAACGTCCCGGCATCGCCTTTGACGGGAGGGACGATCCGGTGGGGGCTCTACGTCCGGGCTTCGATCTCCAACAGTTGCTCATAGGCCGGCAGTGTCAGGAATTCCGTGAAGGTCTCGTCCAGGCACAGCTGTCCGAAAAGCTCGCCGGCCTGCTGGAAAAGCCCGCTGTCGAAGCGTTCGGCGCCCACTTCGTCGCGCACCTGCTGCATCTCCTCGTCCAGCGCTTCCTGCAGTCGACGGGCGTCCAGGGGCGCGGCGCCGACCTCGGCCCCGCGGTGCAGCCATTGCCACAACTGGGCCCTGGAAATCTCCGCGGTCGCCGCGTCTTCCATCAGGTGATAGATCGGTACCGCACCGGAGCCTCCCAGCCAGGCCTCCATGTAACGGATGCCTACGCGCAGGTTGTAGCGCAGCCCTTCTTCCGTACATGACCCTGTCGGCGTCTCCACCAGATCGGCGGCGCTGACGTGCACATCGTCGCGCTTGCGGTCGATCTGATTGGGGCCGGGCATGTGGGCGTCGAACACTTCCCGGGCCACCGCCACCAATGCCGGATGGGCAACCCAGGTGCCGTCGTGGCCGTCCTCGACCTCCCGCAACTTGTCCGCCCGTACCTTGTCCAGAGCGCGGTTGTTGGCTTGCGGGTCATCCTTGATGGGTATCTGGGCGGCCATGCCGCCCATGGCATGGACCCCACGCCGGTGACAGGTCTGGATCACCAGTTGCGTGTACGCCCGCATGAAGGGCTGGGTCATGGTGACCTGCTGGCGGTCCGGAAGCACGCATTTCGGCCGCTGTCGAAATCGCTTGATGTAGCTGAAGATGTAGTCCCAGCGGCCGCAGTTCAGTCCGGCCGAGTGGTCCCTGAGCTCATAGAGTATTTCATGCATCTGAAACGCTGCCGGCAGGGTTTCGAGCAGCACGGTTGCCCGGATGCTGCCCTGGGGCAGGCGCAGGGCATCCTGGGCATCCTTGAAGACGTCATTCCAGAGCCGCGCCTCGTGATGGCTTTCCAGCTTGGGCAGATAGAAGTAGGGCCCGCTGCCGCCGGCGAGCAGAGGGCGGGCGTTGTGGAAGAAGAACACCCCGAAGTCGAACAGGGCGGCGGGCACCGGTTCGCCGTCCACCATCATATGTTTTTCCAACAGGTGCCACCCGCGGGGCCGGACCATCAGCACGGCGGTGCGGTCGTTGAGCGCGTAGTGCTTGCCCGTGTCCGGATCGTGGTGGGAAATCGTGCCGGCAACCGCGTCGCGCAGGTTGATCTGCCCTTGCACGAGATTGTCCCAGGTGGGTGTGTTGGAATCCTCGAAGTCGGCCATGTAGCAGTTGGCCCCGGAATTCAGGGCGTTGATGACCATCTTGCGGTCGGTGGGCCCGGTGATTTCCACGCGGCGGTCCAGCAGATCCGGCGGCAGGGGGGCGACCGTCCACTCGCCCTCGCGGATGGCAGCAGTCTCAGGGAGGAAATCGAGCGTCTGGCCCTGATCCAGCCGGGTCTGAAGCTGTTGGCGGGCCGCCAGGCACTCCTTGACCCGGGGACGGTGGGCGCGGGTCAATCCGGCGATGAATTCCAGGACCGGCTCCGTGAGCACGGTGGCGTAGTCGGGTGCCGCATGGGCCGGTGCTCGCAGCTCATAACCACGGTTAGCGCTCATAGCCACTACCTCCCCGGGCCGGGCGGTCACGGCACAGCGCCGCTCCTACGACCCATAGACCGCATTGGGCAGCCAGACGATGATGGCCGGAAACAGAATGCACAGGACCAGTCCGAGAATCTGCAATGCCAGGAAGACCAGCGATGATTTGAATATAGTCGCCATGCTGACTTCCGGGGGGCATACGCCGCGCAGATAGAACAAGGCATAGCCGAACGGCGGGCTGAGGAACGACATCTGCATGTTCACCAGATACAGCACCCCGAACCACAGCACCACGTCGCTGCCCGGTACCGGCGGCAGCCCCATGACGCCGCCGAAAGTCATGGACTTGATGATGGGCACGAAGATCGGCACGGTCAGCAGCAGGATGCCGACCCAATCCAGGAACATGCCCAGAAACACCAGCATCACCATCATCAGCAGCAGGATGCCGT
>CAZNBB010000074.1:0-18903 GCA_964571225.1 uncultured Gammaproteobacteria bacterium
CGCTTTCGAGAACGGCCTTGTCATCGAACTCTCCGGAGCCGAGGATCAGGTGATCAAGTTCCTGCCCTCCCTGGTCATCGACGAAGACACTCTGCGCGAAGGGATCGGGATCATCGACAAAGCCATTGGCGAACTGCTGGAACGAAAGCAGGAAATGCGCACCGGGGACGTTATGTAGGGGCTTCGCGGCCGCCCCATCCATACCATACCAACGGCGGCCGCGAAGCGTAACCGGGCCCAAGGGCCCACCGCTGGCGCCTGCGGCCCGTTTCAACGACTCTGTTGCTCGATGGCTTTGCGCTGCGCCGCGGCGCTGTCCTGCAGCACTTTCTGCACTTGCTTGGCTTTATCCATCGCCTTGATCTGATCGCCGAACACGCCATTGCGCGCGGACGCCGCGGACTGCTGGTGGCCGGACTGCCGTGAGCAAGCCGCTGCCAGCACCAGGCAAAGCGCCAAGCAGGCCGTAGTCACCCCTCGTCTGATCATCACCTTGTTCCTCCGCTCAGCTCCCATCGTCATCCTGCTCACGCCCAAGCAGCCGGCGCACCGGTGCGAACGTACGTCTGTGCAGCACGGTGACACCGAGTCGCTGCAGGGCTTCCAGGTGGGCCGCAGACCCATAACCTTTGTGCTTGGCGAACCCGTAGCCCGGATAGCGCCCGTCCATTTCAATCATCTCCCGGTCGCGCGTCACCTTCGCTACGATGGAGGCGGCGCTGATGGCAGGGACAGTGGCGTCGCCGCCCACTATCGCCCGGGCCGGACAGTCCACGTCAGGGCACCGGTTGCCGTCCACCAGCACACTGCGGGCCGCCGGCGTCAGAGCCTGTACTGCTCGACGCATTGCCAACAGGCTTGCCTGCAGAATATTGATGGAATCGATTTCATCCACTTCCGCCCGCCCCACGGCCCACGCCAGTGCCCGCTCCTGAATGATGGCGCACAGTTGTTCCCGACGCCTGGCGGTCAATGCCTTGGAGTCCGCCAGTCCCTCCACGGGCTTGTCCGGATGCAGAATCACTGCCGCGGCAACCACCGGACCGGCAAGCGGCCCGCGACCCACCTCGTCGACACCCGCCACCAGATAGTCGGCATCGCCCATCACCAAAGGCCGTTGCGCTGGGCTCATCGCTCTATCATCCCCATAACTGCTTCGGCCGCGCTGTGGCTTGCGTCACACTTGAGGCGACGGCGGATAGCGGCAAGCTCCGCCACTAGCGGGCCGTCCGTTTCCGCCTCGGCCAGCTGTTTCAGCAGTGCCGCTCCCAGCACTTCCGCACTGACATCGTGCTGGATGATTTCCGGCACCAATTCCCGCCCCGCCAGCAGATTCGGCAACGAGTAGTACGGGGTTCGAACCAGGCGTCTGGCCAACCAGTAGGTAAGCGGAGCCAGCCGGTAGGCCACAACCATCGGGCGTTTGAGGAGCAGCGCTTCCAGCGTCGCCGTGCCGGACGCGAGCAGCACCGCATCCGCGGCGGACATGGCTTCCCGGGATTGCCCGTCAATCAGAGTCATTGGCAGCGCACGTCCCTGCCCGGCCAGCGCCTGCTCGAACAGCTGCCGCGTGACAGGATTGGCGAACGGCACTACAAAACGCAGCTCCGGTCGGCGCTGTAGACACCATGCCGCCGTTTCCACGAACGGTCCCGCAAGCCGTGCCACTTCGCTCGCCCGGCTCCCGGGCAGCAGTGCCACCACCGGTCCCTGCTCGCCCAGCCCCAGAGCACGGCGCGCCGCCCCCGAATCGACGTCGGCCGGGATCAGATCGGCCAGCGGATGGCCCACGAAGCTGACCTTGACGCCATGCTCGCGATAGAAATCGGCTTCGAAGGGAAACAAAGTCAGCATCCGATCCACGCTGCGGGCAATCTTGCGCAGCCGATACCGGCGCCACGCCCACACCGAGGGACTCACATAGTGGACGGTCGGTATCCCTGCGTGTTTCAGGGCGGCCTCCAGTGAGAGATTGAAATCCGGAGCGTCTACGCCGATGAATACATCCGGACGCTCGGAAATGAAATGCCGCCGCAGACCACGGCGCATCTTCAGCAGGCCCGG
Source organism: uncultured Gammaproteobacteria bacterium (assembly GCA_964571225.1). Classification (GTDB taxonomy): domain Bacteria; phylum Pseudomonadota; class Gammaproteobacteria; order DATFLG01; family DATFLG01; genus DATFML01. The sequence continues at coordinate 2,065 of CAZNBB010000074.1, forward strand.
CAGGTGTTTAAGCGGTTCGACCAGCCCCATGACGGACAACCGCTCAAGCGGATACAACGCGCCGCACCCTGCCTCTATCATGCGCGGCCCGGCAACCCCTTCGAACACGGCATCGGGGACCCGCTCGTGCACGGCACGCATCAAATCGGCCGCAAGCAGATCACCGGAGGCCTCGCCCGCGACAATGCCGATCCGGATCATGCCGCCCGGGCCGCTGCACGGCCCTGAAATTCCTTCGTCCGGTTGCCGGCGCAGGCTGCCACCTAGCGGATGATCCCGCGGGTCCGGTTATCGACGAAGGCCACCAGCGTCGCGACCGACGACGATGTCTGCGCCAGCTCGCGCAAATCCATCAGCGCCTGCTCAAGCGTCAACTTCGAGCGGTACAGCGTCTTGTAGGCCTTGCGCAGCGCTTCCCGTTCGGCGACAGGAAACCCGTGGCGCCTTAACCCTTCCGAATTCAAGCCGTGGGGCCGGGCGGGATTGCCGGACACCATCACGTAGGGCGGGATGTCCTTGCTGATGCCGCTTGAATAGGCGGTGAAACTGTGGGTGCCGATGGCGCAGAATTGGTGCACCAGGGTGAATCCGCCCAATATCACGTGATCCTCGATGCGCACGTGACCGGCAAGAGATGCATTGTTGGCAAATACGGTATTGCTTCCCACCTGGCAGTCATGGGCGATATGCACGTACGCCATGATCCAGTTGTCGTCACCGATACGGGTCACGCCCGCGTCCTGCACCGTTCCCCGGTTGATGGTACAGTACTCGCGTATCACATTGCGGTCGCCGATTTCCAGCCGGGTCGGCTCGCCGCCGTATTTCTTGTCCTGCGGGTCGTCACCTACGGACGCGAACTGAAAAATCCGGTTGTCACGGCCGATTCGCGCCGGCCCCTTCACGAAAGCGTGGGGCCCGATACGGGTCCCTGCGCCAATCTGCACTTCGGGGCCTATGATCGCATAGGCTCCCACTTCAACGCCCTCGTCGAGTTGCGCCGAGGGATGGATCACTGCCCGTTCGTCGATCACGCGTCGATTACCCTTTCCGTACACATGATCTCCGCACTCGCCACCACTTTCTCGTCCACCCGGGCTTCACTGGTAAACATCCAGATCCCGCGTTTGGTACGCGTCAGCTTCACATCCAGCACGAGCTGGTCTCCCGGCCCCACGGGACGCTTGAACCGCGCCTTGTCTATGCCGACGAAGTAATAGAGCGAGTTGTTATTCCGTTCCCTGCCGGCACTGCGAAAAGCCAGAAGACCGGTCGCCTGCGCAAGCGCCTCCAGTATCAATACGCCCGGCATGATCGGTCGCTGGGGGAAGTGCCCCTGAAAGAACGGTTCGTTGTAGGTCACGTTCTTGATGCCGAGCAGTGATTCTCCCTGGCGAAACTCGATGACGCGGTCGATCAACAGAAAGGGGTAGCGGTGAGGCAGGTGCCTCATGATCTCGTTGATATCCATCACGACGTTGCCGTGATCGGTGCTGTTTTCATTACTTGACACGTGCCTACTGATCCTCCGACTTCTGACGTCTTTCCAACCTCTGGAGACGTCGGGCGATATCGTCCAGGCGCCGAAACCGCGCGTAGTTCCTGTTGAATTGATCGCCGGGTTGAGCCGCCAGACCCGAAGAATACACTCCCGGCTCGGTGATCGATTTTGTCACCATGGACATCCCGGTAATCACCACATTGTCCGTAATCTGCAGGTGGCCTACGATGCCAACACCCCCTGCTATCATGCAATGTCTGCCTATCCTGGCACTGCCCGAAATTCCCACGCACCCCGCCACCGCCGTGTGCGCTCCGATAAATACGTTGTGGGCAACCTGGATCAGATTGTCGAGTTTCACGCCCTCTTCCAGGACGGTGTCATCCAGCGCCCCGCGGTCGACGGTGGTATTGGCTCCGATTTCCACATCGTCGCCCACCCGCACGCTTCCCAGTTGGGGTACCTTGAGCCAGCGACCCTCGTCCTTCGCGAGTCCGAATCCGTCGCTGCCGATCACAGCTCCCGGATGAATGAGGACACGTCTGCCGATTTTCACGCCGTGGCAGATCGTGACGCGGGCCGTCAGCCGCGTACTCTCTCCCAGCACTGCGCCCGCGCCTACTATGCAGCCCGGGCCCACGTACACATTCTCGCCGACCACCGCCTCCGCTTCGACCACGCTCTGCGGCCCTATCCAAGCACTCTCGTGAACGTGGCTAACGGGATCAACCACCGCACTGGGATGCACGCCACCCTGCCATGGCGGAGCCGGATTGAGCAACGCCGCGGCGCGGGCATAGGCGGCATAGGGGTTGTCCGCCACCAACGCCGGCACCGGGCAATCGGCCAGTGCCTCCCGAGACAGGATCACCGCCGACGCGGCCGTTTCGGCCAGCTGTCGGCGGTAGTGCGGATTTGCCAGGAAGCTGATTGCCCCCGACCTTGCACTGTGCAAGGTCGCCACTGAATCAATCAGGCAGTCCCCATCGCCGTGGAGCTCTGCGCCCAACCGGCGCGCCAGCTCCCGCAGGACAACAGCCGTCGCCATACCAGTCGATCACTTCTTGGAGCCCGACGTCGGCGTCTTGTAACTCGCTTTCAGCCGGTCCAGGACCTCCTGGGTGATATTGACGCGGTCGCTTGCGTAGATCGCACCGTCTCCCACCACCAGGTCGTAGTGCTTCTCTTTGGCCAGCGCGACGATGGCCTGATACAGCTCATGTTGCAGCTTGGACAACTCCTCGTTGCGGCGGATATTCAGATCCTGGCGAAACTCATCCTGGCCGCGCACGAATTCGCGCTTCTTGGTAGCAATCTCGCGCTGCAGCTTCGCCCGCTCGTCTTTGCTCATCACCGCCCCATTGCGGCTAAGCTTGTCCTCCAGTTGCTTGACCTCCTTCTGCGCAGCAACCAGCTTCTTCTCCCGGGGCGCGAACTCCGCTTCCACTCGCGCGGAGGCGGCCTTCGCCTGGGGCGACTGCTCCATCAATTTTACCGTATTGACGAAACCGACTTTGACCTGGGCGACAGCAGGACCGGCAGCAGAACATCCAACCATGAACGCGGCCAGCAACAACGCCCGTGTGAGCTTCTTCGAGACCATAGTGCCTCCCACCAATTAGAAGAATGACCCCAGTGCGAACTGGAAGACCTGGGTTTGGTCTCCCGGTTTGCTGTTAAGCGGCTTCGCGACACTGAATGTCAGCGGGCCAAGCGGCGACATCCAGATTGCCGACAGACCCACCGAATAGCGCAGGTCCGAAGCCTTGAAGTCGCTGGCTTTGGCGTACACGTTGCCAAAATCAAAGAACGTACTCATTCTGAACGACTTGCTGTCCGGCGCGAAGGGCACCGGAAACAGAATCGCCGCGCTTCCTGTCACCTTCAGCGAACCGCCAATCGGGTTGTTGTTGGAATCTCTGGGGCCCAGGGTGTTGTCCTGATAACCGCGCACCGAATGCACGCCGCCGGCATAGTAGTTCTCGAAAAACGGCAACTTCGAGAATTTACCATAGCCGTTCCCGTAGCCCACCTTGCCGCTCAACGAAAGTGTCAGCGCCTGGGTCAGCGGCACGTAGGTTTCGTTGTCGTAACTGAGCTTATAGTACTCCAGTCCGCCCGTCGGTACCGCGGCCTCCACGGAAAACCGCTGCAACGTGCCTCGGTCGGCCAGGACCGCGCGGTTGCGCGTATCATGACCCCAGCTTGCGTTTAGCGTCAACGTACCGAATTGACTTCCGTATTGGTTAATGAAATCGAACACTTGCGTCGGCGAATAGGTGGTAGTCGCGAGCTTGAGGTGCTCATACCCGAACCCGGCCCGGATGGTGTTGTCCTCGCTGATCGGGATACCGTACGTCAGGTGGCCGCCATAGGTGTCGGTGGTGTAGTTCGCCAGATTGGCCGCCGCCGCGTCCGTGGTGCGGTAGTACAACCCCATCCCGCGACTCACTCCATTGACCGTATAGTAGGGGTTGTTGTAGGAGACGCTGTAGACGCGGTTGATCGAGCTGTTGTTGAAGGCGATGCTGACCTGCTTGCCGGTCCCCAGGAAATTGTTCTGGCTCACGCTCGCATTGACCAGAAAACCCGATGTCTGGCCGTAACCCACACCGAGCATCAGACTGCCTGACGGCTGTTCGGTCACCGAGTAGTTGACGTCCACCTGATCGTTGGTACCGGGAACCGCCGGCGTCTGTACGTTCACATCCTTGAAGTAACCCAGACGCTCGAGCCGGGTGCGGGAACGCTGGACCTTGGCGGTGGAGAACCAGGCCGCCTCCATCTGGCGCATCTCGCGGCGCAACACCTCGTCGCGGGTACGCGTATTGCCGCTGAAATTGATGCGTCGCACGTACACCCGTTTGCCCGGGTCGACGAACAGGGTCAGGGTCACTTCCTGGGTCTTTTTGTCCACGTCGGGGATGGTGTTCACGTTTGCGAACGCGTAACCATAGTCGCCCAATTTTTTGGTGATGGCCGATACCGTGTCGCTGATCTTCTTGCGGGAAAAAATGTCGCCACGGTTCAGTTCCACAAGCGGAAACAGTTTCTTTGCCGGCACCACCAGGTTCCCGGCGAGTTTCACTTCCTTGATCCGGTACTGCTTGCCCTCGGTGACGTTGATGGTGATGTAGATGCCGCGTTTGTCAGGCGTTATGGATACCTGGGTGGAATCGATGCTGAAGTTTATGTAGCCCCGATCCAGATAGAACGAGCGCAGCGATTCCAGGTCGCCGGCCAGCTTCTGTTTGGAGTATTGATCGTTCTTGGTATAGAAGGAAAACAGGGTCGGCGTACTGAGCTGGAAATGCTTCAGCAGTTCCTTGTCGCTGAAGACATGGTTCCCGACAATGTTGATCTGCCTGATCTTGGCGACCTGGCCCTCCGTGACCTTGATGGCGATCGAGACCCGGTTGCGCTCCAAAGGGGTCACCGAGGTGTCGATCTTTACGCCGTATTTCCCGCGGGCGAAGTACTGGCGACGCAGTTCCTGCACGACCCGGTCGAGCAGCGATCTGTCGAAAACTCTCCCCTGGGCCAGACCGATCTGCTTGAGCGACTTCATCAGCTCGTCGGTCTTGATGTCCTTGTTGCCGCTGATCTTGATGCTGGAAATCGCGGGACGCTCTTCGACCTTGACCACCAGTACGTTGCCCTGCCGTTCCAGTGTCACGTTCTTGAAGAAGCCCGTACGGAACAGAGCCCGAATCGCCGATGCCGAGCGCTGCTCGGTGAGCTTTTCCCCGACCCGAACAGGCAGATAGTTGAAGACCGTGCCCGGTGCAATCCGCTGCAGACCCTCGACACGGATATCCTTAATCACGAACGGTTCGAACGCCCATGCCGGGCCTGCCAGGGTAATACCCAGCAAAATTGACAACAGAAGACGTTTCATTGGTTATTCGAGTCCGTCGGTTATTCTGATCAATTCAACAGGCGCGCAATATCGTTGTACAGGGCCAACACCATGAGCATTGCCAATGCGGCAATGCCCACCCGCTGGCCCATCAGCTGTGCCTGCTCGGATACGGGACTCCCCCTGAAGAGTTCGATAAGGTAATACATAAGATGACCACCATCCAGCACTGGAACGGGAAGTAGATTCAACACGGCCAGGCTCACGCTTACGACCGCGAGGAAACCCAGGAACGGTACCAGCCCGATACGCGCACTGCTTCCTGCATACTCGGCGATGGTGATGGGACCGCTGATGTTCTTCACCGAAGCCTGGCCAAGCACCATCTTCCACAGCGTCTGTAGCGTCAGGGAAGTCATGTCCCATGTCTTGCCCACGGCGTGCGCCACCGCTTCCGCCGGTCCGTATCGAACCACAACGCGCAGCTTCGAATCGATGTTCTTCGGTATCCTTACGTAAGCGCCCATTTTGCCGATGACGCCATGATCGGTCTTCTCCTTACCCACCGACAGGGGAATCCGGAGGCGCTTCCCGGCGCGCTCCACGGTCAGCTGAATCGTCTTGCCGGGCCTGGCCTGCAGGTATTTAACCCATTCCCGCCAGTCGGTGACCGGTTTACCGTCTGCCTCCACGATCTTGTCACCCGGCTCCAGGCCTGCCTTGGCGGCCGGGCTGCCGGCTACCGTCTTCTCAATGACCGCCGGGAGGGTCGGACGCCAGGGCTCCATGCCTATGCTGTGCAGCAGATCCCCTTCGTCCAGCAATCGACCCGCATGCCTCAGATCCAGCGTCAGGGTGCGCTGGTCGCCTGTGGGAGTACGCACGCCCACCGGCACATTGCGCCGGTTGAGCGCGCCGTCCAGCAGGTCGAGCACCGCGGCATCCCAGGTCGCCGTCTTGCTGCCACCCACCGAAACGATTTCATCGCCTTTCTGGAAGCCGGCCTGAGCCGCATGGGAATCGGCAGTGACGTTGCCCACCACCGGGCGCACTCCAGGCACCCCGGCCATGAACATGATCCAATAGACGACCACAGCGAGCAGGAAGTTGAAAACCGGGCCGGCCGCCACCACCGCCAGGCGCGTGCCCACGGGTTGGCGATTGAAAGCGCGATCCGCTTCCCGCGGATCCACCTCGCCCTCGCGTTCATCGAGCATGCGTACGTAACCGCCCAACGGCACGGCGGCCAGCACGAATTCCGTCCGGTCGCGGCCGAAGTGACGCTTCCACAAGGGAGAGCCGAATCCGACCGAGAAACGCAATACCTTCACGCCAAGACGCCGGGCAACCCAGAAATGCCCGAATTCATGCACCGTTACCAGCACGCCCAGAGCGACCGCGAAAGCCGCCACCGAAATGAGGATTCCGGTCACGAAACGCCACTCCCTGCCAGCACGCCGACGATTCTCCCGGCGTGGTCCCTCGCCCGACGGTCCGCGTCCAGCACCGCCTCCAGCGAATCAGCCGCTGCTGTGTCACAAGCGGACAAGGTCCCCTCGATCACCTCGGGGATAGCGCGAAACGCCAGCTGTCCATCCAGAAATGCCTGCACCGCGGTTTCGTTGGCGGCGTTGAGCACCGCCGGCGCTGCGCCACCCGCCTGCCAGGCGCTGTATGCCAGCGCCAGACACGGGAAACGCACCATGTCAGGAGGCTCGAAATCCAACCGTGCCACCGCGAACAGGTCCAGAGGGGAGACCCCCGATTCGATCCGCTCCGGCCACCCCAGCGCATGAGCGATGGGGGTGCGCATGTCCGGATTACCGAGCTGCGCCAACACCGAGCCGTCGGAATACTCCACCATGGAATGAATGACACTCTGGGGATGCAGAACCACCTGAATCCGCTCGGGCGGCAATCCGAACAGCCAGCACGCCTCTATCACCTCCAGACCCTTGTTCATCATGGTGGCGGAATCCACCGATATCTTGCGCCCCATGTCCCAGTTCGGATGCGCACACGCCTGCTCCGGCGTCACCCCGTCCAGTTCCTCCAGAGACAGTGTCCGGAACGGACCGCCCGATGCGGTCAACAGGACGCGTCTTACACCGCTCGGTTCGTACCCGGCGCTGAAACCGGCAGGCATGCATTGGAAGATTGCATTGTGCTCGCTGTCCACCGGCAGCAGCACGGCACCACTGCGTTTGACCTCTTCCATGAAGATCGCGCCGGACATGACCAGCGCCTCTTTGTTCGCGAGCAACACCCGTTTGCCGCAGCGGGCGGCTTCCAGGGTGGGGAGCAGACCTGCGCCCCCGACGATAGCGGCCATGACGCAGTCCGCCTCCGGCAGAGCCGCCACAGTCGCCAGGCCGTCAACACCCTCCAATACCTCGGTCGCGATGCTCTCGTCGCGCAAGCGCTCCCGCAGTGCGGCGGCCGACGGGGAATCGGCCATGACCGCATAGGCGGGTCGAAAACGGCGACAGTGTTCAAGCAACCGCTCGACGTTCCGGTTTGCGGTGAGCGCCACCACCCGGAAGGCATCCGAGTGCCGAGCTATCACGTCCAGGGTGCTGGCACCGATGGAGCCGGTGGCACCGAGAATGGTGATGCCGGTTGGCGCGGTTTGTCCGGTGGTCTGCGTCATCAGTTCAGTTCCGTTCGCGCTGTTTGGCATCCATGAGTGTGGAGAGGTTCAGAGATCCAGCAGATGCAGGCCGACAACGAACACGGGAGCGGCGGCGAGCAGACTGTCCACGCGATCCAGCACACCCCCGTGGCCGGGAATCAGGTTGCCGCTGTCCTTCACGCCTGCCTGCCGTTTCAGAAGACTTTCGTACAGATCGCCCAGCACGGAAAAGGAAACCGTAATCAGACAGAGCCCGGAAAACTTGACCAGGGCCGGTCCGCGCCAACCCAGCAGCCAACCACCCAGCACGCTGAAAGCACCTGCCAGCACCAAACCTCCAACCACCCCTTCCCAAGTCTTCCCAGGGCTCACGGCCGGCGCCAGTTTGCGCCGCCCCCACTGTCGGCCTGCGAGATACGCTCCGCTGTCCGCGCACCAGATCAATACCAGCAGGAACAGCATCAGCTGCGGGCCCTCTTGCCTTTGGTGCAGCACCATGAGGGCGAGCCAGGCCGCGGCCAGGAATACGAGCCCCGCCGAGCCTTTCGCCCAGCGCCAGCCCGGGCCGCCAGCGCTGCCCAGGCCCGGGCGCAGCACCCATGCCAGCGCGACCACCCATGCCAGGACGACGGCGCCGAGAACGCCCGCGACCGCTCCCGGCCTGTGCTGCAGCCACCAGGCTGCCAGCAGCGCCAATGATACCAGCACCAAATACGAAATACGCCCGGTGACCGCGGCGCAAGGTATCAGGCGTGTCCATTCCAGGGAACCGGCCAGCACCACCAGTCCCAGCACACCGGCCAGCAATGGGGTCGGCAGTACCAGGACACTCCAGACGACCAGGGGGATGAGTACGGCAGCCGAGACCAGCCGCTTAAGCACCCTTGATCTGCTCCACTTGCTCTCCGGTACGTCCGAAGCGGCGCTGACGGCCGGCAAAGGATTCCAGCGCCTGCCCCAGACAGGCCCGGTCGAAATCGGGCCACAGGGTGTCGGTGAAATATAGCTCGGTATAGGCCAGGTGCCAGAGCAGAAAGTTGCTCACGCGCTGCTCGCCTCCGGTGCGGATGAACAGGTCGGGTTCCGGAAGATGCGCCAGGGACAGATGCCGTGACAGCAGATCGGACGTTATCCCGTCCGGGTCCAGCCGTCCGGCTGCGGCTTCGGCCGCCAGGTGCCGCGCCGCCTGCGTGATGTCCCAGCGACCGCCGTAGTTGGCCGCAATGGTCAGCACCAGGCCGTCGTTGTCCGCGGTCAGTGCCTCGGAGGAATCCATGAGCCGGCGCAGCTTGTCCGAAAATGCCGAGCGGTCTCCGATGAACTGCAACCGCACGGCGTTGCGGTGAAGCTTTTCCACCTGCCGTTGCAGGGTATTGATGAACAGGTCCATCAGCAGCCCCACTTCCGCCCGGGGCCGCCGCCAATTCTCGCTGCTGAATGCGAACAGCGTCAGCGCTTCGATCCCCATGGACGAGCACACCTCCACCACCCGGCGCACCGCCTTCACGCCTTCTCGATGACCAGCCACCCGGGGAAGCAGGCGGCGTTTGGCCCAACGCCCGTTGCCATCCATGATGATCGCGACATGCCGCGGCAAGGCGGCTGATTCGCTGGGCAAGTTGGACGGTATGGAATGCGACATGGGTGTATCCGGCGCGGAAGCGTCACTGCGCTGGCGAACAGCTCCGCCCTCCCCGATCCGGTGTCGTTCGTCCATCATGACTGTTGCCGGCCGCCGGGCTCATATCTCCAGCAGCTCCGCTTCCTTACCCTCCAGCACCTTGTCCACCTGCGCGACATATTGGTCGGTGAGTCGCTGGATGTCCTCCTGGGCCCGACGCTCGTCGTCTTCGGAGATTTCCTTGGCCTTGAGCAGCTCCTTGAAATCGTTGATGGCGTCGCGACGAATATTGCGGATCGCGACCCGCGCACCCTCGGCCTCGTGGCGCACGAGGCGGATCATGTCCCGTCTGCGCTCTTCGGTCAGCGGCGGCAGCGGTACCCGTATGACCGTGCCGGCGGTGGCCGGGTTCAACCCCAGTTCTGAGGTCATGATCGCCTTTTCAATCGCTCCCACCATGGATTTCTCCCATGGTGCCACCACCAGCGTACGCGCGTCCTCGACGTTGATGTTGGCGACCTGACGCAGCGGCACTTCGCTGCCGTAGTAATCCACGTGGATATGATCCAGGAGACTGGTATGGGCACGGCCGGTGCGAAGCTTGGTCAGTTCCTGCTTCAATGACTCGACGCTCTTGCCCATCCGTGTCTTGGCGTCCTGCTTGATGTCGTCAATCATGCCACCCACTCCTATTGCACAAGCGTTCCGATATCTTCACCCCGCACCACCCGCACGAGATTCTGCTGCCTGAAAATATCGAATACGCGCAAAGGCATCCCGTTGTCCCGGCACAGCACCATGGCGGTCGCATCCATCACCATAAGTTTGCGCGCCAGCGCCTCGTCGAAGCTCAGGCTCGTGAAACGTTCCGCCGTCGGGTCTTTCATGGGATCGGCGGAATACACGCCGTCGACCTTCGTTGCCTTGAGCATGACGTCCGCGCCGATCTCTATGGCCCGCAGACTCGCCGCGGAGTCGGTGGTGAAATACGGATTACCCGTTCCGGCGACGAACATCACGACCCTTCCGCGCTCCAGGTGCTGCACGGCGCGGTCCCGATCGAACGGTTCGCATACCGTGCCCACTGCAAAGGCGGACATGACCCGTGCGGGCGTACCGCCCCGCCGCAGCGCATCCTCCATTGCCAGGCCGTTCATGACGGTGGCCAGCATACCCATCTGATCGCCGGTCACCCGGTCCAGGCCCGCTGCCGCCAGCCGTGCCCCGCGGAACAGGTTGCCCCCTCCGATGACCAACCCGACCTGCACACCACTGGCGACCACTTCGCCGATCTCCCCGGCAATGCGTCCGAGCACGTCGGGATCGACGCCAAAATCCCCATCGCCCATCAGGGCTTCGCCACTGAGCTTCAACAGAATACGGCGGTATTCCAGTTCCCTAGCCATTATCAAAGATTTTCATAATGTTAAAGAGATATCCTGAGAAATACTATCAGGTTCCGATATGCTGCCCAATCCTGCCTATTGTCCCTGTTTTGCGCAGCCAATGCCACGCGCAAAATGGGGCCGCATTGCGGCCCCATTCCTAACGAGTGACACCCACCGACCGCGGCGCTGCGCCGGCCAGCCGCCCCATCAGCTGCCGTGCACCTGGGCCATGACCTCGTCGGCGAAGTTTTCGGATTTCTTCTCGATGCCTTCGCCCAACTCCAGGCGTTGGAACGAGACCACGGTGGCGCCGGACTTCTCCAACAGTTTGCCGACCGTGGTATCAGGATCCTTCACGAACGGCTGGCCCAGCAGGGTGATTTCGCCAAGAAACTTCTTCAGGCGACCCTGAACCATCTTTTCGACGATCTCCGGCGGCTTGCCGCTCTCTTGGGCCTGAGCGGAAAAGATGTCCTTTTCCTTGTCCAGCATTTCCTGAGGAACCTGGGTCTGGTCCACACACACAGGCCGGCTGGCTGCCACATGCATGGCGATATCGCGCGCCAGGTCCGTATCCGCACCTTCCAGCTGAACCAGTACCCCGATACGACTGCCGTGCAGGTAGCTCGCCAATACCCCTGCCGCGGCGTGCACACGCTCGAAGCGCCGTACGTTCACGTTCTCACCGAGCTTGGCTACCAGCTCCTTGCGTGCGTCGTCGACCGTGGCGGCCTCGCCGTCCTTCAGCGGCATGCCAAGCAGGGCCTCGACGCTGTCGGGCGAGGACGCCAGCACGCGATCGGCCACAGCCTTGGCAAAGCCCTGAAACTCCTCTTTCTTGGCCACGAAGTCGGTCTCGGAGTTGACTTCGACCATGGCGGCATCCTTACCGTCGGCGCCGACCTCGATCACGATAACGCCCTCGGCCGCCACCCGCCCGGCCTTCTTGTCCGCTTTGGCCAGACCGGACTTGCGCAGCAACTCGACCGCCGCGTCCATGTCGCCATCGGCCTCCACCAGCGCCTTCTTGCATTCCATCATTCCGGAACCGGTGCGTTCGCGCAGTTCCTTCACCTGTGTTGCACTAATCGCCATGTTTGCACCTCAAATAAATACGTCTTCAAGAAGCGCGAAGCCGCTGTTCCGCGCCGATACCAGGCCCCTCATTCGGCCTGGCCGGACTCGGCAGCAGCGGAGGCGTTCGCCTCGGGCGTGGACTTCGCCGGCTTCTTGGCAGCGGAACCGGCCTCGGACTCGGTGACGTCGTCCAGTTCCACGAACTCATCGGTACTTCCGGCCATCTGGGCCGTGCTGGTGCGCCCTTCCAGGGCTGCGTCGGCAATGCCCCGCACATACAGCTGGATGGCCCGGATGGCGTCGTCGTTACCGGGAATGACGTAATCGACGCCGTCGGGCGAATTGTTGGTGTCCACGATGGCGACCACCGGGACGCCCAGTTTCCTGGCTTCCTGAATGGCGATCTTCTCGTGGCCGACGTCCACCACGAACAAGGCGTCCGGCAGGGTTTCCATGTTCTTGATGCCGCCCAGGCTGCGCTCGAGCTTCTCCATTTCCCGGCTCAGCATCAGGGCTTCCTTCTTGCCCACCTTCTCGAAGCTGCCGTCTTCGGACATGACTTCCAGGTCCTTGAGGCGCTTGATGGACTGACGCACGGTCTTGAAGTTGGTGAGCATACCGCCCAGCCAGCGATGGTTCACATAGGGCATGCCGCAGCGGGTCGCTTCCTGCCCGACGATTTCCCGGGCGGCGCGTTTGGTGCCCACGAACAGGATCCTGCCCTTGCGGGAAGCCAGGCTGCCGACGAAGTTCAACGCTTCCCGGTAGAGTGGAAGTGTCTTCTCCAGATTAATAATGTGGATTTTGCTTCTCTCGCCAAAGATGAAGGGTGCCATCTTCGGGTTCCAGAAGCGGGTCTGATGACCGAAATGCACGCCAGCTTCCAGCATCTGGCGCATGGTGACGTCTGCCATGGTTTACTCTCCTGACGGGTTTGGCCTCCATACGCCCCATACAGAAACCGATTCACCCGCATTTCCCTTTAGAAGATCGAATCGGGATGCGGGCGACCGGCACCCAACTGCATGTGCCGACGTATGTGTGGAATTGGCGAACGCCCGCGGGGCGGGCGAAAGCCGGGTTAACAAGCGCGCTTTTATACCATAAACTGGGCGGAGCAACAATCGAAACCGCGACTTACGCGGCCCCCTACCGATCCCCGAGCCAGCAGGTCCCAATGTCCGTCTCCATAAAGACCCCTGATGAAATCGAGAAGATGCGCGTCGCCGGGCGCCTCGCCGCGGATGTGCTCTACATGATCCGCCCCCACGTCCAGGCCGGCATTACCACCGGCGAACTGGACCAGATCTGCCACGACTATATCGTCAACGAGCAGCAGGCCATCCCGGCCCCCCTCAACTACCGGGGGTTTCCCAAATCGATCTGCACCTCGTTGAATCATCAGGTCTGCCATGGCATTCCAGGCAACCGCAAGCTCAAGAACGGCGACGTGCTGAATATCGACATCACCGTTATCAAGGACGGCTTCCACGGCGACACCAGCCGCATGTTCTTCGTCGGGGAACCCTCGGTCATCGCCCGCCGGGTGACCCGGGTGAGCTTCGAGTGCATGAAAACCGGCATCGAGATGGTACGTCCCGGGGTCCGTCTGGGCGACATCGGCCACGCCATCCAGCAGCATGCGGAATCCCAGAACTGCTCCATCGTGAGGGAATACTGCGGACACGGGGTGGGGCGCGAGTTCCACGAAGAACCCCAGGTGCTGCACTACGGCACCCCGGGGTCGGGAATGGAGCTGCAGGCCGGCATGACTTTCACCATTGAGCCCATGGTCAATGCAGGCAAGCGCCAAGTGAAGCTGCTGCCGGACGGATGGACGGTGGTCACCAAGGACCACAGCATTTCGGCCCAGTGGGAACATACCATTCTGGTGACCGAAACGGGGCACGAGATACTCACCCTGGGGCCCGACGAGCAACTCGCCTACCCACCCGGACCATTTCCCGAATAGAGGAGCCCAACGTGCCCGAGCCGCTCGCGTCCGCCAACGCCACCGAATTCGCATTCCCGGCCCTCTATGACATGGCGGACCTGGACCGCCGGCTGGCTCATGGCGAACAGCCTCTGGACGCGCTGCGCCGGGCGCTCAAGGAAGGCAGCGCCGCCCTGCGGGCGCGTTTTCACGAAGGCGCCGACCCGGAGGCCCTGGTCTACGGCCGCAGCTGGCTGGTGGATCAGGTGCTGGTGCGCGCGTGGCGTCACCTGCTGGCGCCCCTGGAAGATACCCTGGCGTTGGTGGCGGTGGGCGGCTACGGACGCGGCGAGCTGCATCCGTGCTCGGACATCGACCTGATGATTCTGCTGCCGCAGGCCGAGCGGGAGGTGGCCGTCAAACCCCTTGAAGCATTCGTCACATTTCTCTGGGATATCGGACTGGAGGTGGGCCACAGCGTACGCACGGTGGACGATTGCGAGGAACTGGGCCGCGAAGACATCACCGTGGCCACCAACCTGATGGAGGCGCGCCTGCTGGACGGGCCGAGCTCGCTCTTCGAGGCCATGCGCGCGCGCGTAGGGCCGGACCGCATCTGGCCCAGCCGAGAGTTCTTCCAGGCCAAGTGGCGCGAGCAGCTGGCACGCCACCACAAGTACCACGATACGGCCTACAACCTGGAACCGAACATCAAGGAAGGGCCCGGCGGGCTGCGGGACATCCAGATGATCGGCTGGGTCGCCAAGCGGCACTTCGGAAGCGAGAACCTCGCCGGACTGGTGGACCACGGTTTTCTCACCCAGCCGGAATACGCCAGCCTGAGGGAAGGACAGGCGTTTCTGTGGCGCATCCGTTTCGCCCTTCACACCCTGACCGGGCGCCGGGAAGACCGTCTGCTGTTCGACTACCAGCGCGCACTGGCCGAAGAGCTCGGTTACCGCGCCCAGGGACCGAACCTGGCGGTCGAGCAGCTGATGAAGGACTACTACCGGACCATCATGGAGCTGAACCGGCTCAACGAAATGCTCCTGCAGCTGTTTCAGGAGGCAATCCTGTATGCCGACAATCCAGACGAACCGGTGCCCATCAACCGGCGCTTCCAGGCGCGGCGCGGCTTCATAGAAACGGTTCACGAAACGGTATTCGCGCGCTATCCCTTCGCCCTGCTGGAGGTGTTCCTGCTGCTGGCCCAGCATCCGGAGCTGAAGGGGGTACGGGCCGAAACCATCCGTCAGATCCGCAATCAACGCTCGCTGATTACCGAAGACTTCCGCAACGACCTGCGCGCCCGCAGCCTGTTCATGGAAATTCTGCGCCAGCCCAGGGGCGTCACTCACGAGCTGCGACGCATGAACCGCTACGGGGTGCTGGCCGCCTACCTGCCCACCTTCGGCCATATCGTCGGGCAGATGCAGTACGATCTGTTTCATGTCTATACGGTGGACGAGCACACGCTGTGCGTGATCCGCAATCTGCGGCGCTTCTCCGTGCCCGAATATGCCGACGAATTCCCCCTGTGCAGCCAGCTTGCCCACAATATTCCCAAGCCGGAGCTGCTGGTGCTCGCGGCGCTGTTCCACGACATCGCCAAAGGCCGGGGCGGAGACCATTCGGAGCTCGGCGCGGAAGAAGCGGTCACGTTCTGCCGACATCACGGTTTGAGCAACTACGACACCAACCTGG
Organism: uncultured Gammaproteobacteria bacterium; assembly: GCA_964571225.1. GTDB lineage: Bacteria > Pseudomonadota > Gammaproteobacteria > DATFLG01 > DATFLG01 > DATFML01. The sequence goes on from CAZNBB010000074.1 coordinate 17,780, forward strand.
TGGCCTGGCTGGTGCAGAATCATCTGATCCTGTCGGTCACCGCCCAGCGCAGGGACATCAGCGACCCGCTGGTGATCAACGAATTCGCCCGCAAGGTAGGCGACCGTGAGCGCCTGGATTATCTGTATCTGCTGACGGTAGCCGACATCCGCGGAACCAATCCCGAGCTATGGAACTCCTGGAAGGAAGCGCTGCTGGAGGAACTCTACGTGGCCACCAAGCGCGCGTTGCGCCGGGGTCTGGAACGCCCGCTGGATCACGATGAACGCATACGCGAGGTCAAGGCCGCCGCCCGCCGACTACTGGCGGTGGAAGGCGTGCAGCGATCCGACGTGGAAGCGCTCTGGAAGGATTTCAACGACGAGTATTTCCTCCGCCACACTCCCGATCAGTTGGCTTGGCACGCCCGTCTGATCACCCGCCACGCCGGGGACGCCGGGCCGCTGGTGGACGTGCGCCAGGAAACCGAGCGTGGCGGTACCGAGGTGTTCCTGTATGCCCCCGCCGAGGACCGGCTGTTCAGCCTGGTCACCGCCACCCTGGACCAACTGGGCCTGACCGTGGCCGATGCCCGCATCATCACCGCGGACAGCGGCTACACCCTGGACACCTACGTGGTGCTGGAAGACTCCGGCGAGCCCATTCACGGCGAGTACCGAGCGGCCGAAATCCGCGACAGCCTGCTGCGCCAGCTACGGGGGCCGGAACAACGGCCCACCCGGGTCACCCGTCGGGCCCCTCGCCAGTTCCGTCATTTCCCTATTCCCACCCAGGTCGAATTCAGCAACGACGAAGCCCGCGAGCGCACCATCGTCCAACTGATCACGGCGGACCGCCCCGGTCTTCTGTCCCAGGTGGGGCGCGCCTTCACCCACTGCGGCATCAGGCTGCAGAACGCCAAGATCGCCACTTTCGGGTCGCGCGCGGAAGACGTCTTCTACATCACCGACCAGGACAACCAGCCGCTCGCCGACGCCGCGCAGTTCGAGTGCCTCAAACAAACTCTGGTCAGCTATCTGGACGGCACCGACCCGGCGGCGGCAACCGGCTGAATCCGGGGTTTAGCCGACCTCCACCAACTCCAGAGCGTTGCCGTCGGGGTCGCGGCAGAACAACGCCGGCCG
>CAZNBB010000075.1:0-6036 GCA_964571225.1 uncultured Gammaproteobacteria bacterium
GAGACAAACGCAGGCCCCTAGTATAGCGGGTATGTATCAGAGGATTCTAATTTTGATGGAGGGAGGGGAGCCACGGAACCCACGGAATCCACGGAAAGAAATATCAATTAAGTGAATGGGTGGTGATCCGAAGCGGCTCATGAATTCCGCCGCTGTCACCGCCCATTTATCCGTCCGTGGATTCCGTGGGTTCCGTGGCTCTTCTTGCAGTGCATGGGCTTCCCAGCCCGGTGCGGCGACGAGGGCCGCCGCACCGCTGCCGGTCAGACCAGGGCGACGATCAGCAACGCGACGATGTTGATGATCTTGATCAGCGGGTTGACGGCGGGGCCGGCGGTGTCCTTGTAGGGATCGCCGACGGTGTCGCCGGTGACCGCGGCTTTGTGGGCCTCGGATCCCTTGCCGCCGTAGTTGCCGTCCTCGATGTACTTCTTGGCGTTGTCCCAGGCGCCGCCGCCGGTGGTCATGGAGATGGCCACGAACAGGCCGGTGACGATGGTGCCCACCAGTACGCCGCCCAGGGCCTTGGGTCCGAGCCACAGACCCACGACGATGGGTACCAGCACCGGCAGCAGGGACGGGATGATCATCTCCTTGATGGCGGCCTTGGTGAGCATGTCCACCGCCTTGGAGTAGTCCGGCTTGGCCTTGTGTTCCATGATGCCGGGTATTTCCTTGAACTGGCGGCGCACCTCGTTGACGATGCCGCCGGCAGCCCGACCCACGGCTTCCATGGCCATGGCGGCGAACAGGTAGGGCACCAGGCCACCGATGAACAGGCCGATGATCACCATGTGGTCGGACAGGTCGAAGGTCAGGCCCGCGTGGGTACCCTCAGCCGCCAACCCGTGGGTGTAGTCGGCGAACAGCACCAGGGCCGCCAGTCCGGCAGAGCCGATGGCGTAGCCTTTGGTCACCGCCTTGGTGGTGTTGCCCACCGCATCCAGGGGATCGGTGATGCCGCGGATCTCGTCGGGCAGTTCGGCCATCTCGGCGATGCCGCCGGCGTTGTCGGTGATGGGACCGTAGGCGTCCAGGGCCACGATGATGCCGGTCATGGACAGCATGGCCGTCACGGCAATGGCGATGCCGTAGAGGCCGGCCAGGGCGTAGGCCCCCCAGATGCTGGCCGAGATGGCCAGCACCGGTGCGGCGGTGGCTTTCATGGAAACGCCCAGTCCGGCGATCACGTTGGTGCCGTGGCCGGTGGTCGATGCCTGGGCGATATGCCGTACCGGCCCGAATTCGGTGGCGGTGTAGTACTCGGTGATCACCACCAGGGCGCCGGTTAGCGCCAGTCCGATGAGCGCCGAGTAATACAGGTGCAGCGTCGGGACCATTGTGCCCTGCAGGTTGATGCTGTGACCCAGCAGCCAGGTGGTCACCGGATAGAAACCGATGGCCGCCAGCACGCCGGCGACGATCAGCCCGCGGTACAGGGCGTTCATGATCTTGCCGCCTTCACGGGCGTTGACGAAGAACGTGCCCACGATGGACGCCAGGATGGAAACGCCGCCCAGCACCAGCGGATAAGTTACCGCTTTCGGGTCGTTGCTCACCAACAGCCCGCCCAGGACCATGGTGGCCACCACGGTCACCGCGTAGGTCTCGAACAGGTCGGCGGCCATGCCGGCGCAGTCGCCCACGTTGTCGCCGACATTGTCGGCGATCACCGCCGGGTTGCGAGGGTCGTCCTCGGGGATGCCGGCTTCCACTTTACCCACCAGGTCCGCACCCACGTCCGCGCCCTTGGTGAAGATGCCGCCGCCCAGTCGCGCGAAGATGGAAATGAGCGAGCTGCCGAAGGCCAGCCCCACCAGGTGATGCACCGGATGGGACACATGCAGGGCCAGCAGGATCCAGTAATAGCCTGCAACCCCCAGCAGCCCGAGGCCCACCACCAGCAGCCCCGTGATGGCGCCGCCGCGGAACGCCACCTGCAGGGCGGCGTTGATGCCGTCATGGGCGGCCTGGGCGGTGCGCACATTGGCCCGCACGGAGATGTTCATGCCGATGTAGCCGGCCGAGCCCGACAGGAAGGCGCCGATCGCGAAGCCGATGGCCGTGGCCCAGCTGTGCAGCGCAAAGCCGATGACCACGAACAGGATGACGCCGACCAGCGCGATGGTGCTGTACTGGCGGTTGAGATACGCCGATGCACCCTCCTGGATCGCCTTGGCAATCTCCTGCATGCGTTCGTTGCCGGCGGACTTGCTCAGCACCCAGCCCACTGACACCGCGCCGTATACCAATGCCACGATGGCACAGGCAAGCGCGAACATAAGTTCGACAGACATGAGTCTTCCTCCAGGTTTAAGTGATTGCTTCTAAAAAATTGTTGTTGTCGGGTCTGCTGTTCGGCGGCGCTCAGGGAGCTTTGAATTCGGTGCCCGGCGCGAAGCCGAACACCGATTCAAGGTCCAGTTCCCGGATGAGCCTGTCCACCGCTCCCTGGCCATGATCCCGCTGCACCTCGGCGAGAATCAGTTTCGCCGCATTGCGGTTGTAGCCGCCGCCGAGGCTTGTCTGGACCTGCAGCAGTTCCCGGGCTTTCTCCAAAGTCATGACACAACCTTTACAATGCAAAGGGGCGCGAATGCGCCCCTTTGTGTGTCTGCTACTTGAGCTTGAACGTGGTGCTGAGCTTCTTTTTCACCGCCACATTCTTCAGCGTGACGTACTTGGGCATGCCGTTCTTGTAGGGCGGGTAGTCCTCGCCCTGGATCAGCGGCGCCAGGTACTTGCGGCAGCGCTCGGTGATGCCGAAGCCGTCGCGGCTGATGAAGCCCTTGGGCATCATCTTCTCCACATTGGCCACCCGGGACAGTTTCGCCTGCCCCACCTTCCAGCGGTAGGGCGAGTCGGAGGTGCGCACCACCGTGGGCATCACCGCGTTCTTGCCCGCCAGGGCCAGCTCCACGGCGGCCTTGCCGGTGGCGTAGGCCTGCTCCACGTCGGTCTTGGAGGCGATGTGACGGGCCGCGCGCTGCAGGTAGTCGGCCACCGCCCAGTGGTACTTGTAGCCCAGCTTGCTCTTGATCAGATTGGCGATCACCGGCGCCACGCCGCCCAACTGGGCGTGGCCGAAGGCGTCCACCAGCCCCTGATCGGCCAGGAACTTGCCGGAGCGGTCACGCACGCCTTCGGAGACCACCACCGATACGTAGCCGTACTTCTGGACCTTCTGCTTGACCGCCGCCAGGAACTTGGTCTGGCTGAAGGTGACCTCGGGGAACAGGATGATGATGGGCAGGTCGGTCTCTTCGTCCGCCGCCATGCCGCCGGCCGCTGCGATCCAGCCGGCGTGGCGTCCCATCACCTCCAGCACGAACACCTTGGTGGAGGTCTTGGCCATGGAAGCCACGTCGAAGCTGGCCTCCCGGGTGGAGATGGCGATGTACTTGGCCACGGAGCCGAAACCCGGGCAGTTGTCGGTGATGGGCAGATCGTTGTCCACGGTCTTGGGCACGTGGATGGCCTGGATCGGATAGCCCAGGGTCTTGGACAACTGGGAAACCTTCAGGCAGGTGTCGGCGGAATCACCGCCGCCGTTATAGAAGAAGTAGCCGATGTTGTGGGCTTCGAAGACTTCGATCAGGCGCTCGTATTCGGCGCGGTTCTGCTCCAGGCCCTTGAGCTTATAGCGGCAGGATCCGAAAGCGCCCGACGGGGTGTGGCGCAGCGCGGCGATGGCCCGGGCCGATTCCTTGCTGGTGTCGATCAGGTCTTCGGTCAGCGCGCCGATGATGCCGTTGCGGCCGGCGTAGACCTTGCCGATGCGGTCCTTGTGCTTGCGGGCGGTTTCAATGACGCCGCAGGCCGAGGCGTTGATTACTGCGGTGACGCCGCCCGACTGGGCGTAAAAAGCATTCTTCTTCGTCGCCGTCTTTTTGGCCATCTGTTCCTTCCCCTTGTCAGTTGCGATTGCAGATTGGTGAAATCCTTAAAGCCGCCGGGCGCTGTTCGTTATGTGAGAATTACGCATGGTAGACAGCATGGGCGGTACTCGGTTCAGGCGCCGTCCGGGTGGTCCTCGCCTTCCTTGCGCTCGTGGTCGGCCTGCATCTGCAGCAGGGTCACGGCGCATTCGGCCACATTGTCGAACTCGTCCACGCCGGTCCCGAACATCTGATAGAGCCGGTAGAAGAACTGGGCCCGGTAGCGGTGATCGTCGGTCTTGCAGATCACGAAGTGGCAGTTGTCGTGGGTCCAGTAGACCGTGGGGCAACTGGTGAGCTCGGCGGAATGCTCATCGAGCCGGAGCTCGCTTTCGGCCAGCTGAATCTCTTTCGGCTCGCCGTAGCGTTCGCGCAGTGTGGTCTCGATGGCCCACAGCTCGTTGTCAGTAAAGTCGGGGATTATATCGCGCATGGTCCTGCTTTGGGCTGCGACGCCGCGAACGGGCGTCCTGGGCCGCCTCTGCGGCAAATAGCGCAAAGGATAGCCTAAAACCCGATTTTTTTCATACGGTTCGTTGACTTACCCCAGGCGGTGAGAGTAGCTTAATCGCACACCGTGTGCGGGGCCATGTAAAAAATTGTATGAGGTCATGTAAAAAACTTAAGGTGCTGAGGGGATTGAATAATTCCAAGAACCAGGGGAGCCGAATTTCGCCATGAGAATCGTATTGTTGGGAGCGCCCGGATCCGGAAAGGGCACGCAGAGTAAGCTGCTGGTCGAGCATTACCAGATTCCTCAGATCTCCACCGGCGACCTGTTGCGGGCGGCGGTCGCGGCCGGCACTCCCCTGGGACAGGCCGCCAAGGCGGTCATGGAAGCCGGTCAGTTGGTGTCCGACGATATCGTGCTGGGCATGATCCGCGAACGTCTTGCCGAACCCGATGCCCAGAAGGGCTTCATATTGGACGGTTTTCCGCGCAACATCCCCCAGGCCGAGGGGTTGGACCGCATGCTCAATGAGCTGGGCCAGCCGCTGGGGCTTGCGCTGCTGATCGACGTGGATTTCGACGTGCTCATGCAGCGTCTGACGGGACGGCGGACCTGTGAGTCCTGTGGCCAGATGTACAACGTGTACACATCTCCGCCCAAGCTCGACGGGCGCTGCGACCGCTGCGGCGGCAACCTGCGTCACCGCGCCGATGACAATGAGGAGACCATCGGCAACCGGCTGCGGGTCTACGAGAGCCAGACGGCACCCCTGGTGGACTACTACCGCCGACAGGGCAAGCTGCGCGCCGTACAGGGCGTGGGCGAGATCGAGGATATTTTCAACGGTGTCCGCAAGGTGATCGACGATGTCGCATCGGCGCCGGCGGAGGCGCCGGCACCCGTGGCCCCCGCACCTTCACCCGCTCGCAAACCCGCGCCCGCTGTCCGTAAACCGGCACCGGCCGGGGCCCCGGAGCAGCAGGCCAAGGCCGCCCGACCGGTGTCGTCCGGCACCGCGAGTGCTGGCGGTTCCAAGAAGGCGGCGGCTGCCGCCAGGACGGCGGCGATCAAGGAAGCAGTCGCTGGCGTCGGCCGCAAAGCGGCGGCGACGGAAACGCCATCAGCGGCGTCCAAATCGGCAGTGAAGAAGAAGGCGGCGGTGAAGAAGTCCTCGGCCGAGAAGACGACAACCACCAAGAAGGCCGCCACCACCAAGAAGGCCGCCACCACCAAGAAGGCTGCCACCACCAAGAAGGCTGCCACCGCAAAGAAATCGGCATCCAAGCCCAAAGCCGGTACCAAGACCGTTGGTAAGAAGGCGGCCGCCAAGAAGTCAGCGACCAAGAAGAAGGCCGCGGTTAAGAAGAAGGCTGCGGTCAAAAAGACGGCTGCCAAGAAAAGTGCGGCCGGCGCGAAGAAATCGGCGACCAAGAAGAAGGTCACCGCCAAGAAAAAGGTTACGGGTAAGAAGAAGGTTACCGGCAAGAAGAAGGCGGCTGTGAAGAAGGCGCCCGCCAAGAAAAAGGTAACGGCGAAGAAAAAGGCGGCGAGCAAGAAGAAGCCGACGGCCAAGAAAGCGAATGTGCGCAAGAAGGTCACCACCAAGAAGAAGGTGGCGGTGAAGAAGTCTTCAGCCAAGAAGAAGGC
>CAZNBB010000075.1:6136-13774 GCA_964571225.1 uncultured Gammaproteobacteria bacterium
AAGAAGAAGGCACCGGCAAAGAAGAAATCGGCTGTGAAGAAGGCGCCTGCCAGGAAGAAGGCACCAGCGAAGAAGAAGGTTGTCTCCAAGAAGAAGGCGGCGGCCAAGAAGCGGCCTGCGCCAAAGAAACAGCCAACGGGAAAGAAGAAGGCGCCCGCGCGCAGGAAGACGGCGGCCAATAAGCGCCGGCGTTGACCGGGGTGTCCGACCGGCGGGCAGTCGCGATGCCGCCGGTCGGCCCGCGGGCCGATTTTCCGCATGGGCCACTAGCGACGCTGGACATCGAAGGTCGATCCGTGGCGCCCCGGTCCCGGGCGAGGGGGCGATACACTCTGCGGTCGACTGCCGCTCCGGCGCACATGTGTTGGGCGGCGGCCGTGCGTCCCTGCCGCGCAGGAGGCAGTGGTGGTGAATGCGTGTGGCGGCGAAGAACCCTCGCTTCGCCCGGTCAATTTCCCAGGCGTTGTCGGGGACGCTTCTCCAGCCAGCGGTCTACGCCCCCCCAGAACCGTTCGGCAAACCTCAGGTACCAGGGGCGCAGCCGCCACTCGCTGTAGGTGATCTCCCGGGACTGAATGAAGTCCGCTTCGATCATAGCCTGAACCTGGTCGGTGAATTCGCGGTCCGCCACTTCCTGGTTGCCTTCCAGATTCCAGCGCAGATTCCACCGGTCACCGTTGCTCGAGCCGATCGATACCCACCGGTCGCACAGCAGTGCCTTGCTGTGCAGAAAGCTGGGCTGGTATTCGAAGATCCGGACGCCATGACTCAGCAGACGGGTGTAGAAGCGCCGCCCGGCGTGGCGTACGGCGGGATGGTCCGTGTGCGGGCCGGGCAGCAGCAGACGCACGTCCAGGCCGGCTTCGGCGGCCCGCCGCAGGGCCCGGCGTAGTTTGCGCGCCGGCACGAAATAGGCCGTGACCAGCCATATCCGCTCCCGGGCCGAGCGCATGCGGTTGAGGTAGGAACGCCTGATTTCCGTATAGGGCCAACCGGTCGTGAAGGTGACCCGCCCGCGGCGGGTGCCGACCGCCGCCGGCTCCCCGGGCGGCGCCTCCACCGGCGGGGTCCGGGCCCAGCGCCGCCAGTTGTCCGCGAACAGGGCAAGCCAGTCCGGGACACAGGGCCCGGTGATCTCCACCACGGTATCGTGCCAGTGGCGCGGCCCGGCGGTATGGGGATCGAACATGTCGGTGATGCCTACGCCTCCCACGAACGCTTTGGTGCCGTCCACCACCAGCAGTTTCCGATGGTCACGCAGCAGATTGCGGTACAGTTTTCGCCACTGCAGCGGATTGTAGAAAGCCAGCTGCACGCCGGCGGTGCTGAGTTGCTGCTGGTCCCGCCGGCTCAGCTTCCGGGAACCGAATCCGTCGAGCAGCACCTGCACCTGCACGCCCCGGTGCGCGGCCCGCACCAGGGCACCGATGAACCGTGTCGCGACCGAACCGGACTGGAAAAGGTACATTTCCAGTACCGTGGTGTGCCGCGCATGCTCGATGGCATCAAGCATGGCGGGAAAGAAGCGGCCGCCATCGTCCAGCAGACGGAAGCCGTTCCCCTCGCGCCACGGGAATCGGTAGGATTTCTTGCGTCGGGCCACCTGCTGTCTGTGCCGTCGGTGGGTTGAAGCTTGTGGGTTCGTTCCAGTGTACTGCGTGCCCGGGGCAGGTGCACCCGGCGCGCCCCGCCACTGCGATGGAGGCGCAGGGCTCGTTCCATGAAGGGATAGGATGCCCGCCGGGACTCATCCGAGCGGCCACGAAACCACCGCTCGTCGGCGCGGGCTACGCTGCCAACTGCTTTCAGCGATGGGGCCGACGGGCAGGGTGGCTGGGGGTGGAATAGCCGGGCAGTTCGGAGCCGCTCGCCGTGTCGGCCGGCTCGTTGGGAGCATACAGGTAGGAACGGGTGATCGGCACGCTGGCATGCTGTTTCGCCAGCTGGATCTGGAAAACCACCAGGTCACGCCAGCGAAAGGCGTTCTCGCAGCCGGCCAGATAGAACTCCCACATGCGACAAAAGCGCTCTCCCAGGCGTTCGGCGACCCGCGCCCGGGCCTTCTGGAAGCGGTTCTGCCAGGCCGCCAGCGTATAGGCATAGTGCAGGCGCAGCACTTCCACGTCGGTGGTGACCAAGGTGGTGGACTCCAGGGCCCGGCTGATCTCCGATAGCGCCGGGATGCTGCCGCCCGGAAAAATATGGCGTCGTATCCAGGGATTCGTGGTGCTGTTCTGCTGTTGACGGCCGATGGTATGTATCACCGCGACGCCGTGTTCGGCGAGCAACCTTCGCACCTGTTGGAAATACCGCTGGTGCTGCGGCGGACCCACATGTTCGAACATGCCGACGCTCACGATGCGGTCGTAGGTTCTTTCGTGCTGCCGGTAGTCCTGCAGCACGAAGCGCACTTTTCCTTCCAGTCCCCTTTCCCGCGCCCGCTGCTGGGCAACCCGCAGTTGTTCCTTCGAGAGCGTCAGACCCGTGACCTGCACACCGGCTCGTTCGGCCAGGTAAAGCGCAAGACCTCCCCAACCGCACCCGATATCCAGCACCCGGTGCCCCGGCTGCAGCTGCAGCTTGTGCAGGATATGACGGCACTTGGCGCGCTGCGCCTCTTCCAGGCTGATATCCGGCTCGGGGAAATAGGCGCACGAATACTGCATGTCCTGGTCCAGAAACTGCCGGAACAGCCATTCGTCCAGATCGTAGTGATGGGCGACGTTGCGGTAACTGCGGCGAATCGGGTTCCAGGTGTGCAGCAGGTGGAGCAGGCCGTCGAGGTAACGCCGCGCACCGCCGGGATCGGGCTGGGGTACGTTGCGCATCAACAGTCCGATGAAGGCGGACAACTGGCCCTGGTTCACGCCCCACTCGCCGTTCACATAGGTTTCACCGAGGTTCAGTTCGGGATTGCGCAATATGCGCCCCAGGGTGCCGCCCTCGCGGATATACCAGTCAATCATGGGGCGATCGGTACCCAGGGTATGGGTCTCGCCTTTCGGGAGGTGGAGGTTGATGCCGCCGTGGCGGATTCGGTCTTTCAAGGTCTTGACGTATATGGTTCCCATGGTTCCATACCTCGCGCCGAACGCACTCGTCGCCACCTCATTCAAGAAGCTAGTTGCGGCCTATCGGGTGGTCAAGTTCAATACTGAGGGTCCGGTTTTTCCCTTTGATCAAAAGACGTTATGATGGGCCGGCTGATGAATCGTACCCAGGGGCCCCATCCGTGAGCGAAATTCAGGAACGATCGCAAGTGAAGCAGGACAACCCTGTACCGGCGCCGCCGTTCTGGGGCAGCCGGTGTATCGAGCAGGTCCCTTTGCGTGCCCTTATACCTTATATAAACCGCACCACACTCTATAAGTTCCAGTGGGGTTTCAAGGCCCAGGGGCGCAGCAAGGAGGAATATCGCCTGTGGGCCCGCGCGGAGGTGGATCCGATCTTCAACCGTCTGGTGCAGGAGAGCGAACGGGACAGCATCGTGCGTCCCCAGGCCGTCTACGGGTACTTTCCGTGTCAATCGGACGGCAACGATCTGATTGTCTATAGCGATACCGAGGGCCTCCAGGAGCGCTGCCGGTTCACCTTCCCCCGTCAGCAGGGCAACCGGCATCTGTGCATCGCGGACTTCTTCCGCCCGGTCAGCTCCGGTGAGATGGATGTGGTGGCGTTCCAGGTGGTCACCGGCGGGCAGCATGCTTCCGATTTCACCCGCGACCTGTTCGAGCAGGACAAGTATCAGGACTACCTGTACTGGCACGGCTTCACGGTGGAGTCCGCCGAAGGGCTGGCCGAGTACGTGCACAAGCGCATCCGCGCCGAACTCGGGTTCGCCGGCGAGGATGCCCGTGCCATGGACGAGATGATCAAGCAGAAATATCGGGGCTCGCGCTACTCCTTCGGCTATCCGGCCTGTCCTAATCTTCATGACCAGGATAAGATTCTCGAACTGCTGGATGCCGCCCGTATCGGCGTGGTGTTGGGAGACGAAGACCAGCTCTGGCCCGAGGATTCCACCTCCGCCATCGTGGTTCATCATCCGCAGGCGAAGTATTTCGGCGTTTAGGCGTTTCCCCAGGTCAGTCCACGCGCCGTGGGCGGCGAGGGCAACCCGCGACCGTCCCGGTGCAACGATTTGCCTGGCTCAAGGATCCAGTGGTGGTCGATTTGGCCGGGCCGCCGGGGTTCGGGCCACGCAAGGCGCAGTCCCGCAAATCGCATTCATTGCCGATGCGCACGCAGCTTCAACCGGCTGGCACTCGTGGGGCATGGGCGGGTGCCGCATGGAAAGGATCGAGACCATGGAACCCGACGTACGCTGCTCCACGAACCTGGCAGAGCCAATGGGGGCCGGTGGCGGCAGTCTCTACAGTGTTGACGACCTCAGGCCACGATGATCGGTGACGACGTGCCGGTGACCGACCCGCGCCGGTGTGCGGCGCGCACGGCCCGCCTGCCATGAAGCGCTTTTTCGGCATCTGGATCGATTTGTGCCTGCTGCGTGCGAATCCCCAGGACCTGCCTGCGTCGGATTTTCTGCTGGGCCTCACCATGCTGGCCTATCTTGCCGTCAATGTTTCCTTGTCCCTGCTCAGTTGGGCGTTGCCGCGGGCATTGGCGGTCAGCCTTGCGGACCTGCTGGTGCTGTCGGCGTTCGCCTGGACGGCCCTGCAATGGCGCCGCAAGCCGGCGCGCTTTCGTCAGACGCTGACGGCATTGACCGGCACCGGCACCGTGCTGGGGCTGCTGGCCCTGCCGATGGTGGCCGGGCTGATGGCGGCCCAGCGCGCGGGCGGCGGCGCGGGAGCGCTGGGACTGGTGTGGCTCGCCCTGGTGGTGTGGAGCGTGGTGGTGCTGGGGCATATCCTGCGCCATGCGCTGTCGGTGTCTTTCGGTACCGGCATCGCCCTGGGCGTGCTGTACACTGTGCTTTCCTACGGCTTGGCCCAGGTCCTGTTCGGGGCGGTCACCTGATATGCATATCCATGTGCTGGGCATCTGCGGCACTTTCATGGGCGGGTTGGCGCTGCTGGCCAGGGCGGCGGGACACACCGTGAGCGGCTCCGACGCCAACGTCTATCCTCCCATGAGCACCCAGTTGGAAGCCGCCGGTATCCGCCTGCTGGAGGGCTACGACCCGTCCCATCTGGAGCCGGCGCCGGACTGCGTGGTGGTGGGTAATGTCATGTCGCGGGGCAATCCGGCGGTGGAGCATATGCTCAATGCGGGCCTGCCCTATACATCGGGGCCCCAGTGGCTGGCCGAGCATGTGCTGGCCGGGCGCTGGGTGCTCGGCGTGGCCGGGACCCACGGCAAGACCACCACCGCCAGCATGCTGGCCTGGATACTGGAGCATGCCGGCCTGTCCCCGGGGTTCCTGATAGGCGGCGTACCCGGCAACTTCGGCGTCTCCGCCCGCCTTGGACAGGCGCCGTTCTTCGTGGTGGAGGCCGACGAATACGACACCGCCTTCTTCGACAAGCGCTCCAAGTTCATTCACTACCGACCGCGCACCCTGATACTCAACAACCTGGAATTCGACCACGCCGACATCTTTCCCGATCTGGCTGCTATCCAGCGCCAGTTCCACCACCTGGTGCGGACCGTCCCGGGCAACGGACTGATCGTGGCCAACGCCGCCGACGCCGCCCTGGCGGAAACCCTGGCGATGGGCTGCTGGACGCCGGTGGAGACGGCATCGCCGGGCGGCGCGGACGGTGTCGACTGGAGCGCCCGCAAGCTGGCCGCGGACGGCAGCCGCTTCGAGGTCTGGCTAAAGGGCCGCTGCGCGGGTGTGGTGCAATGGGAGCAGCTGGGCGATCACAACATACACAACGCCCTGACGGCCATTGCCGCGGCGCGCCATGGCGGCGTGCCGGTGAGCGTGTCGGTGGCCGCCCTCACCGCGTTTTCGGGAGTGAGGCGCCGCCTGGAACGCCGGGGCGAGGTGGATGGCGTAACGGTATACGACGATTTCGCCCATCATCCGACCGCCATTGCCACCACCCTGCACGGCCTGCGGGAGAATGTCGGCGACGGCCGGATTCTTGCGGTCCTGGAGCCCCGTTCCAACACCATGCGCCTGGGCGTGCACCGGGACCGGCTGGCGTCATCCCTCACCGCCGCCGATCGGGTGTGGCTGTATCGTCCGGCCGATCTGGGCTGGGACCTGCAGTCCGTGGCCGACGCCCTGGAGGGGCGGGCGCGGGTGTGCGAATCGGTGGAGGACATCGTGGCGGAGCTGGCGAGCGATGCGCGCCCCGGCGATCGGGTGCTCATCATGAGCAACGGCGGCTTCGAGAACATCCACGAGCGGCTGCTTGCCGCTCTGCGGGCCCGTGAACGGGCATAGCCCGCCAATTGCACCAGCCGGTCGCGATAGCCGCGGCCGGATTCGCCACGACGGCCCTCGATCCTGTACTCTGGGTGGACTATGAGCATGCCCAACCGTGCTCCAGTTGCTGTGGCCATGACGGGCGCCTCCGGCGCCCCCTACGGGCTGCGTCTGCTCGAATGTCTGCTGCGGGCCGGCGAGCCTGTCCAGTTCATGATCTCCGCGCCGGGACAGGTGGTGGTGGGCATGGAAACGGATCTCAAGCTGCCCGGCCGGCCGGCGGAAATGCAGCGTTTTCTCACCGCCCACTATGATGCCGCACCGGATCAGCTGCAGGTGTTCGGCCGGGAGGAGTGGACGGCGCCGGTGGCCAGCGGCAGCAGCGTGCCGCGGGCGCTGGTGATCTGCCCCTGCACCACCGGAACCCTGTCGGCGGTCGCCTGTGGCGCCAGCAACAATCTCATCGACCGGGCCGCCGACGTGGTTCTGAAAGAGGGCCGCAAGCTGATCCTGGTGCCCCGGGAAGCGCCTTTTTCCGTCATCCATCTGGAGAACATGCTCAAGCTCGCCCGTATGGGGGCGGTCATTCTGCCGCCCAGCCCGGGCTTCTATCACCAGCCGGCCACCATCGACGATCTGGTGGACTTCGTGGTGGCCCGCATCCTCGATCACCTGGACGTCGAGCATCAACTGGCCAGACGCTGGGGGGAGCCGTAGCCGGTGGGCCAGCTGACGCTGCCGCTGTTTCCTCTGAACACCGTGTTGTTTCCCGGCGGTCTGCTGCCGCTGCGCGTCTTCGAGCCCCGTTACCTGGAGATGGTGTGCGAGTGCCTGACCCACGACGCGCCTTTCGGTGTCTGCCTTATCCGCTCCGGGTCGGAAGTGGGCAAGGCGGCCGACACGTTCCCGGTGGGCACCCTGTCGCGCATCGGCGATTGGGACCGGGGTCCCGACGGTCTGCTTGCAGTGACGGCCCGGGGCGAGCAGCGCTTTCGCATCCACAGCACCCGGGTGCGTTCCGATCAACTGGTGACCGCCCGCGTCAGCGTGCTGCCGGCGGAGCCGGAAGAGTTCGTCCCGCCCCATCTGCGCCGTCTTCCCGATTTGCTGGAACGGATACTGGAGCAGGCCGGTCCGCCCTTTGCCGAGCTTACCCGCTACCCGGAAGATGCCACCTGGGTCGGCGGCCGGCTGGCCGAACTGCTGCCTTTGCCGATGCTGGAGAAGCAGGAACTGCTGGAGCTGACCGATCCCCTGGAGCGCCTGGAGCGGATCTACGAGCGTCTGCCGGACCTGCT
>CAZNBB010000075.1:13874-18901 GCA_964571225.1 uncultured Gammaproteobacteria bacterium
TCCCGGCCCGTATGGGGCAGGGTGAGAAATCCCAGCAGCCGCTCGCGGATCAATGCGCTGACGTTGCCGACCCACACCGGTTGCTGCCGGTTTCCCAACACCACCGCGGTGGGCCACAGCCGCAGCACCAGCAGCCGGTCGGGATCGTCCGTGGCGTGGGCAAGCAGCAGCGCTTCGTGCCTGCCTGCGTGCACCTGGGGCAGCACCGGCAGTTCCTTGAATGGGGTGGCCGGGGACAGCCACAGCAGACTGTTGGCCACCGTCGCGGCGGTGGGCACGCGCCAACCATGGCGGACCAGCGCCGCTTTCAGGGTCGGCAGACTGCCGGCCCACTGGACGGTCAGCGGATGCTCGCGCTCGCCTTCCAGATCCATGCGGTACACCGGCAGCTCGCGCCACCCTGATGTCCACCACGCGGATGGCGCCATGGTGACGATGGTGTGGCGCTGGGCGTAGCGCGCCAGGTCGGTGTCCAGGTGACGGCTGATCTGCCAGCTGCCGGCCAGCGCCAACGCTCCCAGCACCACCGCCAGCAGGCCGCGCAGGGCCACCGGCGGCGCGGGATGACGGCGGTATGCGATGCCCATGAGCGCGGTCCAGGAGAGCCCCAGAGACAGCCCGCCGATCACGTCCGACAACCAGTGGGCGCCCAGGTACAGGCGCGAGAAGGCAATGAACACTATCCATGCGGCCGCGGCGGTATAGGGCAGCCAGCGCCGCTCGGCCGCCAGCTCGCGGGCCACCAGCACCGCCAGGAAGCCGTATACGGCCAGATTGGTGCCGGCATGGGCGCTGGGAAAGGCGAACGCGCCGGCGCCCTCGTACAGGGGCGTGGGGCGCGGTACCTGGAGGGTCAGCTTTAGCACCCGCACCATGAGGGCGGCGCCGGCCGCGGTGGCCAGCCAGTGGCCCAGGGCCTTCCAGCGCCGCCGCCACGCCAGCCACAGGGCGGCGGCGGCCACCACGGCGGCGAGCACGGCAGCATCCCCGAGCTCGGTGAACGCCACCATCAGGCGATCGGCCCACGGGGTGCGCAGGTTCTGCAGCCAGCGGTAGAGCAGCAGATCCAGGCCCTGCAGGGGCGAACCATGGGCCACCGCCGCCAGCACCGCTGCGAACAGCCAGGCGGTGACCACCAGGATGATCGCGAGTACGGTCAGACCGCGGGCCTCGGGGTGATCCGGGTCCAGCAGCGCGCCGGCCAGCGGCCGGATAACGGGGTGGCTGCGGCTCCAGTCCAGGGCGCGGCCGATCATGGCGCTGGCGTGGGGCTGCAGCAGGCGGAACACCCGGCGTACCAGCCACAGGATGAGCCACACCGAGGCCAGCAGCAGCACGATCAGTACCACCAGGCGGCCGGCCACCTGGGCCGCCAGCTGCAGGGACGCCCCCAGCGCCATGCCCGGCAGGATGTAGGCCGGTGCCCACACCGCCGCCGACAGCACATTGATCCAGAAGAACCGCGAGGCCGGCATGTCCAGCATGCCCGCCACCGCCGGGATGATGGGTCGCAGGGGGCCGATGAAGCGTGCCATCACCACGCTCTTGCCGCCGTGGCGCTGGAAGAAATCCACGGCCCGCGCCATCAGCTCCGGTGATCGATTGAACGGCCACAGCAGACGCAGGCGCTGGTGGAAATGCCGGCCCAGCCAGAAGCTCAGACCGTCGCCGGCCACGGCGCCGGCCGTGGCCCAGGCCAGTGTGGGCACCAGTTCCAGGCTGCCGGCCGCCACCAGGGCTCCGATTGCGAACAGCAGCAGGGCGCCGGGCACGAACAGACCCACCACGGCGAGGGATTCGGAGCCGGCGATGAGGAACACCGCGATGCCCGCCCAAGTGGGATGCTGGGCCAGCCAGTCGAGAAAGGGCTGGAGGGTTGCCGGCAGCATGGCTGCGGGATGTCGGTGGACGCCGCCCGGAGGGTGTCCCCGATATCAGAGCTCGGCCAGCACCTGCCGGGCGGCGGCCAGGGTCGCGTCGATGGCCTCTTCCCCATGGGCGCTGGAGACGAAACCCGATTCGAACGCCGACGGCGCCAGGTAGATGCCGTGCTCCAGCATGCCGTGGAAGAACAGCTTGAAGCGGTCGAGGTTGCAGCTGTTGGCGTGGTAGAAGTTGGACACTTCGGGCTCGTCGGTGAAGAACAGTCCGAACATGCCCCCCACCCGGTTGGCGGTCATGGGGATGCCGGCGTCCCGCGCCCGGCTGATCAGGCCGTCGGTCAGTCGCTGGGTGGCGGCGGACAGACGCTCGAAGAAGCCCGGCTCGCGGATCAGGCGCAGGGTGGCGAGCCCGGCGGTCATGGCCACCGGATTGCCGGACAGGGTGCCGGCCTGGTACACGGGCCCCAGGGGGGAGATCTGCTCCATGATTTCGCGGCGCCCGCCGAAGGCGCCCACCGGCATGCCGCCGCCCACGACCTTGCCCAGGGTAGTGAGGTCGGGTGTTACGCCGTACAGGCCCTGGGCGCCGTGCAGGTCCACCCGGAAGCCGGTCATCACCTCGTCGAAGATCAGCACGCTTTCATACTCGTCGCACACGGCGCGCAGCCCCTCGAGAAAGCCCGCTGCCGGCGGCACGCAATTCATGTTGCCCGCCACCGGCTCGACGATGATGGCGGCGACCTGGTGGCCGATGTGGGCGAACGCTTCGCGCACCTGATCCAGGTTGTTGTATTCGAGCGTGATGGTGTGCTCGGCCAGGGCGACGGGCACGCCGGGGGAGGTGGGAACCCCCAGGGTGAGCGCGCCGGAGCCCGCCTTGACCAGCAGGGAATCGGAGTGGCCGTGATAGCAGCCCTCGAACTTCACGATCTTGTCCCGGCCGGTGAAGGCGCGGGCCAGGCGGATGGCGCTCATGGTGGCTTCGGTGCCGGAGTTGACCATGCGCACCAGGTCCATAGAAGGGACCAGCTCGCACAGCAGGTCCGCCATGTGGGTCTCGATTTCCGTGGGCGCGCCGAAGCCCAGGCCGCGACCGACCGCCTCGCGCACCGCCTCCACCACCTGGGGATGGGCGTGGCCGACGATCATCGGGCCCCAGGAGCCCACATAGTCGATATAGCGCCGCCCGTCCACGTCGTAGAGGTGAGGTCCTTCCGCGCGGCTGATGAATACCGGGTCGCCTCCCACGCCCCGGAAGGCCCGCACCGGGGAATTCACGCCGCCCGGGATGTGACGCTGGGCGTTCTGGAACAGGTCGTGGGATCGGGTCATTTTGGTTCGCTCCATTTACTGCCATGGCTCGCGCCGGGAAACGAGGCTCGGCGACGTCTCAATCGAACAGGCGGACATAGGCCGCTGCAGCGGCACCGATGTCCGGCGCGCCGAACACGCCGTGGATCACGGCCAGCAGATCGGCACCGGCGGCAATCAGTGGGCCGCCATTTTCCGGGGTGATGCCACCGATGGCAACCAGCGGCAGCGCCAGCGTCCGGCGCGCCGTCGACAGCAGTTCGGGATTCGCCTGCACGGCGTCGGGTTTGGTGGCTGAGGGAAAGAAGCGCCCGAAAGCCAGATAATCGGCGCCGGCCGCTGCGCCGTGGCGGGCCCGTTCCAGTTCGTTGTAGCAGGACACGCCGATCAGCGCCCCCCGGCCCAGGCGTCGGCGCGCCCGGCCGATATCGCCGTCGTCCCGGCCCAGATGGACGCCGTCCGCTTCCGCTTGGGCGGCAAGCTCCACGTCGTCGTTGACGATCAAGGGCACGCCGGCGGCGCGGCAGATTTCCACCAGTGCCCGGGCTTCCTGCAGGCGGCGTCCCGCGTCGGCGCTCTTGTCCCGGTACTGTACCGCCGCCGCGCCGGCGGCGACGGCCCGGGCGACCCGTTCGGACAGTTGTCCGCTGTCGGTCGATGCGCCGTCCGTGATGACGTACAGACCGTGGCGAAGTCCCATCAGCGCCCTCAGTCCTCGTTGCCCTCCGCCCAGAACAGGCGGTTGGGAAGGTGCTGGCCCATGCCGACCCGATACCCATGGCGCAGGGTTTCCCAGGTGTATTCCTGGGCTTCGTGGATGGCGGTGAAAGGTTCCAGCCCCTGGGCCAGCAGTCCGGCGATGCTCGATGCCAGCGTGCAGCCCGAACCGTGATAGCTGCCGGGCAGGCGCTCCCAGGTGAACGTCTCCAGCATGCGCCGGTTGCCGTAGAGGGAGTTGCGCACGATGTCGGGGGTGTTCTCATGGGCGCCGGTGATGAGCACGAATTCGCAGCCCCGGTCCAGCAGCGCCATGCCGCACGCTTCCAGTGTGTCCGCCTCAGGTGCCAGCGTGCGGGCTTCCGGGCCGTTGGGCGTCAGCACCGTGGTATGGGCCAGCAGCAGGCTCTCCATGGCCTGCAGCACGTCGTCGTCGGTGAGCGCAGTACCGTTGCCGGAGGCCAGCACCGGGTCGAGCACCACGGGGATGTCGGGATAGTCCTGCAGTACGCTGTGGATGGCCTCCACGATTTCCGCGCTGCCCAGCAGGCCGATTTTGACCGCCGCCACCGGCATGTCTTCCAGCACGGTGCGGGCCTGCTCGATGACCAGTTCGGCGTCCAGCGGCGCATAGCCCTTGACGTCCCGGGTGTCCTGAATGGTGATGGCCGTGATGACCGGCGCTGCGTGGCAGCCGTGGCTTGCCAGCGCTTCGATATCCGCCTGGATGCCCGCACCGCCACTGGGGTCGTTGCCGGACATGGTGATCACCACGGGCACCGCCGATGCTTGTTGAGTCATTACCGCTCCTGACTGCGGTGGCCGCGGGGCAGCCGTGCGCCGTTGGGGGAGATGCGATGTTTCAATGCTCTTATTCGATTGTATCACTGCCCGGTCTATTGCAGCGGGCGGCGTAACGGTACAATTTCCGTTTCTTCCAGCCAACAGGCCTCCATCGGGCGGCGGGCCGAGAGTGACTATGAGCGATTACAAATCCTACATGTGCGTGATCTGCGGTTTTATCTATGACGAAGAAAAAGGCCTTCCCGATGAGGGGTTCCCCCCGGGAACCCGCTGGGACGACATACCCCTGAACTGGGTCTGTCCCGAGTGTGG
>CAZNBB010000076.1:0-18786 GCA_964571225.1 uncultured Gammaproteobacteria bacterium
GCTCCGACTCCAGCAGGTCCCGGGGAATGGCCGCCATGTTCAGGGCGATGAACGGCTTGTCCGCCCTCGGGCTGTGACGGTGCAGTGCATGGGCCACCAGTTCCTTGCCGGTGCCGGACTCGCCGTTGATGAGCACAGTGATGTTGGAGCGCGACAGGCGGCCGATGGCGCGGAACACCTCCTGCATGGCCGGCGCCTCGCCGATGATCTCCGGCGTCTGCTCCAGGCCGGGTGCCGCCCGGCCGCTTTCGTGGCGGCGGCGATGGTCGATGGCCCGGCGCGCCAGCTCGACCGCCTCGTCCACGTCGAAGGGTTTGGGCAGGTACTCGAAAGCGCCACCCTGGTAGGCGGCGACCGCGCTGTCCAGGTCCGAATGGGCGGTCATGATGATGACCGGGAGGTCCGGATGGCGGTCGCGCACCCGGTCCAGCAGCTCCAGGCCGTTCACCCCCGGCATGCGGATGTCGGTGATCAGAGCGTCCGGGGCACCATGCTCGAGGGCCTCGGGAATGCCGGCGGCGCTGGCGAAGGTGGCCACTTCCATACCGGCCTGCTTGAAGGCCTTTTCCAGCACCCAGCGGATGGAGCGATCGTCGTCGATCACCCAGATCGTTTCCTGTCTACTCATCAATCGGCTCCAGGGGTAACAGGATGGTGAACTCGGTTTGTCCCGGTCGGCTGCTGCACTCGATCAGACCGTCGTGCAGACTGACCAGGGATTGGGCGATGGACAGGCCAAGGCCGGTACCCTCGGCACGGCCCGTGACCATGGGATAGAAGATCTGCTCCATCATATCCGGCGGGATACCGGGGCCGTCGTCCACCACGTCCACCCGCACCACCAGCTTGTAGCGCTTCTGGCCGATGGTGAACTGGCGCAGGGCGCGGGTACGGAGGGTGATGGTGCCGTGGTAGTCCTGGGCTTGGGCGGCATTGCGCACGATGTTCAGCACCGCCTGAATAAGCATGTCCGGGTCGGCATCCAGGTCGGGAATGCTGGGATCGTAGTCGCGCTCGATGCGCAGATGTTCGCCGCCCTCGGCCTCCACCAGGCTGCGCACATGTTCCAGGATCTGGTGAATGTTGACGGCCACCTTGGCGGGCAGGCTGCGCGGGCCCAGCATACGGTTCATGAGATTCTGCAGGCGATCCGCCTCGCCGATGATGATGCGGGTGTATTCCTTCAAACCCTCGTCGCCGAGCTCGCGCTCCAGCAGTTGGGCGGCGCCGCGAAGGCCGCCCAGGGGATTCTTGATCTCGTGGGCCAGACCCCGTACCAGCGCCCGGGCGGCGTGGTTCTGGGCGATCAGCCCCTCCTCGCGGGCGATGCGCAGGTGGCGATCCACCTGCAGCAGCTCCACCAGCACCTCCGGGTCGCGCCCCGGCTCGACCAGTGGCGTCACCGTATAGTCCACCGTGATCACCTGACCCTCCAGCAGCACCAGGCGCACTTCCCGCTCGGTATAGGGGTGGGTCGTTTCCAGGGCCTGGACCATGCGCCCGGCCAGGGTGTCGGCCTCCAGCATCAGGTCGTTCAGGGGCAGACCGATGGCATGGCGCGCACTGTGGGCGAACAGCATCTCGCCGCCCGGATTGAGGTAGGTCAGGCGCAGATGATGGTCGAACAGCAGCACGGCGGTACTCAGACCGTCCAGGATGCGTACGGCACGCTCGGCTGCCTTCACTGCTGCTGACTCCATGGTCCAACAGTTTTGCAAGAAGCAAACCAACATGATGCACGGGCGGCGCGGCCCGCAGGGCGTCCGTTGAACTCGAAGAATAGCTAGCGGTTACAGACAGTTATATCGATGTCACGTGAGGCTCAAACGCGTTCACGGCACAACTCGCCCAATGTTGGCGCTTTCGTGGTCACTCCTGGGGCATTGATTGCACCATTATAGTGCAAATGACTGGCTTCAGTGCGTGCCGGTGTGGGAAGAGATGATATTGGGGTTGCTGGTGCGGATGTTGGGATTGGAACTGAGGACGTTGGGATTGGGGTTGCTACCCGGTGCGCGTCCCGCACTGCTCCGGTTAGGGAGCAGGCGCGAAGCGCGGTGCAGGTGGATGGTCACGCCCGACGTGCTGATCAGCACCTTGCCGTCGGCGTCCACCACCTCGGCCTCGATGGTGTGCGTACCCCGGGGGAGGTTCTGGAAGCTGATCTGAGTCGTGGTCAGCTTGCCGCCATAGGGTTTCCCGTCCACCTTCATGACGATGTGGTCGCCCGCGTGCAGCCTGGGCTCAAGAGACAGATGCACCTGCACCGTGCCGGTGTTGCTGCGGATGGTGGCATCGTTGGACGGCTGGCTGATGGAGAAATGTGTATAGCCGGCTGCCGCCGGCGTCTTTTTCTCCTTGCCGGAGGAGGGTTCGGGGGTCGGCGGGCTGTAGGTGGGGATCGGCGGCAGCTTGAGCTGCTTGGCGCCCGGCTGGGGTTGATCACTGAAGGTCACGTTGCCGTCCTTGTCCACCGAACGATAGATCGCCGCCCCGGCGACCAGCGGAATAAAGCAGAGTATCAATAGGATTAGTCGTTTCATGGGCCAGGGTATACACCGCCCGAAGGAACGATTGCAACCACCGGGTTCACAAAAAGCGACGCCCCGCACAGGGCGGGGCGTCCCTACGCTCTTGGAGCGGAGCGTTTACAGGCTGTAGTAAAGGTCGAACTCCACCGGATGGGTGGTCATGCGCAGGCGGGTCACCTCCTGCATCTTAAGGTCGATGTAGCCGTCGATCATGTCGTCCGTGAACACGCCGCCGGCGGTGAGGAACTTGCGGTCCTCGTCCAGGGCGCCGAGGGCCTGATCCAGGGCGTAGCACACCTTGGGAATCTCCTTTTCCTCCTCGGGCGGCAGATCGTACAGATCCTTGTCCATGGCGTCGCCCGGATGGATCTTGTTCTGGATGCCGTCCAGGCCGGCCATCATCATGGCGGCGAAGGCCAGGTAGGGGTTGGCGGTGGAATCCGGGAAACGCACCTCGATACGGCGGGCCTTGGGGTTGGACACATAGGGAATGCGCACCGACGCGGAACGGTTGCGGGCCGAGTAGGCCAGCATGACCGGCGCCTCGAAGCCCGGCACCAGGCGCTTGTAGCTGTTGGTGCTGGCGTTGGTGAAGGCGTTCAGGGCCATGGCGTGCTTGATGATACCGCCGATGTAGTACAGGGCGATGTCGGACAGGCCGCCGTACTTGTTACCGGAGAACAGGTTCTTGCCGTTCTTGGCCAGGGACTGGTGCACGTGCATGCCGTTGCCGTTGTCGCCCACCAGCGGCTTGGGCATGAAGGTGGCCGTCTTGCCGTAACCGTGGGCCACGTTCTGCACCACGTACTTGAGGATCTGCACCTCGTCGGCCTTGCGCAGCAGGGTGCCGAAGGCGACGCCGATTTCGCACTGCCCGGCGGTGGCCACCTCATGGTGGTGCACCTCGGACTTCAGGCCCATTTCCTCCAGGGCCAGGCACATGGCCGAGCGGATGTCCTGCAGCGAATCCACCGGCGGCACCGGGAAGTAGCCACCCTTCACGGTCGGGCGGTGACCCACGTTGCCGTCTTCGAAGACCCGCTCGGAGTTCCAGGAGGCTTCTTCGGAGTCCACCTTATAGAAGGCGCCGCTGATGTCCGAACCCCAGCGCACGTCGTCCAGGATGAAGAACTCGTTCTCCGGACCGAAGTAGGCGGTATCGGCGATGCCGGTGGATTTCAGATAGGCCTCGGCGCGCTTGGCCAGGGAGCGCGGGTCGCGCTCGTAGCCCTTCATGGTGGTAGGCTCGAGGATGTCGCAGCGCAGGTTCAGAGTGGGCTCGTCCATGAACGGATCGAGCACCGCCGTGCCGGCGTCGGGCATCAGCACCATGTCGGATTCGTTAATGCCCTTCCAGCCCGCGATGGACGACCCGTCGAACATCTTGCCGTCCTTGAAGAAGCCGGCGTCCGCCTGGTGAGACGGAATGGAGACATGCTGCTCCTTGCCGCGGGTATCCGTGAACCGCAGGTCCACGAACTTGACCCCGTTATCCTTGATCATCTTCAAAACCTTAGCGGACATAATCGAGTGCTCCTCCAAATCAGGGTGAAATCAAGCCGGCTGCCGACTCGGATCGCGGTGCATGACTTTGCGCGCTGCCGGTGCATTTAGCATGCCAGACGCTAAGCCACTGAATCCGCGGATAACGCGAGCCACTTCCGTCAGTCGGATCTGTTATGAATGCACTATAGTAGTGCACTGTTGAACTGCAATGCTCCAGATTAGTGCGCCCTACTCGGGTGCGCTAGTGATAATAGACGTTCACCTCGCCCACCTCCTGACAGCGCTTGGCCGCTGCGACCAGCCGGGACGACAGCACGCGCGCCTGGTCGGGGCCGTTGGCCACATCCAGGGGCAGCACCACTTCCGCGTGGACCTTGCCGTCCAGGTAATGGAGGGTGACGTTCTCCACCTGCCGCGCGGCATCGATGTCGCTCCAGCGCTTGCGGATGCGGTTGAGCATTTCCTCGCGCAGCGGCAGGTGGTTGCTGGGCGAGGCCTCCTCGTCGTCTTCCGGATCGATGTGGACGGTGACGTCGGTCACTTCATCGAATTCGCCCAGCAGCCGGGTGCGCACCTTCTCGCCGATCTGGTGACCTTCGGACACGCTCAAGGTGGCATCGACGATGATGTGCACGTCCACCAGCGCGGCGCCGCCGCTGCGTCGGGTGCGCAGCATATGAAGGGCGCGCACCCCGTCCACGGACATGATGGCCTGGCGGATGGCCGCCACCTGATCGGCATCCAGGGCCGTGTCCACCAGCTCCCGCAGGCTGTGCCAGCTCAGGTCCCAGCCGATCTTCGCAATCATGAAGGCGACGCCCACCGCCGCCAGCGAATCCAGGTAGGGAAGGCCGGCCAGGGTGCCGCCGATACCGATCACCACGATAATCGACGAGATGGCGTCGGAGCGGTGGTGCCAGGCATTGGCGTGCAGCAGGGAAGAGCGCACCCGGCGGGCCACCGCCGTGGTGTAGTGATAGAGCCCTTCTTTGGAAAACACGGACAGCAGCGCCACCACCAGCGTAAACGGCGCCGGATGCGTCAGAAGCTGGGGCCGGAACAGTCGGTCGCCGGCATCGTAGCCGAGGCCGATGCCGATCAGTATCAGGAACACGCCCAGTACCACCGTGGCCACCGTTTCGATGCGGCCGTGACCGTAGGGATGATCCTCGTCCGCATCCCGATTGGCATGCTTGGCCGCGAACATCACCATGGCGTCGCTGGCCAGGTCGGACAGGGAGTGCACACCGTCCACCACCAGTGCCTGGGACTGACCGACAATACCAAACAGGATCTTCGCCACCGCCAGCACCAGATTCACGCCCGCACCCACCAGGGTGACACGGCGTGTGGCGCGGTAGCGCTCGTCCCCGGCGGCGGAGGCATTGTCGGCGGCGGTCAGGTCCATGCAACAAGCGGTCTGGTGGCGGTGATTCGGGCGACTAGTCGTCGGCGACCCGTATGGTAATGAAGATGTCCCGTTCAGCGCTATGGCTTTCGAGCACTTCGTGGCCGTTTATCCGGCACCAGGCCGGAATGTCCTGGGTGGCGCCGGGGTCGGTGCAGACCACCTCCAGGGTATCGCCGGCGCTGAGGTCCCGGACGCGGTCCTGGACCCGGATCACCGGCAACGGGCACAGCAGGTTGCGCGCATCCAGCTGATAGTGGCTCACAAATGCCACTCCCTGGGCACGGACTCGGCCGGATAGGGGACCACGTCCAGAACCCGGCTGGCGCCGCCGCGGTCGGTCACTTCCACCTGCACGGACTCGGCACTGCGCCCCTGGCTGTAACGGGCCGTCAGCCGCGCGGCCAGCTGCAGATCGTCCTCGCCGGCCTCGCCGTCCAGCAGCACTAGCGGGCCGTTGTGGCTGATGGGCCTGAAGTGGGTAAATTGCCGCCGGTAGCCCTCGAGGAAACGGTTTTCCCCTTCCTCCCGACCCACGATCAGCTTGAAGTGGGGCCGCGGCCGCAGGTGACGCCCGACCTTCAGCAGCATGATGTCGTCCAGCTCGTAGCGCCGGCTGCCACGGGTCTTCCACAGATCCGCCAACTTGACCGAGTACTGCTCGTCGGTCAGAAAACAGCAGCCGCCGGCCGGCTGGGCATAGTCCTTGATCCCGAACTGCTCGGCCAGTGCCATCTGCGGCTTGCGGGAGCGGCCGCTGAAATCGTGGAGCCGCTCGCGATCCACCCAGCCCTCGCGCTCTGGAAGGGTGGGCGGCAGATTGCGGGCACACAGCGGACGCAGCAGCCGGTCGTGGGCGCCCGATTCGCGGGCCACCACCGGCATGGTCTCCCGACGCTGGGATTTGGGCCGCTGGCCGACCACCTCCCCGGTGACGATGAAATCGAAGCCGTTGGCTTGCGTCCACTCCAACGCCTTGTGCACCATGAATATTTTGCAGTCCAGGCAGGGATTGAGGTGGGCCCCGTAGCCATGCTTGGGATTGATCACCACGTCCTTGTACTCTTCGATGACGTCCACGATGTGCAGCTTGATGCCCAGCTGCTCCGCCACCCACAAGGCGTTGTTGCGCTTGACCCGGTCACGGTCCTTCTTGCGGATGGCGTGGGTGTGGCCTTCGACGCAGAAGCCGGTGAAGAAGTTGATGCCCTCCACCCGCACGCCCTGGTCCATGACCACGCGGGCCGCGAGCATGGAATCCAGACCGCCGGAGATCAAGGCCACGGCCTTGCGCTGCTCTGTCATACCACCTTTACCTGGAAATCGCCGAATGCCCGAGCGGGCCGATCAAGATAGTGTAACCGAACTGGTGGGGCGGAGGGCAGCGCACAACGCCGTGCCGCCGCCCGGCGGGAAACGGCTGGTGGTCGATGCGGGAACTAGTGTGCTTCTCGGAGCCCCGCCAACGGGTCAAGGCAAGGCGCACCGCGCAAGGCAGGGCAGGCCCTTTCCAAACAGCGCATCGCCCGTTGGCCCATTAGTGGGGCCGGCGGCTGCCCCCGGGGGCGGGGATGGCGTCGGTGACCGCGTCCAGCGTACGGCGGGCGCCGCTGCTGCCGGTATCCTGCCAGAGCTCGGCGGCGGTGAGCGGATCGAGGGCGTGCCGGCCGTCCAATGCCCGCATGGCGTGCAGCACTTCCATGAGGGTCACGAACATGTCGGCCAACTGCTCGTAGATTTGTGCACCACCATGGTGCAGAAGGTGCGCCAGTTGATGATAGGAGCTGCGTCCCAGGCCCACGAAATAGCTCAGCCGCACGGCACGGCGTTCGGCACGGGCGGGGTACAGTCCGGAATAGAGCAGGCAGTGGTCGCCCACGTCCCGGAGCTGCTCCTCCTGCATCCGACCGCGGGCGGCCATGCTCTTCAGGTAGTCCAATGCCATGACCCGGGCGGCCATGTCGGGGCGGGTGACGAAACGCATCAACAGGAAGACGAGATAGCTTTCCATGGTCTCATCGAGCTTGCAGTCCCGGGCTCGCTCGGCTTCATTGACCAACGCGTACCACTGGGCGGTGGATGTGGGTTCCAGGACGAGCTGCTTCATAAAAAGCCACCTCCATTTCCTATATAGCATGTCGGCGGATGCCGTTGGTCCCTTTAAGAAAGATGCACAAGGCGGGCCAGCGGCGGGCGGCTTACGTCCATTGCGCGGACAGGCTATACTTGCCGACTTGTTTGATCCACAAAGCAAATCACTTCATGTCCGCCGATTCCCCAGACAGCGCCTCCCGGCAGGGAGACGCAGGCACGTTTCAGGGTCTGATCCTGGCACTTCAGCAATATTGGGCCGAGCAGGGCTGCGTGCTGTTGCAGCCCTACGACATGGAAGTGGGCGCAGGCACGTTTCACCCTGCGACCTTCCTGCGTTCCATCGGCCCCGAGCCCTGGAGTGCGGCCTATGTGCAACCGTCGCGGCGACCCACCGACGGACGCTACGGCGAAAACCCCAACCGGTTGCAGCACTACTATCAGTTCCAGGTGGTGCTCAAACCCTCGCCGCTGGAAATTCAGGACCTGTACCTGGGCTCGCTGCAGCGCCTGGGGCTGGACCCGCTGGTGCACGACATCCGCTTTGTAGAGGACAACTGGGAGTCGCCCACCCTGGGCGCCTGGGGCCTGGGATGGGAAGTGTGGCTGAACGGCATGGAGGTGACCCAGTTCACCTATTTCCAGCAGGTGGGCGGACTGGACTGCCGGCCCGTGACCGGCGAGATCACCTATGGACTGGAACGCATCGCCATGTACCTGCAGGGCGTGGAGAGCGTGTTCGATCTGGTGTGGACCGACGGCCCCATGGGCAAAGTCACCTACGCGGACGTGTTTCACCAGAACGAAGTGGAGATGTCCGCCTACAACTTCGAGCACGCCAATATCGAAGCGCTGTTCCAGTGGTTCGATACCTGCGAAAGCGAGAGCGGCAAACTCATCGAAGCGGGGCTGCCGCTGCCGGCCTATGAAATGGTCCTGAAGGCGTCCCACACGTTCAACCTGCTGGATGCCCGCAACGCCATTTCGGTGACCGAGCGTCAGCGCTTCATCCTGCGTGTGCGGGCGCTGGCCCGCGCCGTGGCCCAGGCCTACTACGAGCGGCGCGAGTCCCTGGGCTTCCCCATGCTGTCCGGAGGCGAGCCGGAATGAGCGCCAGAAACGACCTGCTGGTGGAGATCGGTACCGAAGAGCTGCCGCCCAAGGCGTTGCGGCGCCTGTCGCTGGCCTTTGCCGAGGGTGTGCGCAAGGGGCTGGATCAGGCCGGCCTGGCGCCCGAGGCGGTCAGTCCCTACGGCGCGCCACGGCGCCTGGCGGTGCTGCTGCGCGGCGTCCCGGATGCCCAGGAGGATCGGGAAGTGCTGCGCCGGGGCCCGGCCCTGACGGCCGCCTTCGACGACGAGGGTTGTCCCACCAAGGCCGCCCAGGGCTTTGCCCGTTCCTGCGGCATGGCGGTGGAAAAGCTCGAGCGGCTGGAAACCGACAAGGGCACCTGGCTCGCTCACCGCAGCCTGGAAAAAGGCCAGGCCACCGTCGAGCTCGTACCCCGGATCGTGGAAAGCGCACTGGCCCAGCTTCCGATTCCAAAACGCATGCGCTGGGGCGATCGCGAAGAGGAATTCGTGCGGCCGGTACACTGGGTCGTGCTGCTGTTCGGGGATCAGCCCATCGAAGCGACCGTGCTCGGCGTCGCCGCCGGCCGTCATACCCGCGGCCACCGCTTTCACCATCCCGAGCCCATCTATCTGGCCGAACCGGCCGCCTACGGTCCGGTGCTGGAAACCGTGGGCCATGTGGTGGCGGACATGGATGCCCGTCGCGAGGCGGTGCGGGCGCAGGTGCTGGAAACCGCGCAGGCCGTCGGCGGGCAGGCCGTCATCGACGAAGCGCTGCTGGAGGAAGTGACCGCCCTGGTGGAATGGCCGGTGACCCTCCACGGCAGCTTCGACACCCGCTTTCTGGAGGTGCCCGCCGAAGCGCTCATCTCCAGCATGCAGGACCATCAGAAATACTTTCCGGTGGTGGACGCCGACGGCCGCCTGATGCCCCATTTCGTGACTGTCGCCAACCTGGAAAGCCGCGATCCGGAACAGATAAGGGCCGGCAACGAGCGGGTCATCCGGCCCCGGTTGGCGGATGCCGCGTTCTTCTGGAACCAGGACCGCAAGCATCCGCTGGCGGACCGCATGCAGCAGCTTGCGTCGGTGGTCTTCCAGGAACGCCTGGGCAGCCTGGCGGACAAGCAACAGCGCGTGGCAGCGCTGGCGGAACGCATTGCCACGGATCTGGACAGCGATGCGCAGCTGGCACGCCGTGCGGCCATGCTCGGCAAATGCGATCTGCTGACCCACATGGTGGGCGAGTTTCCCGAGCTGCAGGGCGTGATGGGCCGGTACTACGCCCAGCACGACGGCGAGCCCGCGGAAGTGGCGGTGGCGTTGGACGAGCAGTACATGCCGCGATTCGCGGGCGACCGGCTGCCGGCAAGCGCCACCGGCCAGGCCCTGGCTATCGCCGACCGCCTCGACACGCTGGTGGGGATTTTCGCCATCGGACAGCCGCCCACCGGCGACAAGGATCCGTTCGCGCTGCGCCGCGCCGCCATCGGCGTGCTGCGAACCATGCTGGAACGGGGCAGCGATCTGGACCTGCATGCCCTGCTGGAACAGGCGGCGGCCGGCTTCGCCCCGACACTGCAGGCGCCCGCCGTCGTCTCCGATGTGTTCGAGTTTCTGATGGAACGGCTGCGCGGGTATTACCTGGAAGACGGGGTGGCGCCCGATGTGTTCGAGGCGGTACGGGCGGTGAACCCCACGCGTCCCTGCGATTTCGACCGGCGGGTACGGGCGTGCATGGAGTTTCGACGCCTCCCCGAGGCGGACTCGCTGGCGGCAGCCAACAAGCGCATCCGCAACATCCTGCGCAAGACCGACGAAACGATACCGGCGGGCGTGCACGGCGAACTGCTGCAGGAGCCCGCCGAGCAGACGCTCGCCGAAGCCCTCGGCCTGTTGGCAGCGGAAGTGGATCCTTATTTCGAGGCCGGCGAATACACTGAAGCGTTGCGCAGGCTCGCCGGCCTGCGCGAACCGGTGGACCGCTTCTTCGATGACGTCATGGTGATGGCGGAGGATCCGGCGCTGCGGGGCAACCGCCTGGCGCTGCTGCAGCGTCTGGGCGATCTGTTCCTGCGGATCGCGGACCTATCGAAGCTTCAGAGCTAGGCTGCAGCCCCTACGTGGCAGCAGAGCCCCGGCGCCGCCGCGGTGGGTCTGCCTGGAAGGGCTGCAGGTTTTCGACACCGTCTATGGAGTGCGACCCCATGAATCAGGACTCCTACCAGGCCATGCTGGATGCCGTGCAGGCGTTTCACGATAAACATGACTTCAAGAACACCGGCGGCGAAGACCTGGCGTATCGGGTCGCCTTGATGGCCGAAGAGCTGGGGGAAATCTCCGCCTGCGTGACCAAAGGCAAAGCCGTCGACCAGTTGGCCGAGGAATGCGCGGATCTGTTCATTCTGGTCATCGGCACCGCGATCGCCGAGAATTTCGATCTTCGCCAGGCATTCTGGGACAAGATGGACAAGCTGATGAAACGCGAGTCGCGCATGGTGAACGGGCGAATCCGCGTTTCGGAGTTCCGGGATGTCTGACACCGGCTGCACAGACCTGCGCCGCAGCGACCGCTGCCGACATTCGACGTAGGGCGCAATTAGCGCAGCGCATTGCGCCATGGCTTTCTCAGACTGCAGCATGCGGAAGTGGCGCGGCCAGCTGTTGCCGGCGGAAAAGCAGGGCGTTCGGCTGCACCGCACGCTGCGAGGGCAGCATCGTGATAACGGACTATAGCTAAAAGGGTGCAGCGCTTGCGTGCTCACCAACGACATCCATGTGAGTGAACCGGTGCAGGGCGCCGGCTTGCCAACGGAGCGAACACACATGCGGCATTCGCAGTTCCTCATCCTCGGTTGGTCCTTTCCGCCATGCGACTGATCATTCTCGACCGCGACGGCGTGATCAACGAAGACTCGGACGCGTACATCAAGTCGCCGGCCGAGTGGATTCCCATCGAGGGCAGCCTGGAGGCCATCGCCCGGCTCAATCACGCGGGTTACCAGGTGGCCGTGGTGACCAACCAGGCCGGCGTGGCGCGGGGGCTGTTCGACCTGGATACATTGATGCGCATACACGAGCGCATGCATCACGCGGCGGCGGCAGCCGGTGGGAATATCGATGCCGTCTTCTTCTGTCCCCATGGGCCGGACGATGACTGCGACTGCCGAAAGCCGAAGCCCGGGCTGCTGCGCGACGTGGCCCAGCGTCTGCGCGTACCGCTGGACGGGGTGCCGTTCGTCGGCGATACACTGCGCGATATCCAGGCGGCCGAAGCGGTGGGTGCGCAGCCCATCCTGGTGCGGACAGGAAAGGGATGCGGCACGGAGGCGGAATTGCCGACCGGGCACGGCTATCCGGTATACGACGATCTGGCGGCGGCGGTGGATGCGCTGCTGGCGGAAGATGGCTGAGCGCACGTTCCCGACCCCATGAGCATACCCATGCAGTCAGCACCCCTGGAGCGCAAACCGGGTGTGGGCGTTATGTTGCGCTCGGTCCTGTTCGGCGCGTTCATGATCGTCAGCGTAGCGGTATTCGCCCCGCTGGCGCTGCTCACCTTTGCGCTGCCGTTCCGCCAGCGCTACGGATTCATCAGCCAGTGGGCACGCATGAACCTGTGGGCGTTGCGGTGGATCTGCGGGTTGAGCTACCAGGTGGAGGGCCGGGAGAACATTCCCGATCGCAACGCGCTGATCTTCTCCAAGCACCAATCGGCCTGGGAAACGCTGGCGCTGCAACGCATCTTTCCGGCCCAGGTGTGGGTGCTCAAGCGCGAGCTGCTGTGGATTCCGCTGTTCGGTTGGAGCCTGGCTCTGCTGGAGCCCATCGCCATCGATCGCAAAGCCGGACGCAAAGCGGTCGTGCAACTGGTCCGGCAAGGGCTGGAACGGCTGCACAATGGCCGCTGGGTGGTGATCTTTCCGGAGGGCACACGGGTGGCACCGGGGAAGCGGGGCCGCTACCACATCGGCGGGGCGGTACTGGCGGAGAAAAGCGGTTATGCAGTGGTGCCGGTTGCCCATAATGCCGGCGAGCATTGGGGCCGGCGCAGCATGGTCAAGTGGCCGGGGACGGTACGGGTGGTGATCGGGCCGCCGATTCCCACCGAGGGGCGCAAGGCGGCGGAGATCCTGGCGGACGCCGAGGGCTGGATCGAGTCGACCATGGCAGCCATCACCACAACGGACGACATAAATAGTTAATTAATACAAATAGTTACTAAACATCCAGATTCGATACGGAGAGCGCGTTGCGCTCGATGAATTCGCGGCGCGGTTCCACCTGGTCACCCATCAGGGTGGTGAATATTTGGTCGGAGGCCACCACGTCCTCGATCTTCACCTGCAACAGGCGGCGCGTATCCGGGTTCATGGTGGTCTCCCACAGCTGCTCCGGATTCATTTCTCCCAGACCCTTGTAGCGCTGGATGTGCTGGCCCCGCTTGCCTTCCTCCAGCAACCATTCTATCGCCTGTTTGAAGCTGGCGATCGGTAGGCTGCGCTCGCCACGCTCCACGCGGGCACCGTCCCCCAGCAGGCCGTCCAGCTGGCTGCCGAGAGCCACCATTCGTTCGTATTCCGCCGTGGCGAAGAAGTCGCCACCCAGCACCTGCTCGCCGGCGATGATGCCGTGGGTGCGGCGCAGCACCCGGGCCCGAACTGCATCGCCGTCAGCCGGACGGTCCATGAGTAGCTCGTAGCGCTGACCGGCGGGCTGCTGCTCGTTGATGCGTTTTTCCAGCTCCTGGAACCATGAACCCATGAAATCCGGATCGTGGAGGGCCTCGGCGGTGACCGCCGGCATGTAGATCATTTTCTCCAGCAACCCGAAGTCGTAACGACGGGCGAGGCGCCGCAGGGCCGCCATGACCGCGAGGTACTCGTTGGCAAGGCTCTCCAGGGACGGGCCGGTGATGGGCGGAGCGTCCTCCGTAACGTACAGCCGGGCGTTGTCCAGGGCCACCTGCAGCAGATAGGCGTTAAGGGCGAGGTCGTCCTTCACATAATGTTCCTGCTTGCCCTTCTTGACCTTGTAGAGCGGCGGTTGGGCGATATAAACATGGCCGCGTTCGACGATTTCCGGCATCTGCCGATAGAAGAAGGTCAGCAGCAGGGTGCGGATATGGGAGCCGTCCACGTCCGCGTCGGTCATGATGATGATCCGGTGGTAGCGCAACTTGTCGGGATTGAACTCTTCACGGCCGATGCCGCACCCCAGGGCGGTGATCAGCGTGCCCACTTCGGCGGAAGATAACATCTTGTCGAACCGGGCTTTTTCGACGTTCAGGATCTTCCCTTTCAGGGGCAGGATGGCCTGAGCGCGGCGATCCCGACCCTGCTTGGCCGAACCGCCGGCGGAGTCGCCCTCCACCAGGAACAGCTCGGACTGGGACGGATCCCGTTCCTGACAGTCGGCCAGCTTGCCGGGCAGTCCGGCCACGTCGAGAGCGCCTTTGCGGCGGGTCATTTCACGGGCCCGGCGGGCCGCCTCCCGGGCCCGTGCCGCGTCCACGATCTTCGAGGTGATCGCCTTGGTATCTGCCGGAAATTCCAACAGAAAATCCTTGAGCTTGTCGGCCATGGTGGACTCCACCACAGCCTTGACCTCGGAGCTGACCAGCTTGTCCTTGGTCTGGGAGGAGAACTTGGGGTCGGGCACTTTCACCGAAAGCACGGCGGTCAGGCCCTCTCGGGCGTCGTCGCCGGTCGGGTTCACCTTGAGCTTCTTGGTCAGGCCTTCGGCATCGAGGTAGGTATTCAGCGTGCGGGTCAGCGCAGCCCGGAAACCGGCCAGATGGGTGCCCCCATCCCGCTGGGGGATGTTGTTGGTGAAGCAGAAGATGTTCTCGTTATAGGAGTCATTCCACTGCATGGCCACTTCCACCGTCACGCCGTCCTTTTCGGTGAGGAAGTAGAAGGGGTTGGAATGCAGAGGCGTCTTGTTGCGGTTCAGGTGCTCGACGAACGCCCGAATGCCGCCTTCGTACTGGAAGACATCGCTCTTGCCGCTGCGCTCATCGGTGATCAGGATGCGCACGCCGGAGTTGAGGAAGGACAGTTCCCGCAGACGCTTGGCCAGGATGTCGTAATGGAACTCCGTATCCGAGAAGATCGTCGTGCTGGGTTTGAAACGCACGTCAGTGCCGGTCTGGTCGGTGGGGCCGATGACCTTCAACGGCGCCACCGGCTCGCCCATGCGGTATTCCTGCTGATGGACCTGGCCGTTGCGGCGAATGGTAAGGCGCAGGGTTTCGGAGAGGGCATTGACGACGGACACACCCACACCATGGAGCCCGCCCGACACCTTATAAGAATTGTCGTCGAACTTACCCCCGGCATGGAGCACGGTCATGATGACCTCGGCTGCGGAACGGCCTTCCTCGGGGTGGATGTCGACGGGGATGCCGCGGCCGTTGTCGGTGATGGTGACCGACTCGTCGCTGTGGATGGTGACCGTGATTTCGCTGCAGTAGCCGGCGAGGGCCTCGTCGATGGCGTTGTCCACCACCTCGAACACCATATGATGGAGCCCCGTGCCGTCATCGGTGTCGCCGATATACATGCCAGGGCGCTTGCGGACAGCATCCAGACCGCGCAAGACTTTGATGTTCGATGAGTCGTAGGTGGGACGGTTGTCGGTCATCAACAGATCCTGGCTGGCGAAATTGGGCTAGTATACCACTTCGCGTATGTCGCCGTGTTCCACGTGAAACATGCGATGCTCCGACCAGTTGTCCGTGGATAAGGCGCTGGCGTCAATGGCCGTTACCATGACTTGTCCCCCGATCTCGGAGAGTTCCCCCATCACCCGATCGCGATGGCCGCGGTCCAGCTCTGCCGCAAGATCGTCCACCAGATAGCAGCAACTGCGGCCGGTCGCGCCGGTGAAGTGCCGGCCCTGGGCCAGCAACAGGGCAATGGCCAGTTGCTTTTGCTGGCCCCGGGAGACCCGTTCAGCAGCCGGTTGATCGTCCCACTTGATTGCCAGATCGGCCCGATGGGGACCGTATCGGGTGTAACCCTGACCGCGGTCGCGCTCCAGCCCGGCTTCCAGCGCTTCCGTCAGGGTGACTTTCTGGGGCCAACCGGGCTGATACTGGAAACCCACTTCGGCTGCAGCCAACAGTCGCTGGACGGTGGCCTGGGCGACGGAACCGAACGTGTCCAGATAGGACTGGCGCAGCATATGGACCCGCTCGGCAGTCTCCACCAACTCCCGGTCCCAGGCGGTAATGGCCTTGGCAGCCTGGCGGGCGCGGAGGGCGGCGTTGCGCTGGCGCAGCACCTGCCGGTACCGCTGCCATGCGGCCAGGTAACGAGGTTCCACGTGGAACACTCCCCAATCCAGGAACCGACGACGGTATTGGGGCCCGGCATCCAGCAGATGATGGCTGTCCGGATTGACCACCAACATCGGTAGGCGGGCGGCCAGTACGGACAGGCTCTGCACCGGCTCCCCGCCCAGTCGGGCCCGCATTTCCGCACCCCACCGTTCGATTCCCACCACCGTTTGCGCCACGTTGCCTTCAGCGGCCAGAGTCCCCACCACCCGGCAGTGCTCCGTGCCTTCCCGGATCAGCCGTTCGCTATGGCGGGTACGAAATGACCGACCGTGGCCAAGGAAGTAGCAGGCTTCCAGAAAGCTGGTCTTTCCGGAAGCGTTCTCTCCGACGATGAGGTTCAGGCGCGGCGACGGCGCCAGAGTGGCGGCGACCAGGTTACGAAAATCCCTGATCTCCAGCGAGAGGAAGGCCATGGTCTGAGGAACCCAGCGGGGGAGCCTTCGCCTGCCCGGGCGTCTACCCCGTATCCCGCCCCATGCGGGCTACAGCCGCATCGGCATGATGACGTATTTACACGGGTAAGACCCGGCCGGCTCCTGAATCAGACAGCTGCTGTTCGCATCCCGGAACGTGACCTGCACCTGCTGGCCGCTGATCGCCCCCAGCGCCTCCAGCAGGTAAGTCACATTGAAGCCGATCTCCAGGGCTTCCCCCTGATAGTCCACTTCCAACTCTTCTTCGGCTTCCTCCTGTTCCGGGTTGTGCGCCTGAATGCGCAACACCCCGTCCTCCATATTCAGGCGTACACCGCGGTATTTCTCGTTGGAAAGAATCGACGTACGGGCGAGGGCCTGGCGCAGCAGTTCCCGCTCGGCCACCAGTTCCTTGTCGCCGCCTTCCGGTACCACTCGATCGTAGTCCGGAAAACGCCCGTCGATGAGCTTGGAGGTGAACCGGATATCGGGCACATTGACGCGAATGTGGTTGCTGCCGATGGCCACCTCGGCGGGTTCCTTGCTGTCGTCCAGGATGCGCATCAGCTCCTGCACGCCCTTGCGGGGCACGATCACCGGTTGACCGGTCTCCGCAGGTACCGCCGCCGCCATATCGCACATGGCCAGGCGATGACCGTCGGTCGCCACCGCCCGCAGCTTCCCTTCCAAGGGCTCGAACAGCAGCCCGTTGAGGTAATAGCGCACATCCTGCTGGGCCATCGCGAAGTGGGTGCGTTCGATGACTTCCCGCAGATCCTGCTGGGGCAGGGAAAAATTCAGGGTGCTGCGCACATCCTCCACCACCGGAAATTCCGAGGCGGGCAGCGTCGCCAGTGTGAACCGACTGCGGCCCGAACGCACTGTGGCCCGTTCCTGATCCACCGTCACTTCCACCATCGCCTGCTCCGGCAACGTCCGGCAGATGTCCAGAATCTTGCGGGCCGGCAGGGTGATCTCTCCCGGTTCCTTCACAGCCACCGCCGTCTTCGCCTGCAGTTCCACCTCCAGGTCCGTGGCGGTGAAAGTGATATCGTCGGCACCGGCATTCACCAGGATATTTCCGAGAACAGGCAATGTCTGACGCCGTTCCACCACGCCTACGATCTGCTGTAGGGGTTTCAACAACGCTTCACGCTGGATCTCAAATTTCATGGGCGGCCTTTATCAATAATTCTTATTTAGAATTATTTGCTCTTATGACTGTTACGGTCGAAGAATTCTGTGCATAACCAATATTTAAGCTATAAAATCAGAAACTTGTGGTATATACAACCCCTGGTACAGGTCCCGGATAGCCTGTGGATTAACTGTGGAGGGTTGGGGACAAATCCCGTCCCTAAATCTTATCCACAGCTTTCACACATCATGTGGTCAGCGTTCTCAACAGGTTGTAATAGTCCTCTTTGATCCGCATGTCCGCTTCCTTCAGCTCCGCCACCTTCCGGCAGGCATGCAGCACCGTGGTGTGGTCGCGCCCGCCGAACGCGTCTCCAATCTCTGGGAGGCTGTGGCTGGTCAACTCTTTTGCCAGCGCCATGGCCAGTTGCCGCGGACGGGTGATGGAGCGGCTGCGCCGGGCCGACAGCAGGTCCGCGACCCGGATCTTGTAGTACTCGGCCACGGTCTTCTGGATATTGTCGATAGACACCAGCTTGTCCTGCAATGCCAGCAGGTCCCGCAGCGCTTCCTTCACGAACTCCAGGGTAATGGGTTTACCGGTGAACCGTGAGCTTGCAATGACCCGCCGCAGCGCACCCTCGAGCTCGCGGATATTGGACTGAATCCGTTTGGCGATGAAGAAGGCCACCTCGCTGGGCATCTCCAACTGGGCCTGGCTGGCCTTGCTCATCAGGATGGCCACCCGGGTTTCCAGTTCGGGCGGCTCGATGGCCACGGTCAGGCCCCAGCCGAAGCGCGATTTGAGGCGCTCTTCCAGGCCGTCCACTTCCTTGGGATACCGGTCGCAGGTCAGGATGACCTGCTGCTGTCCCTCCAGCAGGGCGTTGAAGGTATGGAAGAACTCCTCCTGGGAGCGTTCCTTGCCGGCGAAGAATTGGATGTCGTCGATGAGCAGCGCATCCACGGAGCGGTAGAAGCGCTTGAATTCATTAATGGCATTATGCTGAAGGGCTTTCACCATATCGGCCACGAAACGTTCCGAATGCAGATAAACGACCCGCGCATTGGGCTTGCGTTCCAGCATCAGGTTGCCGACGGCATGCATCAGATGGGTCTTGCCCAGCCCCACACCGCCATAAATGAACAACGGGTTGTAGGCCCCGCCGGGGTTTTCCCCTACCTGTATGGAAGCCGCCTTGGCCAGCTGGTTGGACTTGCCCTCCACGAACGTCTCGAAGGTGAAGGTGCGATTGAGGCTGCTGTTGGTGGCCTCCGCCGG
>CAZNBB010000077.1:0-4519 GCA_964571225.1 uncultured Gammaproteobacteria bacterium
CCCGGCAAGAATGGTCGTTCCGATGTTAACCGTAAGAAATACGTCAAGCACGGAACCAAGCCAAGTCTCGGCCAGAACTGTGAAGCCGATCACGCTGGGCGTCGGGAAAGCCCCTTCGAGTCATATGTCGCAGGGATCGGTGGCCAATCGCCGCGCGCGCATCCATCACCTGGAGGGCGCAGTCTCGTCTTCTGTAAAGACCGGATACGGAACCTCAAGAAGCCAATCCGCACTTATTTGGAACAGTCTCAGCCACGATCCGGCCAATCACGTTTCTGCGCCATTTCGTCGATGCTTCGGATAAACGCGCTTTTGGCATCGCAGTACCCATGCGGATCGTCTCTGAACTGGTTTGCAAGTCCAATCTTAAGCGCTGCATAGGCCTCCGCGTCCTTGCCGGATTCGCGAAGAAAGTCGCGGAATCTGATATGGCGTGCGACAGCGGGCGCCCCGAACGCAAAGGCATGAAGGTGGTGCGTACGCTGCTCTCCGCCCTTGGTGTAGTACCGCCTGCCCGGGATGCCGAATTCCCCACGCGCGCAATACCCCAGCTCCTGAAGCCGAGACTCGCAAGCACCCAACGCGTCCAACGACTCGACAGCCAGAAGGATATCGATCACCGCCTTTGCCGCCATACCGGGAATCGCGGTGCTCCCGATGTGAAAGCACTGCAGCCTCAGGCCCGCCAACGCACCCCGGATTGCCACCGCCCCTCGCTCGTACAGTTCGGGCCACGCGGGGTCGTAGTCCACTATTTCCACCGTTCGTCCCATTTCTTGTCGGATACGACCCTTCTGGCAAGGCGATGAATCCGGTCTCTGCGTACCAACACGCGCGAGCCGGGCCGGCCGGAAAATCCCTTTATTGTTCTCCGTCCGAACTGAGCTTCTCGGTTGCGTAGTAGTTGTTCTTGCCTTCATCTTCGCAGGTGTCGAGTACACGCAAGCCGGCTTCCTCCAAAAGATGCTCATATGTCTTGAGCCCAAGCGACAGGCAGTCAATGCCGGTACGCATGTCCTGCCAGGTTCCGATTTCCGTAGGTGCTGTAAACAGAAACCGCCCACCAGGGACCAGGGCATCGGAGACTCGGGCGATTACCGCAGCCTGTTCATGGGCCGGCAACAGGAACAGCAGCCCAACGGCAACAGCCCCATCGAACGTTCTTGCGAAGAAATCACTAACCTGGACGCCTTCGCATCGAATGGGTAGCGCAGGAAATCTGGATCGGAACTCGGAAACCAGCGTTGGGGAACTGTCTATTGCCCACACCTCCAGTCCGGCGTTCACAAGTTCCCTGGTGACCGGATAACCGCCTCCACAGGCAATCTCCATGACTTCGGCACCCCGCGGGAGCCCGCGCGCCCACCGGCGTACGACCTCGGCCCCTATGGACGACCGATCACGCCCACGCAGGAACTCACGCGCATGTTGTTCGTATGCAGTTGCAGCATCCACAGTCGGTGGACCTCCTTTGAACGAGCACAGAACGCCGGCGCTCCGCCACCTTTGAACCGGCAGGCGAACCACGAGCGGACACCATAGCTTCTGCTCTCATAACGGTCCACATGAGCCGCGCCTTGCCGTCGAAAGTAGCGTAGCGCACCGGCAGGTTCCGTCCGCCTGCAGCGCCGTGTTAGCCGACTTATTCTTCGCGATTCCTCTGCGCTCGATCTGCGGCGCAGCGCCGGACGATCCTTTCGACCGTCGTAGGAATGGGGCGACGTAGGCCCGCTTCCATAGCGCCTTCACGGTCGTCCGCGGCGGAGTAAGTAAAAGCGAGGGCGAGCTTTCTGCACAAAACGGGGAGCCCCGTTCACATCGAATGGTTCTTCGTGGGTGATCGTCCAGCTACCGAAAGCTTGTTCGATCTCTTGCCGAGCTATCCCCCGCGGCAGCGGTCCTCTACGAGCCGGAGAAAATGCGTACATCAGGAGCGAGGCGTCCTCGGAGGCGA
Source organism: uncultured Gammaproteobacteria bacterium (assembly GCA_964571225.1). Lineage (GTDB taxonomy): Bacteria > Pseudomonadota > Gammaproteobacteria > DATFLG01 > DATFLG01 > DATFML01. Next base: position 1,955 of record CAZNBB010000077.1, read on the forward strand.
CCGCCGTTACCTCCTGGGCAACCGCCCGTACTTGCTCCAGCGCGAGACCATGTACGGCGCCAAAGTCCAGGATGAGGCGAAATCCCGAGCCAATGCCTATGGCCGTGAGCGACGTGATACTCCCTTCGACGAATAGACTGTCCACGCCGGCTCCTCGTGCGCGTTCGCGGGCTGTGCGCACCGCTTTCGGCACGATGTCGACGCCGGTTACCTCCCATCCGCGTTGAGCCAATCGAACCGACCAGAACCCGGTGCCGCATCCCAGATCGAGCGCGCGCCCGTGAGGGGGTTCTCGACCACTCTCCTCTTGGTCAAGGAGCGCAACGGCCTGGTCACCAATAGGAAGCGACGGCATCCGCTCCCAGGGCGTTAAGCCGATCAGGTACTGAATTTTGTAGAAAAGCCTCATTCAATCTCCCGGTACGGCCTTGGCGGCTAACGTATGAATGGACCACTGTAGCGGTATAGCACGACGCGCCCAGCGGTGTTATTGGCACGCACTTCTCCTTGTCCTTTCATTGCCGCAGCATGCGGGCTGGCCGGAGGGGTGTTATTCAGGGCGGGCGGTGCTTGCACCCGCTTTCCGGAGTTATACGGCTGCAGCGGCAAAAAAGACGCCGCGGGGGCGGTCATTGCGACCTTGATCGGAAACGACCGCCAAATCAGCCGATTCGCAAACGGCTGGTGGGACGCTAGACAGCGCCGGCGGTCTTTGGTCGGGAATCCCGTTCCCCTGTCGTCGTAAACGACCTATCCGGGCAACAGTGCGTTGGGTGGATACAACGTAAGAGGGGGCGCTCGCGTTCAACGGGGTCCATCGGACGCGGGTACGGCCGCCCGCGCGTATGGCACGTTGCGCAGAAGGTACAACGGCGCCAGAGGGGCGCCGTTGTTGCTGCCCGACAGACCCTGTAGCGCTTTAACGCCGATCGTAGTCCGGCGTCGCGCTGATCTGGTGGATGCTGAGGTCGGCGCCTTCGTATTCCTGCTCCTGGGTCAGGCGCAGGCCCACCGTGGCCCTGAGGGTGCCGTACACCACCAGCCCGCCCACCAGGGCGACGCCGATGCCGAGGCCGGTGCCGATCAACTGGGACATGAAGCTGACGCCACCCACTCCACCGAGGGCACGGATGCCGAAGATGCCGGCGGCGATGCCGCCCCAGGCACCGCACAACCCGTGCAGGGGCCACACGCCCAGCACGTCGTCGATGCGCCAGCGGTTCTGGGTGAGGGTGAAGGTCCACACGAACAGGGCGCCGGCGACGATGCCGGTGACCAGCGCGCCCAGGGGGTGCATGACGTCCGAGCCCGCGCAGATGGCCACCAGGCCGGCCAGCGGGCCGTTGTGGACGAAGCCCGGGTCGTTGCGGCCGGCGGCGAGGGCCGCCAGGATGCCCCCCACCATGGCCATCAGAGAGTTGACGGCCACCAGCCCGCTGATGGCATCGATGTGCTGAGCGGACATGACGTTGAACCCGAACCAACCCACCGACAGGACCCACGAGCCCAGCGCCAGAAACGGAATGTTGGACGGGGGATGGGCGAAGATCTCGCCGTTCTTGCCGTAGCGTCCGTGACGGTGGCCCAGCAGACTGACAGCCACCAGGGCGATCCACCCGCCCATGGCGTGCACCACCACCGAGCCGGCGAAGTCATGGAACGGCGCGCCGAAGGTGGTCTGCAGCCAGTGCTGGAAGCCGAACCGCCCGTGCCAGGCGATGCCCTCGAAGAACGGATACACGAACCCCACCAGCACGAAGGTGGCGGCCAGCTGAGGGTAGAACTTGGCGCGCTCGGCGATGCCCCCGGAGATGATGGCCGGCACCGCAGCGGCGAAGGTGAGCAGGAAGAAGAACTTCACCAGCTCATGGCCGTTGTGCACGTTCAGGGAAGCGGCGCCGTGGAAGAAGTTGATGCCGTAGGCGATGCTGTAGCCGATGAAGAAGTAGGCGATGGTGGACATGGCGAAGTCGGCCATGATCTTCACCAGGGCGTTCACCTGGTTCTTGCGCCGGACCGTGCCGACCTCCAGGAAGGCGAAGCCGGCGTGCATGGCCAGCACCATAATGGCGCCCAGTAGGACAAAAAGCACATCCGACGCACTCTGCAAGCGCTCCATGAGACCCCCGTTGTCATTCTCGTTGAACCAATCCGGGGCACTAGTGCACGAAGCGTGCCCGGGAGTCGGCTCAATAAGTTTCAACCAGTTATATGATTATTGATGGGAACGAAGCGCTCCGAATGCACCATGATCGTGCACCGCAGCGCTTGTGTGCCCGTTTATGGTGCATCACTGGGGAGGGTGCCGGCCGAATTGGGGCGCCACGCACTGTCAGCGTGCACGGCGGGCAAAAAAAACCGGCGGACCAGCCGCCGGCGAGTGGAAAGTCATGCATCGCGCTCTTTGGGGAGAGAGCAAATGAGGCAGTTACACTATGCCGTCACCGGGATCCGGATTTCCGTGACGGCCAGCACAAACCGACGGCCTTTACGTCAGGGATCGGCGGTGGGCGCAGGCGCTGGTGGTACTCGCGCTCCACGGCCGGATGGCGGCGCCCGGGCCGC
>CAZNBB010000077.1:4619-7035 GCA_964571225.1 uncultured Gammaproteobacteria bacterium
GCGCAGGCGCTGGTGGTACTCGCGCTCCACGGCCGGATGGCGGCGCCCGGGCCGCATCATGTCCAGGCGCCGCAACAGCATCTACAGCCGCCGCTCGGCCTCGGCCCGCACGTCGGGTGCTTCGGCAATGGCCAGCAGCTCGTCCACCGCCCTGATCTCCCGGCGCACGCCCACCTCCGGCGGCAGATAGCCGGCGTTCTTCAGGATGCGGTACGCAACCCGCAACTCGGGCGGCACCAGGGTGTCGTCGTCCAGATCCAGGGGCCGACCGGCCCCCGGCAGATCGTCCAGCTCGCCGCGGGCCAGCGATTCCAGAATGCGCCGCTCGGCAAGTTCGTCCAGCAGATCCATTCCTTCTCCCCCGCGCCGGCCGGTGCCGTTACAGACCGCGCCGTTTGGCCTGTTCCCAAAGACCGTCCAGCTCGGCCAGGTCCACGTCGGGGCCTGGCTCGCGGCCCTGTTCGGCGAGCCGCCCCTCTATATAGGCGAAGCGGCGCTCGAACTTTCCGTTGGCGTCCCGCAGGGCGCTCTCCGGATCCACACCCGTGCGCCGCGCCAGGTTCACGCAGGTGAACAGCAGGTCGCCCATCTCCTCGGCGACCGCCTCGTGGCGGTCCTCGGCCAGGGCACCGCGCAGCTCGGCAATTTCCTCTTCCAGCTTGTCCAGCACGCCGGCCGCCTGATCCCAGTCGAAACCCACCCGGGCAGCCCGCTTCTGGAGCTTGGCCGCCCGCACCAGGGCCGGCAGGGCCCGGGGGATACCGCCCAGCACGCCGGCTTCGCGGCCGCCCCGGGCGGCTCGCTCGGCCTGCTTGTGGGCTTCCCAGGCGACCGTCTGCTCGCCGGCGCTGCCCACCGTCTCATCGCCGAACACGTGGGGATGGCGCCGGATCAGCTTGTCGCTGATGGCCCGCACCACATCCTCGAAGGCGAACCAGCCCCGCTCGCTGGCCATCTGGGCGTGGTACACCACCTGGAACAGCAGATCGCCCAGCTCGTCGCACAGGTGGGGCCAGTCCTCCCGCTCGATGGCATCCGCCACCTCATAGGCCTCTTCCACCGTGTAGGGGGCGATGCTGCGAAAGTCCTGGCGAATGTCCCACGGACACCCGCTGTCGGGATCGCGCAGCCGTGCCATGATGGCCAGCAGCCGCTCCACCTGCCCGTTGTCACTGTCCTCGATGTTCACCTGCGTTCTCCGGATCGGTGTCCGACGGCGTCATCGCCACGGTCATGGCGTCGAAATCCAGGGACAATCTGTAGTGACGGATAAAGCCGTGGGCCAGCAGACCGCCCACATGGAAGCCGAAGCGCCTGGCCAGGGGAAAGCCGGCCGCCATCACGCCCCGGGCCGGTCGCGCGCACACCGGTCCCAGACACACCGAGTCGGCGATGAACGGCGCCGTCTCCACCGGGCCGCCGCCGCCGTAACCGTGGCCCGTACCGCCGGATGGCCGCACACCCACGGCGGTGGCCACCTGGCTCGATACCAGGCAATCGTAGCCGGACATGCCGGTGTCGAGAAACCAAAGCAGTGGACGATCGTTGAGCCGCCCCCACGCCACCGGATAGTGATCGCCGGCGATCCAGAAGCGCCGGTCATCCTCCCCCGGCACCTCTGTGGTCCGCTTGCGGCGCTGAAGGTGCAGGGCGCCGCCGGGATAATCCAGCACCACATTGAACCGGGACAACAGCTCCAGCCCGATGATGCCGGCCACCTCGTGACTCTGATAGAAGCCTGCCAGCTGGGTGCTCAGATCCAGGACTTCCAACGGAAGGTCCGCCAACTCGAGCTCGCCCATCTGCAGGGTATCGGCGCGACCGTGGCGCACGCTGCCGTGGCGGCCGCCGGCGAACTGCCCGGTTTCGCGCCCCCCGAGCACCACCCCGGCATTGCGCGCGAACGCCTCGTCCAGCAGCACGTCGCCGGCACCGGTATCCACCAGGAAGGAACCCTGCGCCGATCCGTTCACCACCGCCGACACCAGCGGCAGGGGCTCGGACGCCACGAACGGGATGCTCCAACGGCTTGCCGTGCCCAGCACGCGGTACGGCGGTCGGTTGTCGAATGCCTCCAGGGCGGCGGCGAACTCCGGGCGCCCCAGGCGGCGGAAACAGTCGGCGGCAGCGGCGCTGCGACCGGCGCGCCGCAGGCTCTGGGCCTGCACCCAGCGCCCGTGGGGCGACAGCGGCTGGGAGCCGATGCCGTCCAGATAGCCGATGGCCGCCTCGGGGCGGTTGTCGAGCAGCGCCAGCTCCGCCAGCCGGGTGGCGACCCCCGCACTGGCCGGATGCTCGCCTTCCAGAGCCAGCAATTCGCGCCGGGCGTCGTCGAAGCGCGCGCCCATCAGCAGCTCTTCGGCACGCTTGCGTGCCCGCGGGTCGTCCGCTCCCGACCGTCCGTCCGCCATGCCTT
>CAZNBB010000077.1:7135-18424 GCA_964571225.1 uncultured Gammaproteobacteria bacterium
GTGCCGGGCTCCAGGGCCACCAGGGTGTGCCACGCCCCCGGGGGCAGTTCGGCGCCCAGGCAGGCGCCGCCGGCGGTCAGATCGACACGCTCGCTGACTGTGCCGTTCTCCTCGAAGGCCAGCAAAGCACAGGCGCCCCGCACCGCCAGCATCAGTTCCCAGCGCACCGGATCCACATGACGGTGCGGACGCACGTAGCTGTCCGGCTCGATGGCATTGAACAGACGCTGCACGGGGTCGTCGGACGTGGGGTGGAAATTGAGGTTCATGCGCCGTCGCGGCGCCTGTTCGGCCCGTTCCACCAGGGCAAGCAGCATGGACTGATCGATCAAGCGCATCACGACGCTCCAACTGGGATTCAAGGACGCCCGTCAGTGTATCGCCTGACCGGCGCCATGCGTAGGTCGGAGAAATGCAGGTTGGGCTGAGCCCAGCGAAGCCCAACAACGAGCAATGGGCATCGACCCGGCGCCTGTTGGGCTTCCTTCGTCAGCCCAACCTACGCAGCCCAACCTGCCGTCCATCCAACCGACCAAGGAAGCCCAGCGGTCCGATGCCGCGGCAGACCCTTGGACCGCCCGAACCATTGACACTGCAACGACCGGACGGTGCAATGCGGCCGACCGCAACCGTCGGCGAGCCGCGAGGTGCTGCCATGACCCAACCCTATCAACCCGTGCCTTCCCATGTCCGCGAGCGGTTGACCATTGCCGCCCTGTGCGGGGAACAGCTGGACCTGTACTGGCAGGACGAACAGTCCATGGACGCGTTCGTGGGCCGGGTCCATGCGGATGGCGTCGTCGAGGAAGACGGCATGGAGTATCTGGTGGGGCGCAACGAAAGGGGCGAAACGGTCCGCATCCGCCTGGACCTGATCCGCAATATGCCCACACCCGTGAAATGACACAGGCGATACAACCAAAAAGGCGGCCCGCAGGCCGCCTTCGATCGGGCACCGCAGTCGCTCAGGCGACCTGCTGCCCGGTGGTTTTGTCGTGTTCCCCGTGATAAGCGGTGATACGTTCCACCTCTTCGCTGGAGCCGAGAAACACCGGCACCCGCTGGTGAAGCCCCTCGGGAGTCAGGTCCATGATGCGCTCGCGGCCGGTGGTGCTGGCACCGCCGGCCTGCTCGACGATGAAGCTCATGGGGTTGGCTTCGTACATCAGGCGCAGCTTGCCGTGCTCGGAACCGGGCCGGCTGTCCCGGGGGTACATGAAGATGCCGCCGCGTGTGAGGATGCGGTGCACTTCGGCCACCATAGACGCGACCCAGCGCATGTTGAAGTTCTTGCCCCGCGGCCCGGCCTTGCCCTGCAGGCATTCGTCCACGTAGCGGCGCACCGGCTCCTCCCAGAAGCGCCGGTTGGACATGTTGACGGCGAACTCCTGGGTGGCGGCGGGAATCTGCATGTCCGGATGGGTGAGGATGAATTCGCCGATGTTGCGGTCCAGGGTGAAGCCGTTGACGCCATGACCGGTGGTCAGCACCAGCATGGAGGCCGGGCCGTAGATGGCATAGCCGGCCGCGACCTGCCGGGTGCCGGGCTGCAGGAAATCCTCGACGCGAGGCTCGGAAACGCCCTCGGGGCAGCGCAGCACGGAGAAGATGGTTCCCACCGACAGGTTCACGTCGATGTTGGAAGAGCCGTCCAGGGGATCGAACAGCAGCAGGTACTTGCCCTTCGGGTACATGGCGGGAATGGGCAGTGGGTCGTCCATTTCCTCCGAGGCCATGGCCGCCAGATGGCCGGTCCACTCCAGCGCCTGCACCATGACGTCGTTGGAAATGACGTCCAGCTTCTTCTGGGTCTCGCCCTGCACGTTCTCGGTGTCGGCCGACCCCAGCACGCCGATCAGGCCCCCGCGGTTGACCGCACAGGAGATCTTCTTGCACGCCGTCAACAGGTCGTTGAGCAACAGACTGAAATCGCCGGTGGCACCGGGGACCCGGCGCTGTTCCTCGATAATGAACTGAGTCAGGGTCTTGTGATGGTCCATGCGCATTTCCCCAAATTAAAAAGGTTGCCCTGTCCTGCTGCAGGCAGCACCCTGGTTTGAAATTCAATTACTTAATAATATATCAGAATATAACGATTAATTAACTATAAAGGGAACGCAAAGGACATGAAAGCCCATGACTGAAGGCCTGATCCTGCTGGCGCTCGCCTGGACCGGCTATTTCGCCCTCCACTCCCTGCTCGCCTCCCTGGGCTGCAAACAGTGGGTGGAACGCCGTTGGCCGGCGCTGGGCGGGCGCTATCGGCTCTGGTACAACGCCCTCGCCGCGATCCTGCTGGTGGTGCCGCTGGGGCTGACCTGGGCACTGCAGGGACCGCTGCTGTGGCATTGGAGCGGGACGGGAAAGTGGGTGGCCTGGGCGGTCACGCTGCTGGGTCTGGCAGGTTTCGTCGCCGCCACGCGCTATTACGACATGGCCGTCTTCATGGGGCTGCGCGGCGGGGCCGATGGCGCCGAGGACGGCAGCCAGCCGCTGCGCATTTCGCCCCTGCACCGCTTCGTGCGCCACCCCTGGTATTTCTTCGGACTGCTGATCCTGTGGAGCCGGCCCATGGACGCCGCCTGGCTGGTGAGCGCCCTGTGCATCACCGCGTACGTTGCCGTGGGCTCGCATCTGGAAGACCGCAAGCTGGTGGTGCTGTACGGCGACGCCTACCGCCGCTACCGGCGGCAGGTGCCCGGCCTGATTCCCCTGCCCTGGCGCTGGCTGGACCGGCGCAGCGCGGCGGCGCTGGAAACGATGGCCGCCCCCCTCAACCGATCAGCGCATCGATGAGCTGATCTTCCAGTTGGATCCGATCGGCCAGTTCCTCCCCCAGCTGCGACAGATCGTCGGCCAGGGTCGACAGGCATTCGTTCAACTCCGCCGCGGCATAACGGTCATTGAACGCCAGGGTCTTGTCGGTGATGACCGCGATACGCGGATAGATGCGTTCGGCCACATCGCGCACCGCCGCCCGGCGCTCGCGCCGTTCCGCCACATAGCGGTAGAGCTGGAAATGGGCACTGGCGGTGTAGTCGATCAATGCCTGACAGAACTGCTGCAACGCCTCGGCAGTGAACGCCTCGGCGGTGAACGGGCGCAGGCGCGCCAGTTCCGCGTACAAGGCCAGCGTCTCGTTGCGGGACGCCACCAGGCCGGTCAGGCGGTTCTGGGATGGAGAGCGCCTCTCCAGGCCCGTCCCTTGATCTGCTCTCATGGGTACCCCTCGCACCATTGTTTCTTATTCGAGCTTCGGATGGTAACAAAAAGCCGCCCCCTTGCGTCCGGGGTCCGCCCGGGAACGTCGGCGGCCAGTCGTGTCTAACCCTCTGAGGGCTGGGAAGCCCGGGCCGGAAACGGAGCAATTCCCGCCAAAAACTGGGGAACCAATCTTGACTAAAGCAGTCAACTATTATTAAGATAATTCCCTAGTGAAGTAGTCGGGTTTTGTCCGTCAACGGTGCTTCAATCGACAGCACAAGGGGTTAGCTTATGAAACTCTCAACCAAAGGACGTCACGCGATCACTGCCATGATGGAACTGGCAATTCGCCACAAACAGGGACCCGTCACCCTTGCGGACATCTCCGTGGAACAAGCCATTTCGGTTTCGTACCTGGAGCAATTGTTCGCACGCCTGCGCAAGAGCGGCCTGGTGACCGGCCTGCGCGGACCGGGCGGCGGGTATTGCCTGCGCCGGCCGGCCAGCGAGATCAGCATCGCCCAGATCCTGGAAGCGGTGGACGACGCCGTGCAGAGCCCTGCCGTCGGCGCGGATGTGACCCACGCCAGCGCCGAGGTGCCTCAGAGCATGCGGTTGTGGCGCCAGCTGAGTGGCCGTGTCTACGGGTTCCTCAACGACATCAGCCTCGCCGAAGCGGTGGAGGAAAAGGCCTCCACTGAAGAAACACCCAAAGACGACCCTCGCTTCGGAGCCGGATACCACCACCAGGACGAACGCTCCGCCGCCTGACCCCCAATTTAAGCGCTAACACGCCATACGCGGGTGCCGCGGCGCCCGCGTATGGCGATTATCCGGCCGCCTGCGGGCGCCGGTCACCTCCCCCGCCGCCGTAATCCCCAATCAGTCCTTTGTGCCACTGCCGGCTGCGCTCGGGCGGCCAGGGTGGTTAGAATGGCGTCATGGAAGCCCACGCCGGTGAAATCATCTGCCGACGCCATGACGACATGGGTGTGATGGAAGTGGTCGACGACGCCATCACCCGCACCCTGTACTTTGGCACGCCGGCCAAGCAGAGCAGCATGCTGCTCACCAATCCGCGCGCCCTCGCCCTGTCTTACACGCGCGCCATGTGCGCGTGCCTGCTGTTTCAGGATGCACCGCGCCGCGCGCTGCTGGTGGGCCTCGGCGGCGGCTCGCTGGCGCGCTTCATTCTCCATCACTTCCCCGATTGCCGCATCGACGCACTGGAACCGCGGTCGGCGGTGGTGGACATCGCCCGCGAGTATTTCGCACTGCGCAGCGAGTCGCGCCTGAACGTGATAGACGCCGACGGTGTCGACTACCTGCAGCAACGTTCCGCGAGCGAACCCGGCTACGACCTGATCCTCGTGGATGCATTCGACGCACGAGGTCTGGCCGCCGGCGTCACCACCGACAACTTCTGCAACGGCTGCCGCGCCGCGCTGACCGACGCCGGCGTCCTGGCGGTGAATCTGTGGGCAAACGATTCGCGCGACTTCCGCCAGGGCTACCGTTGCCTGCGCGCCGCCTTCGACGACCAGGTGCTGCGCCTGCCGGTGGAACGGCGGGGCAATGTGATCGCATTGGCACTGCCCCGCCCCATCGCCGCGGAGGAACTCAAGGGGCTGCGCGGCAAAGCCGAGGATCTCGCACAACGACACGGGCTGGAGTTCACCGCGCTGCTGCGGGGGCTGCGCCGACACAACACCGGCCTCGTGCGCCGCGTATTCTGGTAGCGCATGCGTGCGCCCGTACGATCTTCACCCTTTCCATGCCTGACAACCGGATGCCGACCGTGACCGACGATCTGCTGCACCTGTTCCCGATCCCCACGCAGGCGGTGTCCCTTCTGGGCTGCTATCTCGCCCACAAGCTGCATCAGCGTGGACAGAACGGCAGGCCCTTCGTCTACACCAACTTCATCACCAGCCTGGACGGCCGTATCGCCCTGGCCGCATCGGGGCGCGACACCCACCAGGTGCCGCCCGCCATCGCCAATCCCCGGGACTGGCGCCTGTACCAGGAGCTGGGCGCCCAGGCGGACGTGCTGATCACCACTGCGCGCTATCTGCGTCAGCTGGCCATCGGCGAGGCCCAGGACATGCTGCCGGTCGGGGATTCGCCGGACTTCGAGGACCTGCGTCGCTGGCGTCTTGCCCAGGGGCTGCAACCGCAACCCGATGTGGCGGTGCTGAGCGCAAGCCTGGATATTCCCCCCGAGACGCTCACCGGCCTGGGCGACCGGCGACTGTACGTGATCACCGGCGAGAGCGCCGACGAGGAGCGCATCGCGGCGCTGCGCGATCATGGGATCGACGTGCGCCTGGCCGGCAGCGGCCATGGCGCCGACGGTCACCGGTTGATTCAGACCCTGGCAGAGGAAGGCTACCGCAGCATCTACGCCATCGGCGGCCCGTCGGTCATGCACACCCTGGCGGCCGACGGCGTGCTGGACCGGCTGTATCTGACCCACGCCCATGTGGTGCTCGGGGGCGAGGACTTCGACACCTTTGCCTGGGGCTCGGAGCTCAGTCCCGCTCTGGCCCTGCAGATGGGCGGCCTGTACTACGACCCGGTGGCGCCCACCGGCGCCGGTCAGCTGATGGCCTACTACGACTGCCAGGTCCGCGAAGATCTGATGTTCCCGCTGCCCGATCCCCACGCGGCCCGCTGACGACGCCCTCAGAAATTCTGGTCGGTGGTCCGGCCTGCGGTGATGGTCACCGCTGCCGGCGCAGAGAAAATCAGCGTCTGCGCCGTGGTGGGGTCATCGATGCCAGCATCGCAGGTAAACGCCGCTTCATAGGTGCCCTGCTGAATGAAGGGGATGGTGTATCGATAGCTGCCCGTCTGACCATCGTAGGTGACGTCGGCGGTGGTGATGGGACCCGGATTGGCGGTGTCCGAAGTGTTGATGTCGGTGGGCGTCGCGCCGGCGGGAAACAGATAGACCGCCGCGGTGTAGCCGTTGGGATAGGCGCTCGCGCACTGGCTGATCTCGGTGGTGCTGACCGAGCCGCTCAGCGCACCCACCGTGCTGTTGTCCACCAGGCGCAGTGTCGGGCGCAACAGATACCGGCCATTGGCTTCGGTCAGGGATTTACGCAAGTCGAAATCGATGGTGAACGCCGCCTGCCCACCGTCGGGCACGGTGAATCCACGGTTGAGCTTGAGCCCGCTTTGGGCGCCGCTGGGGATCGTCAGTGGCGACTGCCCGCCGGCACTGGTCACGATATACGATGCGCCGGTGTCCAGCTTCAGCCGGATCCAGCTGTAGTTGCCTGCCGGCAGGGTCTGGCCGTTCAGCAGCAGCTCGGTGACGCCCCCGGTCAACCTCAGCAGATCCAGCTGTTTGGGCGTCGAGTAGTTGATTTCCTGGACCGCTCCGTTGGCCGGCTGCAGTTCCACCCCGGTGAACGTCACCACCACCTTCTGGGCGCCGTTCACGGGCGCATCCGCCAGGGCGAGGCTCATGGTGCCCGTCGCACCGCCGCCGGATCCGCTGTTGCAGCCGGCAACCCCCAGAGCACACAGGACGGCAATGGGCGCAAACCCCCGGCCGAATCGTGGCATCGTCATGGCGTCTCCTCCCTGTCGTTGTCGGTCGACAGCCATTGGACAATGGCAACGGCGCAGAAATCGCGCGCGCGGTCACAGTCTGCCCATCAGGGCCCGACGATTCCCGCTTCGGCGGCCCGCTGCCGGCGCAGCTGGGCACGTACCCGCTCCAGGGGCACGGCCGCACCGCGGCCGATGCCCTCGCACCGCCGGCCTTCCGCCTCCCAGCTGCTGCGGCTGCGCACCACCTCCGGCCAGAACGGATAGGTCCGGCATTGGACCGGCCGCGCACCGTATACGCGGCAGCGTCCGTCAGCGCCCAGAAACACGCAGCTCCCCCGCGGACCGGCCGCCGCCACCAGGTCACCGTCCGGCAGCCGGCGCAGGTAGCGACGGCGAAACCAGGATCGGGACAATCCCAGGTACTCGCGGATGCGCTCGGCTTCAGCCGGACGCAGAAACACGTGATGGTCCGGGCCGCCGACGCAGCATTGCCCACATTGCGTGCACTCGAAGTGCAGGGGAGCGTGTTCGTAGAACATATGGGCTCGTTCGCCTGGGAAGGGACGGATCGGCAGCCATTTTACATGTTTCACGCCGGCGACTTATGATGATTCGCTCCGCTGATGCACATGGAGACCCGCCCTGGACAGCAACCGCAAACCCATCTATCGCGGCGAGGTCGTGGACCTGGGCCTGGAGTCGGTACGCCTGCCCGACGGCCAGCAGCTGGAGCTGGAAGTGGTCCGTCACCCCGGCGGCGCAGCAGTGGTGGCCCTGGACGCCGACCGACGCGTGTGCCTGCTACGCCAATACCGGCACGCGGCCGGCGGCTGGCTCTGGGAATTGCCGGCAGGCAAAGTGGACAACCGCGAGGACCCGGAGACGACAGCCCACCGGGAGCTTCGAGAGGAAGCCGGTCTGCTGGCCGGGCAGTGGCAACGTTTGGGCACCATGCTGTCAACGCCCGGCTTCTGCGACGAGCGCATCGCCTTGTTTCTCGCTACCGACCTGGAAGCGGTGCCCACCGATCACCAGCGCCACGAACTCATCGAAGTCCACTGGCTGCCGTTCGCCACCGCGCGACAGTGGTGTCACCAGGGCCAGATCGAGGACGCCAAGTCCGTGATTGGCCTGCTGCTGGCCGGCGAGCGCCTCGCCGGCGACGAAGGCAAATCGCCCTGATTCCCAGGCACGGATGCAAACCACCCATCGAGCCGCGTGGCACGAAAGACGGCGATCGGCACGGCGTCCGACGGGCTTCGCCGCACTGGACCCGGCCTGCGCCCTCGGCGCACAAGGCGGTCCCGTGATCCTTGAGCTGGGGGAGATTTCCCGGGCCGGCTCAGGCCACCACCCGCTGCGCCTGGGGCGCCGAAGTGGCAATCCGTCTGAGAAACCGGCGTACTTCCGCAGAGTCGGGATCCAGCATGAGCCCCAAGCCGTCGCGGGCCACGTGAGCCACCACCGCAGGGACACGGGCCCCAAGTCCCAGCAAGGGCATGGCAAGTTCCACGTAGTCGTTGAAATGCAGACCGGACACCTTGGTTTCCAGAAAGACGCCTTCAGCGCAAAAATCCCGCATGCGGGTGACTGCCACCCGTTGCCCGCGCCGATACACCAGCACCGGCGTGCGCATGGCGATACGCCTGTTCAGGCGGTGTTCCATAGTATCGCTGACCTCGTTATTGTGTCGGGGCCGGGAACGTCCTGGTGCTGCGCCCGGCTCCGCATAAACCCCTCACTGGCTATAAGGTTAGGGCTTGGAGCGGCAGGCTGCGTTGATCCATATCAAGCGCTCTTCCCTTTGGAAGCATTCCACGGGATTCCAGCGCCGCCATTCGGAGCATGGTGGCTTGAGGGACAGCCCGGACGGTAGTATTTAGTGGTCCATGGGGGTAATGCCCCAGACCCCGGATTCCCGAGGCGGCATTTTGAAATTCTGCAATCAATGCGGTTCTGAAGTGACTCTGCAGGTACCTGAAGGGGACACTCTCCCCCGCTTCGTATGCACCCGCTGCGGCACCGTTCACTACCAGAACCCGAAGATCGTGGCCGGCTGTCTGCCTCATTGGGAAGGAAAGGTATTGCTGTGCCGGCGCGCCATCGAACCGCGCTACGGACTGTGGACCCTGCCTGCCGGCTTCATGGAGAACGGCGAAACCGTGCAACAGGCCGCCGCGCGGGAGACCCGGGAGGAAGCTCTGGCGGAAGTCGCTGCCACATCCCTGTACGCGGTCTACAGCATTCCCCACATCAGCCAGGTGTACATGCTGTTTCGCGCGCCACTGGCGGCGCCGGCGTTCGGAGCCGGCGCCGAGAGCCTGGACGTGGCCCTGTTCGAGCTGGACCGGATTCCCTGGGACCAGCTGGCGTTTCCGGTCATAAAGCGGGTACTCGAGCACTACACGACGGACCTGCAACGCCAACGGTTCGAGGTCCACGTGGGGGAAATTCTGCGCCCCATGGGGAGCGCGCCGCCGGGGCGGCCACCGGCATCGACCTGATCGCGACCCGACGCGGGCCACCGGCGGCCCGCCGACACAACACCAACAAAGCCGAGACCCATGAGCGCCATCAGTTCCCACACCATCTTGCTGACCTTCGCCGTCTACCTGATCGCCATGCTGGCCATCGGAGTGATGGGCTACCGCGGCACCGACGACCTGGCCGACTACCTGCTGGGCGGCCGCCGGCTGGGACGCTGGGTTACGGCGCTCAGCGCCGAGGCCTCGGACATGAGCGGGTGGCTGCTGCTGGGGTTGCCGGGGTTCGCCTACGTGGCCGGTTTCGAAGCCGGCTGGATTGCATTTGGTCTGCTGGTCGGGACCTACCTGAACTGGAAACTGGTGGCCCTGCCGCTGCGCCACTACACCCAGCGGGCCGGCAATGCCCTCACCCTGCCGGATTTCTTCGAGCAGCGCTTTGAGGACGACACCCGCCTGCTGCGGGTGGTGTCGGCCATCTTCATCCTCATCTTCTTCACCTTCTATACCGGTTCCGGGCTGGTGGCCGGCGGCAAGCTGTTCAGCACCGTGTTTCACATGCCCTACCTGGAGGCGGTGTTGGCCGGCGCCGCGGTGGTGGTCATGTACACCCTGATCGGCGGCTTTCTGGCTGTGTGCTGGACCGACCTGGTGCAGGGCCTGCTGATGCTGTTCGCCCTGGTGGTGGTGCCGGTGGTGGCCATCGGCCGCGACGGCGGACTGGGGGCGACGGTGGCGAACCTCGGCCACATCGACCCGCAACTGCTCGATCCGTTCACCGGCCGGGACGGCACGCCCCTGGGGTTGATCGGCATCCTGTCGCTGCTCGGTTGGGGCCTCGGTTACTTCGGCCAGCCCCATATCCTGGTGCGCTTCATGGCGATCCAGCGCCCCGAGACCCTGGGTCAGGCGCGACGCATCGCCGTCTCGTGGGTCACGCTCACGCTGCTGGGTGCGGTGCTGGTGGGTGTCGCCGGCATCGGCTTCCTGCACACGCCTCTGGCGGGCGCCGCATCGGAAACCGTCTTCATGCGCCTGGTGGTCGTGATCTTCCACCCGGTGCTGGCCGGCGTGCTGCTGGCCGCCATCCTGGCCGCCATCATGAGCACTGCCGACTCCCAGTTGCTGGTGGCCTCTTCGGCCCTGGCGGAGGATTTCTATAAGGCCCTGTTCCGACCCCGGGCCAGCGCCGCCGAACTGGTATTCGTAGGCCGCAGCGCCGTGCTGATCATCGCCTTCATCGCCTTCTTTCTGGCCATGAACCCCGCCAGCAAGGTGCTGGACCTGGTGGCCTACGCCTGGGCCGGCTTCGGCGCGGCTTTCGGGCCCACAGTGCTGCTGGCCCTGTTCTGGCGGCGCATGACCCGCAACGGCGCCCTGGCCGGCATCTTCGTGGGCGGCGTGACGGTGATCGTCTGGAAGCAACTGCACGGCGGCCTGTTCGACCTGTACGAAATCATTCCCGGGTTTGTGTTCTCGCTGATCGCCATCGTGCTGGTCAGTTTGCTCGGTCGTCCCCCGTCCGAAACAACCTCCGCCCTGTTCGACGAAGTGACAGCCGCGCGACGCCGATAGCCCGGTGCTCTTGCACACATGTCGCCGCGATAGACGGCGTACACGCCGATTGACCGCCCCCACATCGCTTCGACCACACTCCAAGCGCGTTTGAGCCACCTCTCTTCCGGCGGGGCCCAAAGCATGGCGGATCAACAACGGAAAGTAACAAAGCACCCCCAAGAGACACGAAACCCATGGAACACGGCGAAGAACATGCGTGCACGGCGTGTGCAATAAGCGCGGCGCATTGCACCGATACCCTGGCCAACTCGCCACCCAGCCGGCGCGCAGCCCTTCCGTTATTGCGCCCTTGTTACCGTTTGTTGGGCTTCGCGCGGCTCAACCCAACCTACGATACTTTCCGCGTCTTCCGTGGCTCTTGAGGTTTTGTCCCACCGGTTAAGTGAAGACCTCCCGGTCATTGTGTTGAATTTGAATGCGGGCTCTCGCGCCCGCGCGGCGGGGTACTTTTTCTTTGCGG